>NZ_JFYX01000004.1:0-163829 GCF_000632245.1 Pseudomonas sp. RIT357
GAAGATTTCTTCAACAACTTCAACCACTTGCGCTTCTGATCTCTCATCAGCGGGAGGCGAATTCTACAGCGTTACACGCTGCTGTCAACACCTCTTTTTCAACTTCCTTTTGGCTTCGATGAACTGAAGCAACCTACTGCCGAAAACTGCGTAACTCATTGTTTACCAAGGAGTTTTCCGTTTCGACTGCACCGGAAGTGGGGCGAATTATAGGCTCCCAGAATCTCACGTCAACCTTTTAATTTGCGATATCTATCAATTGGCTAGAATTGATTAAAAAATGGTCAACCGAGCGCTATATATATAGAACAGAACATCTAGATAACACCTGCCCCCCTTAAAGCAGCCACATTCGCAGCCCCCAACCCGAGCACACGCTGTAGTACCTGAGCTGTATGCTCACCCAACAGCGGAGGCGCACTGCGGTACTCCACAGGCGTCTTGGACAACCGAATGGGGCTGGCAACCTGAGGCACCATCCCCGCCAGCGCATGTGGTAGCTGCATAGCCAACCCACGCGCCTTGACCTGCGGATCAGCAAACACCTGCGCCAAATCATTGATCGGCCCACAAGGCACACCCACCCGCTCCAGCCGCGACACCCACTCAGCCGTCGTTTTGAAGACAGTAGCCTGGCGAATCAACGGAATCAGCTCTGCACGGTTAGCCACTCGTACCTTATTAGTAGAGAAGCGCGGATCATCCGCCCACTGCGGCTGACCAGCCACTTCGGCGAACTTGCGAAATTGGCTGTCATTTCCCACCGTCAGAATGAAATCACCATCGGCTGTAGGGAAGTCCTGATAAGGCACGATATTCGGATGAGCGTTACCCAGACGCTTTGGGGACACCCCTGTCGTTAGGTAATTCATCGCCTGATTAGCCAGACACGCCACCTGCACATCAAGCAATGCCATATCGATATGCTGACCGCCACCGTCGTGATCGCGATGCGCCAGCGCAGCAAGAATCGCCACCGTCGAGTAGAGCCCAGTAAGGATGTCAGTTAACGCCACCCCAACCTTCACCGGCCCCGCACCCTCATCACCCTCCGGTCGACCGGTCAGACTCATCAGCCCGCCCAGCCCCTGGATCATGAAGTCGTAGCCCGCACGGCCGGCATACGGTCCGGTCTGACCAAACCCAGTGATGGAGCAATAGATCAACTCCGGATTAACGGCCTTGAGTGACTCATAGTCCAGCCCATATGCCGCCAGGCCACCGACCTTGAAGTTCTCGATCAGGATGTCGGACTTGGCCGCCAGGTCCCGCACCAATTGCTGACCCTCCGGTTGCGTAAAATCGATAGTCACCGACTCTTTATTACGATTAGCGGATAGGTAGTACGCCGCCTCACTGGTGTTCTCGCCATAAGCATCCTTAAGGAAGGGCGGGCCCCAAGCACGCGTATCGTCACCGTTGCCGGGACGCTCGACCTTGATCACCTCAGCCCCAAGATCCGCAAGGATCTGTCCGGACCAAGGGCCCGCCAACACTCGCGACAAATCCAGTACCCGCAGATGCGAAAGCGCGCCCATACCGTTCTCCTATTAATAGAACGCCTGAAGACCGGTTTGCGCGCGCCCCAGAATCAAGGCGTGAACGTCATGCGTGCCCTCATAGGTGTTAACCACTTCAAGATTCACCAAATGACGCGCCACCCCGAACTCGTCAGAAATCCCATTGCCACCCAACATGTCCCGCGCCATACGAGCGATATCCAAAGACTTGCCGCACGAGTTGCGCTTCATGATCGACGTAATCTCAACCGCAGCCGTTCCCTCATCCTTCATACGCCCCAGCCGCAAGCAACCTTGCAGCGCCAGAGTGATCTCGGTCTGCATATCCGCCAGTTTCTTCTGGATCAGTTGGGTAGCCGCCAATGGACGACCGAACTGCTGACGATCAAGCGTGTACTGGCGAGCGGTGTGCCAGCAGAACTCGGCAGCGCCCAACGCCCCCCAGGAGATGCCATAGCGCGCCGAGTTAAGGCAGGTGAAAGGACCTTTCAAGCCACGCACATCCGGGAAAATGTTCTCTTCCGGCACAAACACGTTGTCCATCACGATCTCACCAGTAATAGAGGCGCGAAGGCCGACCTTGCCGTGAATCGCTGGCGCACTCAGGCCCTTCCAGCCTTTCTCCAAGACAAAACCACGGATATCACCGGCGTCATCCTTACCCCACACCACAAACACGTCTGCAATCGGGCTATTGGTGATCCACATCTTGGCGCCCGTAAGGCTGTAGCCGCCGTCCACTTTGCGCGCACGCGTAATCATCGCGCCTGGATCAGAGCCGTGGTTAGGCTCGGTCAAACCAAAACAGCCAATCCATTCGCCGGAGGCCAGCTTGGGCAAGTACTTCTGCTTTTGCGCTTCGGTGCCGAACTCATTGATAGGCACCATTACCAATGACGACTGCACACTCATCATGGAACGGTAACCGGAGTCGACGCGCTCAACTTCACGCGCAATCAACCCGTAACTGACATAGTTCAAGCCACTGCCACCGTACTGCTCGGGAATCATCGCCCCCAGCAAGCCGGTTTCACCCATTTCACGGAAAATCGCCGGATCTGTTTTTTCATGGCGGAAGGCTTCGAGAACACGGGGCGCCAGCTTGTCCTGGGCAAATTGCTCAGCACTGTCACGCACCATGCGCTCTTCTTCGGTGAGCTGTTGATCCAGCAGTAGCGGATCGATCCAGTTAAAGCTTGCCTTGCCAGCCATGAATAAGTCCTCGCAAAGAAATCAAATGTCGTGGGGGGAGCCTAGGCCGAGCGAGCGGGGAGAGCAAACGAGGTTTCGGCATAGCCTTGTGCTAATTTCTCACTCTGTAACACTCAGAAACTGCGCAAGCGCGCTTTATATGTGAGTACAAGGTACATGCGCAGAAAAATACCAAGCACAACCGCCCTCGTCAGTTTTGAAGCGGCCGCACGCCACGAGAGCTTTACCAAGGCTGCGCACGAGCTCTCCATTACCCAGGGTGCCATTTGTCGGCAGATAGCCAGCCTTGAGGAGTTTTTGAGTGTCGAGCTATTTCGGCGATCACGGCGTGGGGTAAAGCTGACGGAAGCAGGTCTGTCCTACAGCCGCAGAGTGGCAACTCAGCTGGATGCCGTGGAACGCGACACCCTTTCAGTCATGGGCCAGCAGGGCGCCAACACTATCGAGTTGGCCGTAGTACCCACCTTTGGTACCCAATGGTTGATCCCTCGCCTCAAGGACTTTCAACGGCAGCACCCAGAGGTGACTGTAAATCTGACCAACCGCACACGCCCCTTTCTGTTCGCCGATACCGACTTCGACGCGGCGATCTACTTCGGCGACGCTGATTGGTCCGGCACCGAGTCCCACCGGCTGCTGGGAGAAAATCCCGTCCCCGTGTGCAGCCCGCGCCTTTTGGGTGACCGCAAGCGTTTCACGCCACAGGAGATCGGGGAACTGCCACTGCTTCAGCAGACCACCCGTCCGTATGCCTGGCGCCAATGGTTCAACGCTCAGCAGTTGAACGTCCCGCGCGACATGACAGGCCCGCGTTACGAGCTATTCTCGATGCTGTCCCAAGCAGCCATGCACGACATGGGCATTGCGCTGATCCCACCGTTCCTGATCCAGCGAGAACTGGACGAGCATCAACTGGTGATCGCCAACCCTGACGCGCTAACAAGCACCAAGGCTTATTACCTGATGATTCCTGACAGGAAAGTCGAATCAGCCTCATTGCAGGCGTTTCGGGACTGGCTCATTGACCAATCCCAGCGCTATAGCCCCAGCAATTAAAGGCCAAAGCCCTCATACTGACTTTGTAGTCAGTTAATTTTTGATCCTACAGATATACGTATATGTCGCATTTTCACAGACTGTATCTATCCATCAAAAATAGGGCTTAACACCATGATTTTAGTGGCTTGCAGCGACTCCAACAGGCCAATGCCCGACTATTCACATCAATCATGGGCAAACACCAAAAAATCACCTAGGGCCCTTTAATTACCTGTATTTAAAGAGGTTATTTCAGCATGTTGCGACAATCAGTCACAGGGTGACTTGTAGTTAATTTTTCGTCACCCGTCATAATCCCTTGAAGGCCGTAAAGTTCGCCTGCAAAATGCCGCGCCCCGCTGTCATTTCAGCGGGATCGTGCTGATCGGCCGCCCCAGTTGCGCCACTCGCGGTGCACTGGCCTTTTTACAAAAAGATCAAAAGCAAAAAGATCATGCAGGAGATTTGACGTGCACATTGGTGTTCCTCTCGAAACCCAGACCGGTGAAACGCGGGTGGCTGCCACCCCGGAAACCATCAAGAAGCTGATCGGCCAGGGCCATAAGGTCACTGTACAAAGCGGGGCTGGCCTGAAAGCCAGTGTCGTCGACAGTGCCTATGAAACGGCAGGCGCAACCATTGGCAGTGCCAACGATGCGTTCGGCGCCGAGCTGATCCTCAAGGTGGTAGCGCCCAGCGACAGCGAACTTACGCTGATCAAAAGCGGCACCGTGTTGGTGGGCATGCTCAATCCGTTCAGCAACGAAACCATTGCCAAGCTGGCGGAGAAGGGCATCACCGCTTTCGCTCTTGAAGCCGCGCCACGCACTTCACGGGCACAGAGCCTCGACGTGTTGTCGTCTCAGGCCAACATCGCGGGCTATAAAGCCGTACTGCTGGCTGCTCATCACTATCCGCGCTTCATGCCGATGCTGATGACCGCCGCCGGCACCGTCAAAGCCGCGCGCGTGCTGATCCTCGGCGCCGGTGTTGCTGGTCTGCAGGCGATTGCCACGGCGAAACGCCTGGGCGCAGTGATCGAAGCGTCTGACGTGCGCCCGGCCGTCAAAGAGCAAATTGAATCCCTCGGCGCCAAGTTCGTCGACGTGCCCTACGAGACTGACGAAGAACGCGAATGCGCCGTCGGCGTCGGTGGTTACGCACGCCCGATGCCAACCAGTTGGATGCAGCGCCAGGCCCTGGCCGTGCACGAGCGCGCCAAGCAAGCCGATATCGTCATCACCACCGCACTGATTCCCGGGCGTAAAGCACCCACACTGCTCAGCGCCGAGACCGTCGCGCAGATGAAGCCTGGCTCGGTGGTCATCGACCTCGCCGCCGCCCAAGGTGGCAACTGCCCGCTCACCGTGGCTGACGAAACCGTCGTGGAAAACGGCGTGATCATCTGTGGCCCGACCAATCTCGCCGGTGCTGTCGCCGCCGACGCGTCAGCCTTGTACGCGCGCAACCTGCTGGACTTCCTGAAGCTGGTCTTCAACAAGGAAGGGCAGTTTGAACTCAACCTCGAAGACGACATCGTCGCCGCGTGCCTGATGTGCCGCGACGGCCAAGTCATCCGCAAAAACGCCTAAGCAGGGATTCAGACGATGGAAGAGCTTATCTCCCCCGGTATCTACAACCTGATCATCTTTGTGCTGGCGATTTATGTCGGTTACCACGTGGTCTGGAACGTTACCCCCGCGCTGCACACGCCATTGATGGCGGTGACCAACGCCATTTCCGCGATTGTGATCGTCGGCGCCATGCTGGCCGCCGCCCTCACAGTGACACCATTGGGCAAGACCATGGGCACGCTGGCGGTCGCTTTGGCGGCAGTCAATGTGTTCGGCGGCTTCCTGGTGACTCGTAGGATGCTTGAGATGTTCAAGAAGAAAGCGCCCAAAGCTGTGAAAGAAGAGGTGCAGAAGTAATGAGCATGAATCTGGTAACGACGCTCTACCTGATCGCGTCGATCTGCTTTATCCAGGCCCTTAAGGGCCTTTCGCACCCGACCACATCGCGACGCGGCAACCTGTTCGGCATGCTTGGCATGGCGCTGGCGGTGCTCACCACTGTGGGCCTCATCTATAAGCTGGGCGCTGAGCTCGCCACCGCCGGTATCGGCTACGTAATCGTCGGCCTGTTGGTCGGTGGTACCGCAGGCTCGATCATGGCCAAGCGCGTAGAGATGACCAAGATGCCGGAGCTGGTTGCCTTCATGCACAGCATGATCGGCCTGGCTGCGGTGTTTATCGCTGTCGCAGCAGTGGTTGAGCCGCAATCGTTGGGCATCGTTAAGCACCTGGGCGATTCAATCCCTGCCGGTAACCGCCTGGAACTGTTCCTCGGCGCTGCTATCGGTGCAATCACCTTCTCGGGTTCGGTGATCGCCTTCGGCAAACTGTCGGGCAAGTACAAGTTCCGCCTGTTTCAGGGCGCACCGGTACAGTTCGGCGGTCAGCACAAACTGAACCTGGTACTGGGCCTGCTGACCCTTGGCCTGGGCCTGGCCTTTATGTTCACCGGCAACCTCACCGCCTTCGCGCTGATGCTGGCCCTGGCCTTCGTGCTGGGCGTGCTGATCATCATCCCAATCGGCGGCGCCGACATGCCGGTCGTCGTGTCGATGCTCAACAGCTACTCCGGCTGGGCAGCGGCGGGTATCGGTTTCTCGCTGAACAACTCGATGCTGATCATCGCCGGCTCCCTGGTGGGCTCCAGCGGCGCGATCCTGTCGTACATCATGTGCAAGGCGATGAACCGTTCCTTCTTTAATGTACTGCTCGGCGGTTTCGGCAATGCGCCGGATGCCGGTGCTGCGGCAGGCTCGAAAGAAGCGCGCCCGGTGAAGTCCGGCTCGGCCGACGACGCAACCTTCCTGCTGACCAACGCCGACACCGTGATCATCGTTCCAGGCTACGGCTTAGCGGTGGCACGTGCGCAACACGCGCTGAAGGAACTGACCGAGAAGCTGACTCACCGCGGCGTGACCGTGAAGTACGCGATCCACCCGGTGGCAGGCCGCATGCCTGGGCATATGAACGTCCTGCTGGCCGAGGCGGAAGTGCCTTACGACCAAGTGTTCGAAATGGAAGACATCAACTCGGAATTCGGCCAGGCCGACGTAGTCCTGGTGCTGGGCGCAAACGACGTGGTCAACCCGGCCGCGAAGAACGATCCGAACTCGCCAATTGCAGGGATGCCGATTCTGGAAGCCTTCAAGGCCAAAACCATCATCGTCAACAAGCGATCGATGGCCAGCGGGTATGCCGGTTTGGATAACGAGTTGTTCTACTTGGACAAGACCATGATGGTCTTCGGTGACGCGAAGAAGGTCATCGAAGACATGGTCAAAGCCGTCGAGTAACACTGCTTCAGCGCAATACTCAAAACCCCGGCCTGCGATAGGCTGGGGTTTTTTATTACCGCATGAAACCCGACCAAAGGCTCTAAAACACTACTCGGCATTCGACCATGGTAGCGGGCCGAAACTTTTTGAAATCACTACACTGCCCACCTTGCTTCCGTAGCCTGAGATAACAATTCATGTACCGTGATCGTATCCGCTTGCCTTCGTTGTTGAACAAGGTCATGAGCGCGGCAGACGCCGCCGCACTGATCGAGGACGGCATGACCGTCGGCATGAGTGGCTTCACCCGAGCCGGTGAAGCCAAGGCCGTCCCCCACGCCCTGGCCGAACGCGCCAAGACGTCCCCGCTGAAAATCGCCCTAATGACCGGTGCCAGCCTGGGTAATGACCTGGACAAGCAACTGACCGAAGCTGGCGTGCTGTCACGACGCATGCCGTTTCAAGTCGATAGCACGCTGCGCAAGGCAATCAATGCCGGCGAAGTCATGTTTATCGACCAGCATCTGTCGGAAACCGTCGAGCAACTGCGCAACAACCAGCTCAAGCTGCCAGACATTGCTGTGATCGAAGCCGTGGCGATCACCGAACAAGGGCATATCGTGCCCACCACCTCCGTGGGTAACTCGGCCAGCTTCGCGATTTTCGCCAAGCAGGTGATCATCGAGATCAACCTGGCACACAACCCGAATCTTGAAGGGTTGCACGACATCTATATCCCAACCTACCGCCCGACTCGCACGCCGATCCCGCTGGTAAAGGTCGACGACCGCATCGGCAGCACCGCGATTCCCATCCCGCCGGAAAAGATTGTCGCCATTGTCATCACCAACCAGGCGGACTCAGCTTCTACTGTTACACCTCCTGACAGTGACACCCAAGGGATCGCCAATCACTTGATTCACTTCCTTAAACAGGAAGTGGATGCCGGTCGCATGACCAACAAGCTCGGCCCGCTGCAGGCGGGTATCGGAAACATCGCCAACGCGGTGATGTGCGGATTGATCGATTCGCCGTTCAAAGACCTGACGATGTATTCCGAAGTGCTGCAGGACTCGACTTTCGACCTGATCGACGCCGGCAAGCTGAGCTTTGCGTCGGGCAGCTCGATCACGCTGTCGGAACGGCGCAACGCCGATGTGTTCGGCAATCTGGAGCACTACAAGGACAAGCTGGTGCTGCGCCCGCAGGAAATCTCCAACCACCCCGAAGTGGTGCGTCGCCTGGGCATTATCGGCATCAACACGGCGCTGGAGTTCGACATCTACGGCAACGTCAACTCCACCCACGTCTGCGGCACGCGGATGATGAACGGCATTGGTGGCTCAGGCGATTTCGCGCGTAACGCGCACTTGGCGATCTTCGTAACCAAGTCAATTGCCAAGGGTGGCGCGATTTCCAGCGTGGTGCCGATGGTCAGTCATGTGGACCATACCGAGCATGATGTCGACATCCTTGTCACCGAAGTCGGCCTCGCTGACCTGCGCGGCCTGGCGCCACGGGAGCGCGCACGGGTGATCATCGACAACTGTGTGCACCCGGCGTACCGCGATGCGCTGAACAATTACTTCAATGCGGCCTGCGCCATCGGCGGACACACCCCACACATCCTGCGCGAAGCACTGAGTTGGCACATTAACCTGGAAGAAACCGGGCATATGCTCAATGCTTGATGGATACAGATCCGGGCTGATGCAAACACACCTTCATCAGCTCGGCTTCCTGATCGTCACTTCTTAATAAAACTGTACTGCTGTACTGGTCTTTTCCGACAGAAAAATCTTACGCATATCCCCATAACTACTAATTTCGCACCATTGAAGTGCAGACAAGTACAGTTGCCCCATTTTCGTACCGTACAGCACCTATAAACAGTTAACTGGCCCCTCACAATACAGGTGAACTGTATCTAGAGAGTCTTGCGCCGGAGGAGGATCATTGGCATCAGTTAAACCACTACCTAATGCCGCCATAAGCGGAAGGATGTCATCATGGAACGTACACTCAGTTCCGAACTGTTCTTCGAAGAAAAAGCTGTAAACACCCAGGCTTCCATGCCTTTGCGCGTTCTGGCCAACCTGATGTTGTGGCAGCGCCGCATCTCCAGCCGCCACCAACTGGCTCGTCTGGATTCGCGTCTGCTGGCTGACGCCGGTATCAGCGAAGCTCAACGCTACGAAGAGCTGAGCAAGCCGTTCTGGCGCTAATTAGCGCTCGCTGGCCCTGACCCACCGGGTCCACTGCCAGCACTGATTTGTCAAAACAGAGCCCGCCCCGGGAGACCGGAGGCGGGCTTTGTTGTTTTAGGCGTGTGCGTTTCCAGCAATGCTTTTAGAGGAACAGGTACAGTTTAATAAAAAAATAATACAATAGGTACAGTTTTCAGAACTGCACAAAACCTATCCGAACTGATAAGCCTCGGCCTAATATCCAATCAACATTCGGCGAGTCTCTGCGCCACCTTTATTGCTCATCTATAGGAGTCACCCCATGTCCCGTCTTCGCCTGCTCAGCGCCGCCGCCCTGTTGGTCCTGGCTGCAAACGCCAATGCCTCCAGCTTTATAGTGACCACCGACTCCATCGTCGGCGCATTGAAGGCCACTTCAGACGCCACCTCCGATGCCACTTCGTCCCTTCGCGATAACAAAGTCGTGCGTGCCGCCCGAGACGACGCTGCCAGCTTTGTCGCCAGCGAAGGAGCCATTCGTGGTGTGAAGCTGGAAAGCGCCTTGGCCCAGATCCGCCAACAAGCACCACAACTGAATACCGCGACTGACGCACAGCTGGCTCAAGCCATCCTGGCTATCTGATCGCACCTGATATGAGCGAGCGCCAGTTGCTCTTGAATGCCTCGGCGCTGGCTCTCGCCGGGGCATTGCGCTAGCCTTGGCGCTCGTTTTCAGTTGTCGAGTCCCATGGCTTTTTCATACCGCCTGTTAATTGTCCCTGTCGTGTTTTTCGCTGGCTGGTCGCCACTGGCTTCGGCCTTTGACCTGACCATCCAGAGCACCGTTGCGAGCGCGTATGCCACCAGCAAGGTGACCTCCGCACCGTTCGACCGCAAAGTAGTAGTGGCCGCTCAGGATGACGCCGCCGCGTTCATCGCCACTGACGGCCAATGGCGTGGAGCGCGGCTGGAATCGGCACTGGATTACCTGCGCCGGAACCAACCAAAACTTCATGCAAGCGACCTTGAACTGGCGCAGGCAATTCTCGTCCAATAATCATCTTTGTGTTTCCATCTTTGTATTCGGAGTTCTTCCATGCGTAGCCCTTTGATCGCCGCCACCCTTGGCCTGCTGTTGTTGGCCGACGTTGCCCAGGCGCATACCCTGGTGGCCACCAGTAACATCATTGTCCGCGCCTCCGGCCGCACCATTGATTTCACCTCGGACACCACCACCTCCATCCGCGACTCCAAAGTCGTGCGCGAAGCTCACGATGACGCCGCCAGTTTCGTCGCCACCAATGGCGAAATCCGAGGCGCACAGTTGGAAGCCGCCTTCGATACCCTGCGCACCCGCCTGCCGGAAGCCCGCGACGCCAGCGACCAGACCCTCGCCGAAGCCATCCTCGCTCTGTGAGGCGCCTCGCTGCCTGGCTCCTGGCCGGGACTGTGCTGCTGTGTGCCAGCGCAGCCCAGGCCAGCCTGCAACTGCGGCTCAAGACAGAAGGCTTGAGCCCGGCCGAACAGCAGGCCAGCCAGGCATTGCTCGATGAAGCGATGCGCTCACTGCCGCCGCGCTTTATCGAGCAGTTGGACCGACGCATCGATGTCGGCTGGACCGACAAGATGCCCGAAAATGCCTATGGTCAGGCCTCGTTGGTGTCCGAACTGGACCTCAACCGCAATCTGCTCGCTCCCCTGACCGATGGCAGCGCCGCCACCCAGAAAACCAATCGCCCCCACGGCACCGTGCGCCGGGAAATGCTCGCCACCGTGCTGCATGAATTGACCCATATCTATGACCGTGCGCGCCTGTGGGCCAAGGACGAGCGCGCGCTGATCCAGCGCTGCAGCCGCCAGAACAGCATCACCGGCCTGATCGGCCTGCCCGATCAATGCCGTGGCCAGAATGAACGCCGTTTCACCCTCAGCGATGACCCGCGCCTGCTGGACCTCGCCGGCTGGCCGCAGTATGTCGGCCGGCGCGGTGAGCGCGAGCAGCACAACCGCCAGATCGTGCGCAGCCCAGACATCTACGAAACCAGCAGCCCGCTGGAGTTCGTCGCGGTCAACATGGAGTACTTCCTCCTCGATCCAAGCTACGCCTGCCGACGCCCCGCACTGTTCCGCTATTACCAGCAACACTTCGGCTGGGCACCGCCTGAACAGGATGCCTGCGCCAAGGCCTACCCGTTCCTCAATGCGGGCAACGACTTTGCAAAGACGCCGTTGGGCCACGTGGACCCGGAGCGGGTCTATGAAATCGACTATCTGCTGGCCGAAGCCAACCAGAACCTGGTCAGCCGCTGGGGCCACAGCATGTTGCGCCTGGTGATCTGCGCACCGGGCCGTCCCCGCGGACCAGATTGCCGGCTGGACCTGGACCAGCATCTGGTCTTGTCCTACCGCGCGTTCGTCGGTGACGTACAACTGTCGAGTTGGGATGGCCTGGTGGGCAAGTACCCGTCACGCCTGTTTGTACTTCCGCTGGCCCAGGTGATCGACGAATACACCAAGACCGAGCTGCGCGGCCTGGCTTCCGTGCCGTTGAGACTGTCACGACAAGAGATCAACGACACCGTCGAACACGCTGCAGAGATGCACTGGAGCTACGACGGAAACTACTTCTTCCTGTCCAATAACTGCGCGGTCGAAAGCCTGAAGCTGTTACGCAGCGGCAGCGCGAACCCGCAACTCACCGGCCTGGACAACATCACCCCCAACGGCCTGCTTGAAGTGCTACAAGCCCGCGGCCTGGCCGATACCAGCGTGCTGAATGACAAACGTGAAGCCCTGCGACTGGGCTATCACTTTGACTCGTTCCGCGAGCGTTATCAGGCGATGTTCGATGTGCTGCGCAAACACCTGCCGATCAAACAGACCCAGGTTGAAGATTGGCTATCGCTCAGCGCAGCGCAACGGCGCCCATGGTTCGACCAGGCCGATCTGCGCACCAGCGCCGCGTTGTTGCTGCTGGAACAGGCAAGCTTTCGCAAGCAGCTGATGCTGGCTCAGGACGAGGTCAAACAGCGCTATCTCGGTGCCCGCGAGCTGAAAAACGGCGGCATGGAAAAAGCCAACGCCACGCTGCAACAGATCCTCGCCAACAGTGGGTTCCTCAGCAGGCCAGCAGAATTGCTCGGCAGCGGCGGCTACGGCCTGCCACAACCGTCGGAAGCCAAACGCCTGGAATCGGAAAGCGCCGAACGCCAGAAACAGCTGCAATCGCTGACCGGCGAGCTGGATAAAGAGGTGAGGGCGCTGCTGGACCCTGCTCGCGCCGCAGAAATCGCCGCATGCGAAGCCAACCTCAAGCAGGTGGGCGAGCACCTGCGCAAACTGCACAAAGCAGCGGGCGGCCTTGAGCTGCCCTGAAGCAGCCGAAATAAACACATATCAAATGTGGGAGGGGGCTTGCTCCCGATGGCGGTGGGTCAGCTTGCACATGCCGTGACTGACACTCTGCTATCGGGAGCAAGCCCCCTCCCACATTTTCACCTGTGCCCCCTTGAAGACCGTGCGTCTTTTCCATATCACCTGTTTAGCCAGCGAAAGCTGGCTGAAAGCTTTCACGTCTAGGATCGCCCCCACTGCCGGCAAAAGACCGGCTGTTTACAACAACAATGGTGATTCCCGATGTCCGTCCGTACCCGCCTGTTCGCCCCAACTCCCCCCGTACGCCTCGTGCCTTTCGTTCTGCGCTGACCCATCCCGGTTCGCCATTCCCTAGCCGCGCTACGCCTGGAGTATTCCTATGCTGACTTTCCTTGGCTTTGCCATGGTCATCACGTTCATGTTCCTGATCATGACCAAGCGCCTGTCTGCGCTGATCGCCCTGATCATCGTGCCAATCCTGTTCGCGCTGTTCGGCGGTTTCGCACCGAAGATCGGCCCGATGATGCTCGAAGGCATCACCAAGCTCGCGCCAACCGGCGTGATGCTGATGTTCGCCATCCTCTACTTCGCCTTGATGATCGACTCCGGCCTGTTCGACCCGGCCGTGCGCAAGATCCTCAAGATGGTCAAAGGCGACCCGCTGAAGGTTTCAGTCGGCACCGCCGTACTGGCCCTGGTGGTGTCCCTGGACGGTGACGGCGCCACCACCTACATGATCTGCGTGGCCGCCATGCTGCCGCTGTACAAGCGCATCGGCATGAGCCCGCGGATCATGGCCGGCTTGATCATTCTCGCCGGTGGCGTGATGAACATGACCCCTTGGGGTGGCCCGACCGCCCGCGCCGCCAGTGCGCTGCATGTGGACCCTTCGGATATTTTCGTACCGATGATTCCGGCCATGGCCGCCGGCGTCGTCGCTATCCTCGCGATCGCCTATATGTACGGTAAGCGCGAACGTGCTCGCCTGGGCGAACTGCACCTGCAGGGCGACGAGATCGACCATAGCGAAATCAGCGTGTCGCAATTTCCAGACGCCCGCCGTCCGAAGCTGATCTGGTTCAACGGCGCACTGACCCTGGCCCTGATGTGCACACTGATCGCCGGCCTGTTGCCGCTGCCGGTGCTGTTCATGGTGGCGTTCAGTATCGCGATGATCGTGAACTACCCGTGCCTGCAACAGCAGAAAGACCGCGTCGCCGCCCATGCTGGCAGCGTACTGGCGGTGGTAGGGCTGATCTTCGCCGCGGGTATTTTTACCGGCATCCTGTCGGGCACCGGCATGGTCGATGCGATGTCCAAGAGCCTGCTGGCGGTCATCCCTGACGCCTTGGGCCCGTACCTGGCCGTTATCACCGCACTGGTGAGCATGCCGTTCACCTTCTTCATGTCCAACGATGCGTTCTACTACGGCGTACTGCCAGTACTGGCCGAAGCCGCCAGCCACTACGGCATCACCGCAGTGGAAATGGCCCGCGCCTCCATCGTTGGCCAACCGGTGCACTTGCTCAGCCCGCTGGTACCGTCGACCTACTTGCTGGTCGCCCTGGCCGGTATCGAATTTGGCGATCATCAGCGCTTCACCCTGAAGTGGGCAGTGCTGGTGTGCCTGTGCATAATGTTCGCCGCATTGCTGATGGGGATTTTTCCGCTGTTCAGCACTCTATAATCGTACAACCCAGCTGCGCCGGCCCTACGCCGGTGCGGCCTAACACACGCTCAAAGGAATACACATGGAATGGCTGACCAATCCGGAAATCTGGATTGCCTTCTTCACCCTGACGGCCCTAGAGATCGTCCTGGGCATCGATAACATCATCATGATTTCGATCCTGGTCAGCCGCATGCCTAAGCATATGCAGGCTCGCACCCGGATATTCGGCCTGGCGCTGGCCATGGTCACGCGCATCCTGTTGCTGCTGTCGATCACGTGGGTCATGCAACTGACTGCCGACCTTTTTGTGGTGTTTGGCCAAGGCATTTCCGGTCGCGATCTGATTCTGTTCTTCGGTGGCCTGTTCCTGCTGTGGAAAAGCTCCCAAGAGATGTACCACGCACTGGAAGGTGAAGACGAAACCCAGGACGAGCCGAAAGGCGCCGGTGGCAAGTTCATCTACACCATCATCCAGATCGCGATCATCGACATCGTGTTCTCCCTGGACTCGGTGATCACCGCCGTCGGCATGGTCTCCCACGTACCGGTCATGGTTGCCGCGATTGTGGTTGCCGTATTGGTGATGATGCTGGCTGCCGGCACCATCAGCGATTTCATCGACAAGCACCCGTCGCTGAAAATGCTGGCGCTGTCGTTCCTGCTGGTGGTGGGTACAGTGCTGATCGCCGAATCCTTCGACGTGCATGTGCCTAAAGGCTATGTCTACTTCGCCATGGCATTCTCGCTGGCGGTAGAAGCGGTGAACATCAAGATGCGCACCGCCATCGCGAAAAAGAAGAAACAGCAGGATCCTGTGAAACTGCGTAAGGACATCCCGGGTCAATAACCCGAGCCAGTCGTAAAAAACGGGGCGCTTGCGTCCCGTTTTTTTTCATCCGCAAAAAGCTGATTTCATGACAGTTTTGTTTCAATCCCCACTTTAGCTATGCGATGCTGGCGCCGAGCCCATTCGCCAACTACAGCTTAAGTACAAGACGTAGAGCGGCACGCGGCAACTTTCCTTCGCTCCTGTTGGAGCACACCTACACGGGGGGCCGAGCATGCTGACCTTGCTCAATCTGCTTTCCGCCGTGACCCTACTTATCTGGGGCACGCACATCGTCCGTACCGGGATCCTGCGGGTCTACGGTTCTAACTTGCGTCAAGTCATCGGGCATAACATGTCCAAGCGCTGGCTTGCGTTTGTCGCCGGCATCCTGGTGACAGCCATGGTGCAGAGCAGCAACGCCACGGCCATGCTGGTGACCTCATTTGTGGGCCAGGGCCTGATGGGCCTGATGCCCGCACTGGCGACTATGCTCGGCGCCGACGTCGGTACCGCGCTGATGGCGCGGGTGCTGACCTTTGACTTGTCCTGGCTGTCGCCGCTGTTGATCTTTCTCGGCGTTATTTTCTTTCTGTCGCGCAAACAGACGCGGGCAGGGCAGTTGGGGCGAGTAGGAATAGGCCTCGGTCTGATCATCCTCGCGCTGCAATTGATCGTCGAAGCCGCCGGCCCGATTACCCACGCCCAGGGCGTGAAAGTGCTGTTCGCCTCGCTGACCGGCGACATTTTGCTCGACGCACTGGTCGGCGCCTTGTTTGCGATGATTTCCTACTCCAGCCTGGCCGCCGTATTGCTGACCGCCACCCTCGCCGGCGCCGGCGTGATCGGCTTGCACGTGGCCATCGGCCTGGTGATCGGCGCCAACATCGGCAGCGGCGTGCTGGCCTTCCTCAGCACCAGCATGCAGAACGCCGCCGGGCGCCAAGTGGCCCTGGGCAGTCTGTTGTACAAACTGATTGGCCTGCTGCTGATCATCCCGGTGCTCGACCCGCTGGTACTGTGGATGGACGGCCTGGACTACAACACCCAAGGCATGGTCATCACCTTCCACCTGCTCTACAACGTCAGTCGCTGCCTGATCCTGCTGCCGACCATCGGCCCAATGGCGCGCCTCTGCGCGTGGTTGCTGCCCGAGCGAGAAGAGGCCAACGGCAAGGCCAAACCCCGTCATCTTGACCCCACGGCCCTCACCACGCCCAGCCTGGCCTTGGCGAATGCAGCCCGCGAAACCCTGCGCCTGGGCGACCTGATCGACAACATGCTCACCGCCATGCAAGAAGTACTGCGCGGCAAGCAAACTGCGATCACCCAGGAGATGCGCAGCCTCAGTGATGACGTCGAAGCGCTCTACAGCGCAATCAAGCTCTACCTGGCGCAAATGCCCCGCGAAGACCTGAGCGAACAGGACAGTCGCCGCTGGGCCGAGATCATCGAACTGTCGATCAACCTGAAGCTCGCCGGCGACCTGATCGAACGCATGCTGCGTAAAGTCCAGCAGCAGAAAACCTCTCAGCGCCGCCAGTTTTCCGAAGTAGGCCTGGAAGAACTCACTGGCCTGCACAGCCAGTTGATAGCCAATCTGCGACTCGGCCTTTCGGTATTCCTCAGCGCCGACCCGGAAAGCGCACGCCAATTGCTACGCGAAAAGCGCCGCTTTCGCGCCCAGGAGCGCCGCTTGGCCCACGCCCATGTGAGCCGTCTGCAACGCAAAATCGTACAGAGCCTGGAGACCAGTTCCCTGCACCTGGAGCTGATTGCCGACATAAAACGCCTCAATTCGTTGTTTTGTAGCAGTGCGTATGTAGTGTTGGAAACGTCCGACACAGGCGCGCTCTCGGCCGAAGATATTGCCGACATCACGCATTCGCCCTGAACGTACGATGGCCCGTGAAGTCAGTTAGAGCTGACCTCACTCGCCAGGAAGCCAGTTATGCGTCGCCTGTTATTCGCCTGCCTGCTTATGGGTTCTGCCCACGCTTTTGCCTTTGACCGCCTGCAAGTCGAGGGCTACACCTTGCCCAACGGCCTGCAATTGCTACTCAAGCCGGGCACCGAACGTGGGCACGTGGCGATCCGTTTGGTGGTCGGTGTGGGCCTGGATGACTTCGGCTGTGAGGAAAAGGAGTTGCCGCACTTGCTCGAACACTTGCTGTTCAGTGGCATCGACGGCGGCGGCGAAGGCGACCTCGAAGAGCGCATGCAGGCCCTGGGCGGCGAGTGGAACGCCTACACCAGCAATGCCGACACCACCTTCGTAATTGAGGCTCCCGCGAAAAACCAGCGCAAGGTGCTCGACCTGTTACTGGCAATCATCACCCGCACTGAATTGACCGACGCCAATATCAATGCGGCCAAACAAGTAGTAGAGCGCGAAGACGGCGGCCATTACTCGCACCTGCAACGCCTGCTGGACCGTCAGGACCTGGGCCACACCGCCAGCAATCAACTGGCCGTCGAGTTGGGCCTCAAATGCGCCGAACGCGCCGAGGTCGAGCAACTGACTCGCGACCAGTTGCAGACACTGCGCAAGAATTGGTACGCCCCCAACAACATGACCCTGATCGTCGTCGGCGAACTCGACAAACTGCTGCCGGCCTACCTGGAACGCACCTACGGCGAACTCGACCCGGTAGACCCCACCGAGCACAGGCCCCTGCCGGAAATCCAGCACACCGCCAACAGCCACCGCGAACTGATCCACGGCTGGGTAGGCAACAGCGCCAAACTGCACTGGCTGTTCCCAGAACCGGTATTGGACGACCAGCACGATGAAACCTACGACCTGCTTAAGGACTACCTCGACTGGGCGCTGTACCGTCAACTGCGCCTCAAGCACGGTTTGTCCTACGGCCCCTGGAGCGAACGCGAAGTGCTCGGCGGCGTCGGTTTCCTCAGCCTGAATGCCGACCTTGAGCGAGAAAACCTCCCTGAGGCCGAACAGGTACTGCACGACCTCACCGCGCAGTTGCTCAAAGACGGCCTCGACCCGGCCACCTTCGCCCGCCTGCAACAGGCCGCCATCGCTCGGCAAGCCTGGGCCGTGCAGGGCAATAGCGCGTTGGCCGACTACTATTGGGCGGCATTGGCCGACTTCGACAAAGGCCGCTTCAGCGACCCGGTCAAACGCATCAAGGCCGTCAACTTGGATCAGGCGAACCAAGCCATGCGCCAGGTACTCAAGCAGCCTGGCTACTGGCGCATCGAAAAACCGCTGTTAAGTTACGACATGCTCAATTGGATCGGCGCCGGCGTGCTCGGCCTGATCGCCATTGTGTTGATCGGCGTGCGGCTTTATCGCAAACGGATCACGTAATCGGGCACCGAACGCCGGGCTAAGACGTTATTCTGTCTGGGATTTTTTCCTACAAAGACTGCGAACCACCGAATGCAAAACGTAACCCGTTTAATCACCCGCATCCTCGAACTGATGAAGCGCTACCCAGGGGTGATTGCACTCGGCGGCTTCATCTCGGGTGTGTGCAGTTTCATTCTGGTGGACCGTCAGCAGGGCATGGCCAGTTGGATCGCGGTCATCATGCTGGTGAGCTGGTTGTGGCTGATGCTGGAGAACAGCTTTACCCAGCTGTTCACCAAGGTGTTCAAGCGGGAAATTCCCGAACCCCTGCTGCGCTACGCCACCCAGATGATCCACCAGGAAAGTCTGTTCTTCGTGCTGCCGTTCTTTTTCATCACCACCGCGTGGAACAGTGGCCAATCGATATTCACCGGCCTGCTCGGCGCAGCGGCACTGGTGTCGATCATCGACCCGCTGTACTACAAATGGCTGGCGCCCAAGCGCTCGCTGTTCCTGGCGCTGCACACACTGACGCTGTTCGCCGCGTTGCTCACCGCGCTGCCGATCATCCTGCACCTGACCACCGCCGAGAGTTACAAGCTCGCCCTCGGCGTAGCCATGGCGTTGTCGATCCCGAGCCTGGCAGTGAGCATGCCGCTGCGCAGCCTCAAGGGCTGGGCGATGCTGCTGGGGGTGACCGCCGCGATTGGTTGCGCAGGCTGGTTCCTACGCAGCTGGGTACCGCCGGCCACGCTGTGGATGACCGAAGTGGCCATCAGCACCCAGCTGCAAGACCGCACGCCAGGCGATGACCTCAAGGAAGTGACCGTCGCTCAACTGCGCAGCAGCGGGCTGTATGCCTATACCGCAATCAACGCGCCACGCGGGCTGAATGAGCGGATCTACCACGTGTGGAAATTCAACGGCAAAGAGGTCGACCGCATTGCCCTGGACATCCACGGCGGGCGCAAGGAAGGCTATCGCGCCTGGACCCACAAACAGAACTTCCCGCCCGATTCGGCGGGCCGCTGGCAAGTTCAAGTGCTGACCGAAGACGGGCAGGTGATCGGCGTGCTGCGCTTCAAAGTGACTGACGCAGCACAAACGGACAACCCGAAGTAGGCTGTATCGTGCTATTACGTAGGAATTGTGGATAGCCAATACAAGCTCGGAGCTTATGACCAGTAGTCCCACGGCCGGCGCAGCCCACCTCGATACCTCCACCGCCCCTCCGTTACTGCGGATTACGGGGGACTGGACGCTGGCCCACTACGCAAACCTAAAGAAGCTGTCGGACAAACTCGACGGCCAATACGACGCCGGCGCACGCATAGACCTCAATGGGCTCGGCGCCCTGGATACCGCCGGCGCCTCGCTGCTGGTGGAACTGCTTGGGCCAACCCGTATCGAGCAATCCGCCGAACAGACCGATTGCAGCCTGTCCGCTGCCGACCGCGCGTTGCTCAAGACCGTCTACCGCTCACTCAACGATTTTTGCGTACCGGAAAAAGCGCCGGAAGAGGCTGCCGGTATCCAGGTGTTGGCACGCATCGGGCGGGCGGTGGATACCGTCTGGCAGGACAGCAAGCAATTATTGGGTTTTGTCGGCCTGATCCTCGAAACCTTTGCCCGTGGCCTTTTCCGCCCCAAGCGCTGGCGCCTGACGCCGATGGTTGCCCATCTCGAACAGGTCGGCCTCGATGCTGCGCCTATCGTGGCGTTGCTGACCTTTCTAGTCGGTGCCGTGGTGGCGTTTCTTGGCGCCACGGTACTCAAAAGCTTCGGCGCGACAATTTTTACGGTGGACCTGGTGGCGTTCTCCTTCCTGCGGGAATTCGGCGTGTTGCTCACTGCGATCCTGATCGCCGGCCGCACCGCTAGTGCGTTTACCGCGCAGATCGGTTCGATGAAGGCCAACGAAGAAATCGACGCCATCCGCACACTGGGCCTGGATCCGATGGAGTTGCTGGTACTGCCCCGCGTACTCGCGCTGCTGGTCGCGCTGCCGATGCTGACCTTTCTGGCGATGCTCTCGGGGATCGTCGGCGGCGGTGTGGTGTGTGCCGTAGCGCTGGATATTTCCCCGGCGATGTTCCTCTCGCTACTGCAATCGGACATTGGCGTGCAGCACTTTTTGGTGGGCATGGTGAAAGCACCGATCTTCGCCTTTTTGATCGCAGCCATTGGCTGCCTGGAAGGCTTCAAGGTCAGCGGCAGTGCCGAATCGGTCGGCGCCCAGACCACCTCCAGCGTAGTGCAATCGATCTTTGTGGTGATCGTGCTGGATGCGGTTGCCGCGCTGTTCTTCATGGAGATGGGCTGGTGAGTCGTCTACACCGTTCGCCCACCGAGGCGGTGATTGAAGTGCGTGGCCTGTGCAATCGCTTCGGCAGCCAGAGCGTGCACGAGAATCTCGACTTGGATTTGTACAAGGGCGAAATCCTTGCGGTGGTCGGCGGCTCCGGCAGTGGCAAGTCGGTACTGTTGCGCAGCATCGTCGGCCTGCGCCGCCCCAGCGAGGGCGAAGTGCGGGTGTTCGGCAAGAATCTGCCGAACCTGCCGGAGCATGAGCGTTCGCTGGTAGAGCGGCGCTTCGGCGTGCTGTTCCAGAAGGGCGCGCTGTTTTCCTCGCTGACCGTGACCGAGAACGTCGCGCTGCCACTGATCGAGCACGCAGGCCTCAGCCGCCGCGACGCCGAGCACTTGGCGGCCGTCAAACTCGCCCTCGCTGGGCTGCCGCTGTCGGCCGCCGACAAATACCCCGCGTCGCTCTCCGGTGGCATGATCAAGCGCGCGGCACTGGCCCGGGCCCTGGCGCTGGACCCGGACATCCTGTTCCTCGACGAGCCCACCGCCGGCCTCGACCCGATTGGCGCGGCGCAATTCGACCAACTGATCCTGACCCTGCGCGACGCGCTGGGCCTGAGCGTGTTCCTGGTCACCCATGACTTGGACACGCTGTACACCATCACCGACCGCGTGGCGGTGCTGGCGCAGAAGAAAGTGCTGGTGGCGGACGCCATCGATATCGTCTCGGAAACGGACGACGCCTGGATTCACGAATACTTCCACGGCCCCCGAGGCCGCGCGGCATTGGATGCCGCTCAACCGCTCAACGAGGTATGACATGGAAACCCGAGCCCATCATGTGATGATCGGTCTGTTCAGCGTGATCGTGGTAGTCGGCGCGATGCTGTTTGGCCTGTGGCTGGCCAAATCCAGCGTCGACAGCGCCTTCCAGGATTACGAAGTGATCTTCAACGAGGCGGTCAGCGGCTTGTCTCAAGGCAGCTCGGTGCAATACAGCGGGATCAAGGTGGGCGACGTGATCAGCCTGAGCCTGGACCCCAACGACCCGCGCCGCGTACTCGCGCGTATCCGCCTGGCCGGGCAGACGCCGATCAAGGAAGACACCCAAGCCAAGCTCGCGCTGACCGGCATCACGGGCACGTCGATCATCCAACTCAGCGGCGGGACACCTCAAAGTGCGGTGCTCAAGGGCAAGGATGGCAACCTGCCGCAGATCATCGCCTCGCCATCACCCATCGCGCGGCTGCTGAACAACAGCAATGACCTGATGACCGGCATCAACCTGCTGCTGCACAACGCCAACGAGATGTTCTCCTCGGATAACGTCGAGCGACTGAGCAAGACCCTGGATAACCTGCAACAAACCACTGGCGCCATTGCCGACCAACGCGGCGATATCAAGGTGGTGATGCAACAACTGATGCAAGTCAGCAAACAAGCCACCGCTGCTCTGGAGCAGACCACGGTGCTGATGCGTAACGCTAACGGGTTGCTCAACGATCAAGGCAAACAGGCGTTCGGCAGCGCCGAACAGGCGATGAAATCCCTGGAGCAAAGCACCGCCACCATCAATACCTTGCTGACCAATAACAAAGACTCGGTGAACAGTGGCATGCAGGGCCTCAACGAACTGGCGCCGGCGGTGCGCGAACTGCGCGAAACACTCGGTTCGCTGCGCGCCATCTCCCGCCGCCTGGAAGCCAACCCCAGCGGTTACCTGCTGGGCAGTGATAAGAACAAGGAGTTCACGCCATGAAGCGTGCTTATCAAATGATCGCTCCTGTGGCGCTGGCACTGCTGAGCGCATGCTCGATCCTGCCTAAAGCCGACCCGTCGGACGTCTACCGCCTGGCCTCCGCCCAAACGACGACTCAAGGCACCCCGGTAGGTTGGTCGCTACGCCTGACCAAGCCACAAACCAGCGAGTTCCTCGACAGCCCACGCATCGCCGTGGTGCCCAATGGCGACCTGATCAGCAGCTACGCCAACTCGCGCTGGAGCGATCCCGCGCCGGTGCTGTTGCGTAATCGCCTGCTGGACGGCTTCCAGCGTGACGGCCGAGTGACGCTGTTGAGCACCGACGACACTAACCTGCAGGCCGACTATGAGCTAGGCGGGCAGTTGCAGGCGTTTCAGAGTGAGTACCGGGGCAGTGCGGTGGAGGTGGTGATCCGCCTCGACGCACGCCTGGTGCGTGGCAGTGATCAGCGGATTATTGCCAGCCGGCGGTTTGAAGTGCACCAAGCGGTGAGCGATACCAAGGTGCCGGCGGTGGTGGCCGGGTTTGGAGTGGCTGGGGATCAGTTGAGCAGGCAGGTGGTGGAGTGGGTTGTTCAGCAGGGCAACGGTGTTGCGAAACGCTGAGGGCCTCATCGGGGGCAAGCCCCCTCCCACATTTTGAATGTGTTCACAGATCAACATGTAGGAGGGGGCTTGCTCCTGATAGCGATCCGAGCCTCAGCCAAAGAACCAGTAGCACACCGCAATCGCCGCCACGACACCCGCAAACTCAGCCAGCAACGCACAGCCCACGGCATGCCGCGCCCGCTGAATGCCCACCGAGCCGAAGTACACCGCTAACACATAAAAGGTGGTTTCCGTACTGCCCTGGATCGTCGCCGCCACCAGAGCCGGGAAGCTGTCCACACCTTGAGTCTGCATGGTCTCGATCAACATCGCCCGCGCAGCGCTGCCGGAGAATGGTTTGACCATTGCAGTCGGCAAGGCATCGACAAAGCGCGTGTCCATGCCGGTCCAAGCGACCAGATGGCGAATCCCCTCAAGGCCAAAGTCCAAGGCCCCGGAGGCGCGCAAAACACCCACGGCACAGAGCATCGCAACCAAGTAAGGCAACAGGTTCTTGGCAACGTCGAAGCCTTCTTTGGCCCCTTCGACAAACGCCTCGTACACCTTCACCTTGCGCAACGCGCCGATCACCAGGAATAGCATGATCAATCCAAACAACGTGAGGTTGCCGAGGATCGACGACAAACCGGCCAGCGCCGTGGCAGATAGCGTGGCCAATAACGCCATAAAGCCGCCCAGCACCAACGCACCCGGAATCAGGTAAGCCAGCACCACCGGATCCCACAGCCGCAGACGCTGCATCACCGCCACCGACAGCAGGCCCACCAGAGTAGAAGCGCTGGTGGCCAACAGGATCGGCAGGAACACCAACGTCGGGTCGGCGGCGCCTTGCTGGGCGCGGTACATGAAGATGGTCACTGGCAGCAGTGTCAGAGACGAGGCGTTGAGCACCAGGAACAGAATCTGTGCATTACTCGCCGTGTTGGGGATGGGGTTGAGCTCCTGCAAAGCCTTCATGGCCTTTAGGCCTATGGGAGTGGCCGCGTTATCCAGGCCCAGGCCGTTAGCGGCGAAGTTGAGGGTGATCAGACCGATGGCAGGGTGGCCGGCCGGCACTTCCGGCATCAGCCGGCGAAACAGCGGGCCAAGGGCCTTGGCCAGCCAAGCGACGATCCCGGCTTTCTCGGCGATACGCAGAAAGCCCAGCCACAGGGTCAGGGTGCCGAACAGCAGCACCATCACTTCCACCGACAATTTGGCCATGGCGAAAATGCTTTCCACCATCGCCGCAAAAATCCCGGCGTTACCCCCCACCAGCCATTGCGCCAGTGCTGACACCATCGCCACGACAAAGAAGCCAAGCCACAGGCCATTGAGCATCAGTTAAATCCCCCGAAAGATGGGGCGAATGATAGCGGGGCTGGCAGAAACGACAAACCCCGGATTTACCGGGGTTTGTCTTAGAGCCGTCGGACTATCAGCCGCGAGTGGCTTGGGCAGTCGGCAGGGCTTGCTTGGTGCGCCAGTGCGGCAGCGAATTCCAGTAGCGCTCGCCTTTGGCGTCGTCGTACATGCCTTCCCAACGGGAGATGACCAATACCGCCAGGGCATTACCGATCACGTTGAGGGCGGTACGCGCCATGTCCATGATGCGGTCCACACCGGCGATGAACGCCAGGCCTTCAAGCGGGATGCCGACGCTGCCCAAGGTGGCCAGCAGCACCACGAAGGACACGCCCGGCACGCCGGCGATGCCTTTGGAGGTGACCATCAGAGTCAGCACCAGCATAAGTTGCTGGCCGATCGACAGGTCAATGCCATACAGCTGGGCGATAAAGATTGCCGCGATGCTCTGGTACAAGGTCGAACCGTCGAGGTTGAACGAGTAACCGGTCGGCACCACGAAGCTGCAGATAGCCTTTGGCGCGCCATAAGCTTCCATCTTCTCGATCACGCGCGGCAGCACGGTTTCGGAACTGGCGGTGGAGTAAGCCAGTACCAGCTCATCTTTGAAGATGCGGATCAGCTTGAGAATCGAGAAGCCGAACAGGCGGGCGATCAGGCCCAGTACTGCAAAAGCGAAGAACAGGATGGCGACGTAAACCAGGATCACCAGCTTGGCCAGCGGCAGCAAGGAGGCAAAGCCAAAGTTAGCGACAGTCACTGCGATCAGTGCGAATACGCCGATCGGGGCGTACTTCATGATCATGTGGGTGACTTTGAACATGCTCTCGGACACGCCTTGGAACATGGTCACAAGCGGCTCACGCAGCTCAGGCTTGAGGCTCGACAGACCCAGGCCGAACAGCACTGAGAAGAAAATGATCGGCAGCATCTCGCCACGGGCAACAGCGGCGAAGATGTTCGACGGGATCAGGTTGAGGATGGTCTCGATAAACGCATGCTCATGCTGCACCTCGGCGGCGGTCGCCTGGTACTTGGAGATATCCACCGTACCGAGGGTACTCATGTCGATGCCCGCGCCCGGATGGAACAGGTTGGCCAGCAACAGGCCGACCACAATGGCGATGGTGGTGACGACTTCGAAGTAAAGGATGGTTTTGACGCCGATACGACCGAGCTTTTTCGCGTCACCGACACCGGCAATGCCGACGATCAACGAGGAAATCACAATCGGGATCACGATCATCTTGATCAGGCGGATAAAGATATCGCCCGCTGGCTGCAGCACGTTGCTGATCCACCAGGCCTTTTCAGCACTGAAATGGTTGAGCACTGCGCCGATTGCGATCCCCAGCACCAAACCGATGAGGATCTGCCAGGCGAGGCTTAGCTTTGCCTTCTTCATGTCATTACCCTTACTTCAAGTGAACTTAAGGCAAATGCGCCAGCTGGACCGCTCGAAAGCGAAAAAGTGTGTGCATCTGCCTCCATGAAAGGTCACCGCAGCGTGGCCGAAATGGCTTACTGGCAGGCGAAAAAAGGCGCAACTATTCCGATGCAAGGGAGCGACGTCTAATGCCGTAAACGCCTACCCTATGCCGAATCGGCATGACTTTTTTTCATAATAACTGTCCGAACGGTCAGTTCATATGCGACATATTGTCAGGTGAATATGCCGTGAACCGGCCAATTTAGGCTCGCGCAGAGATTCTGCACGTGTTTGGTGCGTTGGCAGAAATGCCTGGGAATCACGCGGCATTGCGTCAGAAATGTCCTATAGCGGCGACAAAACTTTCTCGATAGATGGTCGTCCCGACACACCAAGTAATGGTTGGGAACAAGCAAAAAGAAAATTCGCAGCTATGGGCGGCATAAAAGGCAGGGATGAAAGTCATAAGCCCGCCGCAAGTTCAGCAAGCAGGGGGCTTGTGAACTTGCGTCGCAGCTTTTCGCCTGACCCGGCCCTTGCGCAGGCACTCCCTGTACCCGTAGGTCACGCCGATCCCATTTGATCAGAGCAACCCAGCCCCTTGGTCATGCACCGCTCTTGGCGAGCGGTGCAAACAGAAAGAAGCAAGGGTGCTTCTTTCTATGGACGCTGGCCCCGTAGCCGGGACCTAGTACCAATTCGGATCTTTCTTCAGCTGCTCCATCAGCAGCTTCTGCATGCCTTCATCCGGCTTACCGATAAAACGGTAATCGGCATGGCGTGTTGGGGATTTATCTGCCGGCAAACCGGCGGGCACTTCCACCAACATGGCGTAGGCATCTTCCTTGTCGAAGCTGAAGGCGACGATCAGGCGCTTGTTCTTGCACGTGTCTGCAGTTTCGCAAAGCGGCCCGACCAAGTACTTGTCACCATCTTCTTCCACGGCGTTCATCTGCTCGGCTGTGCCTGACAGGTTCATCACCCATTCCGGCAAGCGCTCTTCTTTTTTCACCACGTCTTGCCAAGTCTCGCGGTACTGCGGGTCCGCGGTCAGCAATTGGTTGGCCCGGGATTGGCCGTCATTGGCGGCCATCGCCAGGCCGCTGCCGCCCAAGAGCAGGGCGACAGCCATGGTTTTAAAGCACAGAGTGGTCATATTCAGCCTCGGCCGCGACGACCAAAGAAGAACGAAGCAATGAACATCACCAGGAAGACTACGAACAGGATCTTAGCGATCCCAGTGGCGGTGCCCGCGATACCACCAAAGCCCAGAACTGCAGCCACAATGGCGATGATCAGAAATGTGATTGCCCAACTCAACATGGTGATTCTCCTTACGCTTCGATAGAGGTAACAGCGGTAGTGCCGTGCCGTACGGCCGCCCTACACAAGCGGCCGCTTTTATTGCCTAAAACACCCAACGTTCTTGGGTTGGCAGCTCGCCCAGGGTGGAATCCTGCTCGGCCACTCTCAATTGCGGTGCAGTTACATCAGCAGAAGCAGCACCGACGGTACGGCTGCCAATGGAACTGAAATGTGTCTGCGTCATCGCCGGACGTTCGAAATGCGGGGTTTGCTGCTGACTCTGCTGCCAATGTTGCATCTGCTGGCCTGCTATCAGCGTGACCATTACGGCCAAGCTGGCAAACATGCCTTGCTGTAAGCGCAGTGGCGATACACACAATTGGCTGAGGATTTGGCGAGTCATGCTGATGTTCTCCCGCATTTTGATTATTCGTTGAGAGAGGTATTGCAGCGTGCATGCCAGCTTTTTTACAAAATAAAACCCAATAAAATCAGTAGCTTATGCATTAAAGACACAATGGCAGTGCAGCATCCTGCACGATCGCCCTTTATAGGCCGTGCGAAATGCACGACGGTCAGTGGTCGGATCAAAGGATCGAAAGCGAAGGAGTAGTTGCCGAAGTGGCAAGAAGGCATGAAAACGCCATCAGGCGGGGCTCTGTAGGAAAAGATGCAGATACCTGCACGGCAATGCCTTTTATCAATCAGAATAAACCATGCAACTTGCCCGATTATTCCGGGACTAAACACCATCATTTATAGTTAAGGAGCGCGGGACAGATGGAATCAGCCAAGGAACTTCAAGGCCGCATTCTTTTAGTGGATGACGAGTCCGCGATCCTCCGCACCTTCCGTTATTGCCTGGAAGATGAAGGCTACACCGTCGCCACCGCCAACAGCGCCGCCCAGGCCGATGCCCTGATGCAACGCCAGGTGTTCGACCTGTGCTTCCTGGACCTGCGCCTGGGCGAAGACAACGGTCTGGATGTGCTGGCACACATGCGTATCCAGGCACCATGGATGCGCGTGGTGATTGTCACCGCTCACTCCGCCGTCGATACCGCCGTGGACGCGATCCAGGCCGGTGCCGCCGATTACTTGGTCAAGCCTTGCAGCCCCGATCAACTGCGCCTCGCTACGGCCAAGCAATTGGAGGTGCGCCAACTGTCCGCGCGCTTGGAGGCTTTAGAAGGTGCAGTGCGCCAGCCCAAAGACGGCCTCGACTCTCATAGCCCGTCAATGATGGTGGTGCTGGAAACCGCGCGCCAGGTGGCGGGGACCGACGCCAACATCTTGATCCTTGGCGAATCAGGCACCGGTAAAGGCGAACTGGCCCGCGCTATTCACGGCTGGAGCAAACGCGCCAAGAAATCCTGCGTGACCATCAATTGCCCGTCGCTGACCGCTGAGCTGATGGAAAGCGAGCTATTCGGTCATAGCCGTGGCGCCTTCACCGGCGCCAGTGAGAGCACGCTGGGCCGCGTCAATCAGGCAGACGGTGGCACGCTGTTTCTTGACGAGATCGGCGATTTTCCCCTCACGTTGCAGCCCAAGTTACTGCGCTTTATCCAGGACAAGGAATACGAGCGCGTGGGCGACCCGGTCACCCGCCGGGCCGACGTGCGTATCCTCGCCGCCACCAACTTGAACCTGGAAGACATGGTGCGCGACGGACGTTTCCGTGAAGACTTGCTGTACCGCCTCAACGTCATCACCCTGCACTTGCCGCCGCTGCGCGAGCGCAGTGAAGACATCCTGACGCTGGCAGACCGTTTCCTGGCGCGCTTCGTCAAGGAATACGCCCGGCCGGCGCGGGGTTTCAGTGATCAAGCACGTGAAGCGCTGCTCAACTATCGCTGGCCCGGCAACATCCGTGAGCTGCGTAACGTCGTGGAGCGGGCGAGCATCATCTGCCCGCAGGAAAAGGTAGAAATCGTCCACCTAGGCATGGCCGAACAACCGACCAACAATGCACCGCGTATCGGGGCGGCGTTGAGTCTGGACGAGCTGGAGAAAGCCCATATCGGTGCGGTTCTGGCCACCAGCGACACCTTGGACCAGGCGGCACGCACCCTCGGCATCGACGCGTCGACCCTGTATCGCAAACGCAAACAGTACAACCTGTGAGCTGCACCCTATGAAGTTAGCGATGAAACTGCGCACTCGTTTATTCCTGAGCATTTCAGCGCTGATAACCGTCGCTCTGCTGGGGTTGATCCTGGGCTTAGTCAGCGTGATGCAGATGGCTAAGACCCAGGAATCGCTGATCCGCAGCAACTTTGTCACCCTGGATTTGGGCCTCAAACTGCGCCAGATCCTTGGCGACCAGTTGATCATGATGCTGGAGCAGCGCCCTGACCCCGAGGCGCTGCAAGCCTCCAAAAAACGTTACTTCGACTTGCTGGAACAGGGTATCGCCCACGAACAGCGCGATGGCCATGGCAACGGTTTCAGCCAGGCACGCCTCCAATACCAAGACTTGCTTGAGGCCTTCGACCAATCCCAGCAAGCGTCGCCGCCGCCGGGCAGCAAGGAAAAACTCACCGAAACCTTCAATGTGCTGCGCAACGGGCTGATTACCGAACATAAGCAGGCCCTGGATAACATCAG
Organism: Pseudomonas sp. RIT357; assembly: GCF_000632245.1. NCBI lineage: Bacteria > Pseudomonadati > Pseudomonadota > Gammaproteobacteria > Pseudomonadales > Pseudomonadaceae > Pseudomonas > Pseudomonas sp. RIT357. The sequence goes on from NZ_JFYX01000004.1 coordinate 29,860, forward strand.
CGCCAGCGAGCATAAATCCCGTGAGCGGGCGTTGCTGATCGCTGGTTTGCTGGGGTTGGTGGGGCTCGCGGTGCTGATCATCGGATTTGTCACCGCCCATGGCATCGCCCGGCGATTCGGCGGGCCAATTGAGGCGCTGGCCAAAGCGGCGGACAAGATCGGCCAAGGTGATTTCGAGGTGACGCTGCCGATTTCTTCAGCAGCGGAAATGAACCTGTTAACCCGCCGTTTTGGCCTGATGGCCGAGGCGGTTCGCCAGCATCAAGCGACCAACGTTGACGAACTGCTGGCCGGCCAGCAGCGCCTGCAAGCTGTGTTAGACAGCATCGACGATGGCCTGCTGATGATTGACCGCCAAGGCCGCCTGGAACATCTCAACCCCGTCGCGCAGCGCCAGTTGGGCTGGGACGAGGAACGCCTCGGCCAAGGCCTGGGCGAAGCCCTGATGCGTCCCGAACTGGATGAACAGCTGCAAATGGTGCTGCGCGGCGGCAACCTGGAACGGGCGCCGGATGATCTGGAAGTGGAAGTCGAGGGCGAACTGCGCCTGCTGACCTACAGCCTCACACCTGTCAGCCATACCGAGGGGCATATTCTCGGGGCGGTCATGGTGCTGCACGACGTGACCGAACAGCGCGCCTTTGAACGGGTACGCAGCGAGTTCGTCCTGCGGGCATCCCACGAATTGCGCACGCCGGTGACTGGCATGCACATGGCGTTCGGCCTGTTCCGCGAACGTGCGAAATTCCCGGCGGACTCCCGCGAAGCGGACCTGCTGGATACGGTCAATGAAGAGATGCAGCGCCTGATGCAGTTGATCAACGACTTGCTCAATTTTTCGCGCTACCAGAACGGCCTGCAGAAACTCACCCTGGGCCCGTGCGACGTGACTGACCTGCTTGAAAACGCTCGTGCGCGCTTTGTGGAGCCCGCCAATGCGCAGAACATAGAGTTGCTGGTAGAGGTTCAGTCCGACCTGCCACGCCTGTATGCCGACCAGGCGCAATTGGAGCGTGTGCTCGACAACCTTTTGGGCAACGCCCTGCGTCACACCGCCGACGGCGGGCAGATTCACCTGCAGGCTCGACGCCATGGCGAGCGGGTAATCATCAGTGTCGAGGACAATGGCGAAGGTATCGCCTATGGCCAACAAGGGCGCATCTTCGAACCCTTCGTCCAGGTGGGCCGCAAGAAAGGCGGCGCCGGCCTTGGGCTGGCGCTGTGCAAAGAGATTGTGCAACTGCACGGCGGTCGCATGGGGGTGTATTCGCGGCCGGGGCAGGGCACTCAGTTCTACATGGCGTTACCGCTTTAACCTTTAGCGCCGGTTGAGGACACGCAAAATAGCGGCACTTTCGGCGTCCGGCTCCCCAGCAAACAGGGAAGGCCGGAAACGCATCTGGAACGCCGCGATCACATGACGCGTTGCGACATCCAACACACCGGTCTGGGGTGTCGGGTAACCAAGAAGCGCCAACTCCTCCTGGAACCAGGTGATGCTCGGCAGTTCAGCAGCATATTGCACCTGAAAGCGCGCGACCGCCTGAGCATCCGGCCATACACCCAGACCTTCATCGGCCAGGCGCTTCCAAGGGAACAACGGTCCCGGGTCCAGCTTGCGCAGCGGCGCTATATCGCTGTGACCAATGATGTTCTTGGGGTCGATGCCATTGCGCTTGCTGATGTCCTTGAGCAGCACTACCAGCGATTTTACCTGGGCCTCGGAATACGGGTACCACAGGCGACCTGTGGGCGTGTCCTTATAGCCGGGGTTCACAATTTCGATCCCGATGGAGCTGGAGTTGAGCCAGGTACGCCCCATCCACTCGCTTTCGCCCGCGTGCCAGGCGCGTTGACTTTCATCCACCAGCTTGTAGATGGTGGCAGAGGCGTCGTCGCCGATCAGGTAATGCGCACTGACCTCGCCGTGGGTCAGCAGGGCCAGTGATTGTTCAAGATTGGTGGAGGTGTAGTGGACAACCACGAACTGCACGCGATTGTCGTGGTTCGCCGAGGGGTGGCTGGTGTTCAGGCGGGGACCGCTGGCGCAACCGGCGAGCAGAAGAAGCACAAAGGTGAAGTACAAGAATTTCATGGCGGAAGACAGCACGCTGAAGACGATAATGCAACAGTGTAACGTACGGTCCGTGGCCAAGCGGTCAAGTTACAAAATAGAACAACTTTTATGCCGCTTGCACTTGGTTACGACCTGCCGCTTTAGCCCGGTACAGCGCCTCATCCGCTCGTTTGAGCGCCAGGTCACTGCGTTCTCCCGGTTGGAATTGCGCCACCCCCATGGATACCGTAATCGTCACCGGCTCGCCCTTGAAGTGGAACGGGCAGGCCTCGATCGCCGCACGCAGCACTTCACCCACGCCCAAGGCATCCGACAGGGATGAATCAGGCATCAGCAGCACAAACTCTTCGCCGCCAAACCGCGCGATGAAATCGTTGGAGCGCAGGCGCTTGCGCAGCACGTTGGCGATAATCTTCAGCACCTTGTCACCGGCCAGGTGGCCGTAGCCATCGTTGATGCGCTTGAAGTGGTCCAGGTCCAGCATCGCCAGCGACAAATTATTGCCGTGCTGGTGCCAAGCATTGACCTCATGGTCGAGGCGCTCGCTCCAGGCGGCGCGGTTGGGCAAGTCGGTGAGCGGATCGATCAGCGCCTTCTGGCGCTGCACCTCGAGGTGCTCGCGATAGCCCTGGGCCTCCTGCTCCATATTGGCAACCCGCTCGGCCAGCCCTTTCAAGCGCGCCGCCACTTCCTGCTCGCGCTGGTCACGCTGCTGCTGGTGCTCGTCCATGGTGCCCAGCAAACCCTCAAGATGGCTTTCCAGCACCTGCTTGAGGCTGTCCAAGTCCGCGGCGTCCTGCACACTGCTTTGCAGGCCGTCGACCTGCTCGCGAATCTGCGTGTCCAGCTCCCGGGCTGCGGAGCGGCTGTCGGCATGGCCGTCGCTGGCCACTTGCAGGTGGCCCTGGAAGGCCTCAAGACGCTCGTTAAGCTGTTTCAGGTAGGCCTCGAACTCATGCTGGCCGCTGTCGGTGATCGCCAGCATCAGCACCGCCAAGTCATCAAGGATCGGCAGCAGTTCGTACCAGTTCAGACCGTGGGCCAGGCGCTCGCGCATGGCTTCGGCCTGTGGCCGATGGCGCTCGGGCAGTGACAGCTCTTCCAGCAGGCCGAGCAGGGTGTCTTCAATATGCTTGGCCACGGAGCTGTAGGACGGCTCGGGTGAGTCAGGCAGGGAATAGGGGCCGTCCGATTGCAGCTCGTTGGGGTCAGGCTCATCGACCTCCAATACAGGCGGGAGCGAGAGACTACCGATCACCGTCTCATCCGGCGTCTCGACCGCTACCGGCGGGGTCTCGATTAAGGCCGCGAGGGCGCTTTCGGCCGCTGGCTCTTCCTCCTGAGGCTGTGGCGCCTTAGGCGCTGGAGCTTCGGCGACAGGCGCAACCTCTGCCACCCTCTGCGCAGGCGCCTCGTACACAAACGCTTCGCTGACGGCCTTGGCGGGTTCAGGTTGTGCAGCAACCGGCTCCTGAGTCTGCGGCGCAAAGGCCCGCAGGGCTTGCGTCAGCTCATCGTTTTGCTCAGGTTCCTGAGGCTCGGCGGCGGCGTGGGTCACAACGGGGGACGGCGCTGGGCTGGCAACGGGCTCAGTGGCTACCGTTTCGCTCGCGGCGTCCTTGGCACCAAACAGACGCTGCAACAAACCTGGCCCAGGACGCGGAGCTTCACCCTCCGGCTCCAGGTTATTCAGCGCCTGCCCTTGCAGGCTGCTCAGCTCGCTGAGCAACAAAGGAATCTCTCGAGCCTGGCTGACGCGGCCATCCAACTGCTTGGCAAAGGTTTTCAGCGGACGGGCTACCTCACGGGGCAGCGGCAACTTTTGCAACTGCGTAACCAGAGACGTCAGTGCGGTGCTCATCTGGTCAATGCGGGTTTCGCGGCGTTGCTCAGAATCGAGCACGGCTTTTTCCAGGCGCGGCAACAAGGCCGCGAGGGCGGCGTCCATGTCGTCGGTGCGCACAACGTCGCGCATTTCCTTCATGCATTGATCAACGGCACGGTCGGTACCTTCCGCCGCCAGCGTGCTACGCACCAGCCCGCGGCGCAGCAGATCAAGGCGTGCAGCCCAACGGCGTTCGAGCTTTTCTTGTTGCTCGATACTTAGCAGGTATTTTTCTTTCCAGCGCTGGGCGTCGTCGCTCATGCAAGGGGTCCGCGAGGGCCAGGGCTCAACGCGGGTAATGCATCTGCCGTGAGCGAGCCCGGCAGACGAATCTCTACCGCGACCGGCAGGTGATCGGAAATGGGCTGCGCCAGCACCTGCACACTTTCCAGTGTGAGGCTCGGGCTGAGCAGGATATGGTCAAGACAGCGTTGCGGTCGCCAGCTCGGAAACGTGGCTTCGACTTGCGGCGCCAATAGCCCTAGGTCGCGCAACGGGGAATTCTGCAGCAGGTCGTTGGCATGGGTGTTCATATCCCCCATCAGCACCTGATGCTTGTATTTGCCAATCAAATCGCGCACGTAAGCCAACTGAAGGTTGCGCGTACGCCCCCCGAGCGCCAAGTGCATCATTACCACCACCAAGGCTTCAGGCCCTTCGCCAAAACGCACGAGGATCGCCCCACGCCCCTTTGGACCCGGCAATGGATGGTCTTCGATGGCGGTCGGCTTCAAGCGGCTGAGCACACCATTGCTGTGCTGCGCCAGGCGCCCGAGGTTGCGATTGAGTTGCTGATACCAGTAGGGGAAAGCCCCAAGATGGGCTAGATGCTCGACCTGATTGATGTAGCCCGAGCGAATGCTGCCACCATCGGCTTCCTGCAAGGCGACCAGGTCGAAGTCACTCAACAGGTCGCCGATCTTCTGCAGGTTACCGGCCCGCCCGTTGTGGGGCAGCAAATGCTGCCAACCACGGGTGATGTAGTGACGGTACTTCTCGGTGCTGTTACCCACCTGGATATTGAAACTGAGCAGACGCAGACGATTGTCCGCCGGCAAGCCTGTCGATTCCAGGTGATGCTCATTGACCTGCGGGTCATGCAGGCCAACGACACGTTCGGTGGTGCCCCAGCGGCGCATGGGAAGCCCCTTACTTGGCTGCGCGCTCTTTGGCGATCAGCTGGTCTGCAACGTTGAGGGTATTTTCAGGACCACCAGTAGTGCCCAGGTCGAAACGGTATTTGCCGTTGACGATCATGGTCGGTACGCCTTGTACGCCGTACTTCTGCGCCAGTTCCTTGGCCTGCTTGATCTGGCCTTGGATGGCGAACGAGTTGAAGGTGGCCAGGAACTTGTCTTTGTCGACGCCTTGGGTCGCGACGAAGTCAGCCATTTCTTCTGGCTTGGTCAGGCGCTTGCCTTCTTTCTGGATCGCGTTGAATACCGCGTTGTGGACCTTGTGCTCCACGCCCATGGCTTCCAGGGTCAGGAACAGCTGGCCGTGGGCATCCCATGGACCGCCGAACATGGCCGGGATGCGCTTGAAGTTCACGTCTTTAGGCAGCTTCTCGACCCAAGGGTTGATGACTGGCTCAAACGCGTAGCAATGCGGGCAGCCGTACCAGAACAGCTCCACCACTTCGACCTTGCCCGGCACAGAAACAGGCACTGGATTGGCCAATTCCACGTAGGTTTTACCGGCTTCAAGCGGCACGTCGGCAGCCTGTGCGGTCATGCCGAAAAGGCTGACAGTGACGAGAGCGGCGCTGAGGATCAGATTACGCATGCTTTACTCCTGGACAAATAAAGTCGCCTTACGCGACCTTTAGGTGTGACAGGTCTACGCGGGCATGAGTTCGTTAGTGTAACGGCACCGGCCACAAAAAAGGGCGGCCTGGGCCACCCTTTTTATGCTTGCATCGCGGGATTAATCGAGCGTTAACGTTACAGGCGCTTAGTGCAGGCCCTGGATGTAACTGGAGAGGGCTGCGATGTCTTCATCGCTCAGCTTGCGGGCGATGGTACGCATGATCGCCGCGTCGCCATCGTTAGCTCGACCACCTTCTTCCTTGCGGAAATCCGTCAGCTGCTTGGCGATGTATTGAGCGTGCTGACCACTCAAGTGAGGAAAGGCCGCTGCCGCAATACCTGCGCCGTTCGGTGAATGGCAGCCGGTGCAGGCCGGCAGGCCTTTATCCAGATTGCCACCGCGAAATAGCTTCTTGCCGCGTGCCACCAATTTAGGATCAGCAGCTCCCACGCTGCCCTTCTGGCTGGCAAAATACGCCGCGATGTCTGCCAGGTCCTGATCGCTGGAGTTAGCCAGTAGGCCGGTCATTTCCAGCACAGTGCGCTTGCCGCTCTTGATATCCTGCATCTGCTTGGTCAGGTAACGCTCACCCTGGCCAGCGAGTTTGGGGAAGTTCGGCGCCGGGCTGTTGCCATCGGGGCCGTGGCAAGCACCACATACGGCGGCTTTCGCTTGACCGGCAGTGGCATCACCTTTAAGGGGGCCCTCTGCAGCGACGGCAGCGCCAGTGATGCCCAAGGTCAACAGCAGACTCACGATCAATTTGTTCATCAGCTAATCCAACTACGGCTAAGGGTTTAAGAGTTATCTACCGGGTTTACTCACCATCAACTCAATGACGGCATGGTAATCCTCAGTACTGCAGTCCATGCACAAACCACGCGGCGGCATTGCCTTGAAACCCTCGGTCACGTGTCGCACTGTCGTGGCCACGCAAACTCGGTTGTACAGCGCTTCCGGTTCCTGTGTAGCCTGAGCGCCGTAAAGCGGGATCAGGGCACCAAAAGCGAGCAACCATCAGGTCATACATCGACCTTTTCAGGGTTTGAGAGCGTTTTGCGTTCTAATGCGCAATAAAGGTCTTTCGCTCCCGTGTACCTCATCCTTCGCTGGGACAAAGCACACACAAAATCTGCGGCATTATATACTGGCGCTACTGAAACGGAAACGACACCGCTTGCCGCACCCTTTCTCGGCACCGCCCACATCGGAAATCTCATGCAACTCAAGAATCCCATCCTAGGCCTGTGCCAACAGTCCACCTTTATGCTCAGCGCCGCCAAAGTAGACCAATGCCCTGATGACGAGGGCTTTGAAGTCGCCTTTGCCGGCCGTTCCAACGCCGGTAAGTCCAGCGCGCTGAACACCCTGACCCACGCCAGCCTCGCGCGCACCTCGAAAACACCGGGCCGCACGCAACTGCTCAATTTCTTCAAGCTAGACGATGATCGGCGTCTGGTCGACCTTCCGGGCTATGGTTATGCAAAAGTACCTATCCCGCTGAAGCTGCACTGGCAGCGTCACCTGGAGGCTTACCTGGGTGGCCGGGAGAGTTTGAAGGGTTTGATTCTGATGATGGACATCCGTCATCCAATGACTGACTTCGACCTGCTGATGCTCGACTGGGCCGTCGCCAGCGGCATGCCCATGCATATCCTGCTGACCAAAGCCGACAAGCTGACCTACGGCGCCGCCAAGAACACTCTGCTCAAAGTGCAGGCCGAAATCCGTAAAGGTTGGGGTGACACAATCACCATCCAGCTGTTCTCGGCGCCTAAGCGCATGGGTCTGGAAGAGGCCTACACCGTACTGGCAGGCTGGATGGAATTAGCAGACAAAGGCGCGGAAATCGCCGAGTAACTTTTCTGCGGGCAAAAAAAACCCCGGACTTCGTATGGGGAGGGGAAGTTCGGGGTTCAAGTTCTGGACCGCTAGGGCGGGGCCCAGATATCTGCCAACACTTAACACAACATAGGAGCATTGAAGGGCTTCACCACCCATTCAGTAACTCTGAGTAGCAGTTCACGGGTTAAGTTCCGGCGGTATCAGAAAACTATTGGAAATAACCAACGTCGACTTTTGAACTAAAGCACTCTGCCACCACGCCTGGTGGTGGCAAACCCCCGATATCAGTGTGCTTCGTCCCAGTTATCGCCAACGCCCACGTCGACCACCAACGGCACATCCAACTGTGCCGCCGCGCTCATGTGTTCGCGAATCTTCTCACTGACCTGCTCGACCAAGTCCTCACGCACCTCAAGCACCAATTCGTCGTGTACCTGCAGGATCACCTTGGCATCGAGGCCCGAGTCGGTCAGCCAGTTGTCCACCAGCACCATGGCTTTCTTGATGATGTCCGCCGCCGTGCCCTGCATCGGCGCGTTGATCGCGGTGCGTTCTGCAGCCGCGCGCTCCTGAGGCTTATTGGAATTGATATCCGGCAAATACAGCCGGCGACCGAAGAAGGTTTCCACGTACCCCTGATCGGCAGCCTGAGCGCGGGTGCGCTCCATGTAGTCGCGAACCCCTGGGTAGCGGGCGAAGTACACGTCGATGTAAGCCTTTGCAGTCTTGGTATCGACGCCGATGTCCTTGCCGAGCTTCTGTGCCCCCATGCCGTAGATCAGACCAAAGTTGATTGCCTTGGCACTGCGACGCTGATTGGACGTGACCTCAGCCAATTCGACCTTGAATACCTCAGCCGCCGTCGCGGTATGCACGTCCAGGTCGTTGCGGAACGCATTCATAAGCCCCTCATCCTTGGACAAGTGCGCCATGATCCGCAGTTCGATCTGCGAATAGTCCGCCGCCAGCAGTTTGTAGCCTTTGGGCGCCACGAATGCCTGACGAATCCGCCGCCCTTCGGCGGTACGCACGGGGATGTTCTGCAGGTTCGGGTCACTGGAAGACAAGCGCCCGGTTGCCGCCACAGCCTGATGATATGACGTGTGAACACGCCCGGTGCGCGGGTTAATCTGCTCCGGCAGGCGATCGGTGTAAGTGCTTTTGAGCTTGCTCATGCTGCGGTACTGCATGAGTACCTTAGGCAGCGGATAGTCATCTTCGGCCAGCTTGGCGAGCACTTCTTCGGCGGTAGACGCCTGTCCTTTGCCAGTCTTCTTCAGCACCGGCAGACCCAGCTTTTCGTAGAGAATCGCCCCGAGTTGCTTAGGTGAACCCAGGTTGAATTCCTCACCAGCGATCTCGAAGGCCTGGCGTTCCAGCTCAACCATCTTGTTGCCCAACTCAATACTCTGAACGCCGAGCAACTTCGCATCGACCAAAGCGCCCTGACGTTCGATGCGGGCCAGCACGGGTACCAAAGGTATTTCGATGTCCGTCAGCACACTGGCCAGGCTCGGGATAGCAGCGAGTTGCGCATGCAGTTCCTGATGCAACCGCAAGGTTACATCTGCGTCTTCGGCCGCATAGGGACCCGCTTGTTCAAGCGCAATCTGGTCAAACGTCAACTGCTTGGCGCCTTTGCCAGCGATGTCCTGGAAGCTGACAGTGTCGTAGTCCAGGTACTTCTTGGCCAGGCTGTCCATATCATGGCGCGTCGCGGTGGAGTTCAGCACGTAGGACTCAAGCATTGTGTCGAACGCGATGCCACGTACGGTGATGCCGTTTGCCGGGTCGCCGCCAATGGCGCAGTTGGCCAAGATATTCATGTCGAATTTGGCGTGCTGGCCAACCTTGAGCTTGGACGGATCTTCCAGCAACGGCTTCAAGGCCAGCAGTACGGTGTCACGATCCAGCTGTTCCGGCGCGCCAATGTAGGAGTGGGTCAGCGGGATGTACGCAGCTTCACGGGGCTGCACAGCGAAGGAAACCCCGACCAGTTGCGCCTGCTGGGCGTCGATCCCGGTAGTTTCAGTGTCGAAAGCGAACAACTTCGCGTCGTTTAGCTTCTTCAGCCAAAGATCGAACGTGGCCTGGTCGAGGATTGTGGTGTACGAGGCTTCTACGGGCGCTTGGGGTTCAACAGCTTTCTCAGCCACCGGTACCGCCTTCAGTTCAACACGCTTGGCATCGCGCTGAATCTCATCAATCCAGCTCTTGAACTCCAACAGCGTGTAAAGCTCCAGCAGCTTCTCGCGGTCTGGTTCAATCAGGTGCAGATCGTCCAATCCCACGTCCAGCGGCACATCAATCTTGATCGTCGCCAGTTGGTAGGAAAGAAACGCCATCTCCCGGTGCTCTTCAAGCTTGGCCGGCAGCGTCTTGGCACCACGGATCGGCAGAGTCGGCACAATATCCAACTGTTCATAAAGCTCTTTGAGGCCGCCATTCACACCCACCAGCAAGCCGGAAGCGGTCTTAGGACCAATCCCCGGAACGCCCGGGATGTTGTCGGACGAGTCACCCATTAACGCCAGATAGTCGATGATCTGCTCCGGAGCGACGCCAAATTTCTCCTTTACGCCGTCCACGTCCATGGCGCTACCGGTCATGGTATTGACCAAGGTAATGTGCCCGTCGACCAACTGCGCCATGTCCTTGTCGCCGGTGGAGATCACTACCGGACGGTCAGCCGCCGCGCTGCTGCGGGCCAGGGTGCCGATCACATCATCGGCCTCAACGCCTTCAACGCACAGCAGCGGGAAGCCCAAGGCGATCACACTCTGATGCAGCGGCTCAATCTGCACGCGCATGTCATCGGGCATGCTCGGACGGTTAGCCTTGTATTCGGCGTACATGTCATCACGAAAAGTCCCACCCTTGGCGTCGAACACCACCGCAAAGGGGCTGTCCGGGTACTGCTTGCGCAGGCTTTTGAGCATGTTCAACACGCCCTTGACCGCACCGGTCGGCAGGCCTTTGGAAGTGGTCAGCGGTGGCAGCGCGTGGAAGGCGCGGTACAGGTAAGAAGAACCGTCCACCAGGACGAGGGGCGCTTGGCTCATGAGCAGGATCAACCTTTTCGGCGGGTCTGGCGCTAGAATAGCCGGACCAATGAAAACAAAGGGACAAGGTTATCATGCGTACATTCAATCGCCTGCTGTTGACTGGCTTGATTGCACTCGCTCCGATGGCTGCCATGGCGGCAGACGATGCGCCTTCGGGCGACCCGGAAGTGACCATTCGCACGGAAGGCAACAGGACTATTCAGGAGTACCGTCAGAACGGCTTCCTGTATGCAATCAAGGTGACCGTTAAAGGTGCTCCTCCCTATTTCCTGGTGCGCGCGGACGGAACCGACGCAAACTTCATCCGCTCTGACCAGCCGGATATGCTGATCCCGTCATGGAAGATCTTCGAATGGAAATGATTTCTTAACTTCAATTGGCGCCGCCCACAGCGGCGCCCGTAATGGCAGTTTTAACCATGTCTGTGTTCACCCCCCTGGCTCGGCCCGAGCTGGAAACCTTTCTCGCCCCTTACGGGCTCGGCCGCCTGCTTGATTTCCAGGGGATTGCTGCCGGCAGCGAAAACACCAATTTCTTTATCAGCCTGGAGCAGGGCGAATTCGTCCTGACCCTCGTTGAGCGCGGCCCTGTCGCGGAGATGCCGTTCTTCATCGAACTGCTCGACGTGCTCCACGACGCCGATCTGCCTGTGCCATACGCCCTGCGGACCACCGATGGCATGGCTTTGCGCGAATTGAAGGGTAAACCGGCACTGCTGCAACCACGCCTGGCCGGCAAGCACATCAAAGACGCCAACGCACAGCATTGCGCCCAAGTAGGTGAGTTGCTTGGTCACCTGCACTTGGCGACGCAAGGCGAGAAGGTGCTGGAACGCAAAACTGATCGCGGCCTGGACTGGATGCTCATCGAAGGTGCGCAGCTAATTTCGCATTTGAACGATGCACAGCAAAGCCTGCTGAACGCTGCATTGACTGAAATCGAAGCCCATAAGGCCGAGATTCTCGCCCTGCCGCGCGCCAACGTGCACGCCGACCTGTTCCGCGACAATGCAATGTTCGAAGGTACACACCTGACGGGCTTGATCGACTTCTACAATGCCTGCTCGGGCCCGATGCTCTACGACGTGGCAATCGCGCTGAATGACTGGTGTTCGGATGACGATGGTGTGATCGACGGACAACGCGCTCGTGCGTTGTTGGGCGCTTATGCTGGACTGCGACCGTTTACAGCGAAGGAAGCGGAGCTCTGGCCGACCATGTTACGAGTGGCATGCGTGCGGTTCTGGCTGTCACGGCTGATTGCCGCTGAGTCATTTGCCGGCCAGGACGTGTTGATTCACGATCCCGCCGAGTTCGAACATCGATTGGCGCAGCGCCAGCAGGTCACCGTCCACCTGCCATTCGCGCTCTAAGGACCAACCCGGTCAAAAATGTGGGAGGGGGCTTGCCCCCGATGGCGATGCATCAGTCAAATTATCATCGACTGAAGCGCCTTCATCGGGGGCAAGCCCCCTCCCACATTTGATCTTCGTTGTGAGGCTTACAACGACTCCAGGCAACCGGCCAAGTCATTCCCCAGCTTCTCCAGCACCTGCTCATAACCCTGAGCCGTCGCCGGTGTATACCCGCCCAACGCATCCAATTCAGCCAGCTTCACCGGCAGCCCGGCCACCAGCGTCTCTGCCAAGCGCGGGCGCAACGGCGGTTCACTGAACACGCAGGTCTTGCCCACTTCCTGCAAACGAGTACGCATTGCCGCTACATGCTGGGCACCTGGCTGTACTTCGGAGGCGACGCTGAACACGCCGGTGTGCTTAAGCCCGTAAGCATCTTCGAAGTAATCAAAGGCTTCGTGGAACACGAAGTAAGGCTTGTCGCCGATGCTCGCCATACGTTTTTTCAGGCGTGCATCCAGGGCGTCCAGACGGCCGGCAAACGCCTTTGCGTTGCTCTGGTAACGCTCGGCATTCACTGGGTCAGCGGCGCTCAGGTCGGCTGCCATACGTGCAGCAATCACCCGGGCGTTTACCGTGGACAACCACAAATGCGCATCCAGGCTGCCCGGGCGGTGATCGTGGTCATGTTCGTCGGCATCGTCAGCGTGAGAATGGCTATCTTCACCGAAACGACGCAGTTTCATTCCCGGCAAGTCTTGCACCGCTACCGTCGTCGCTGTACGACCTTTCAACACGCGAGGCAGGAAACTCTCCATATCCGGCCCAATCCAATACAGCAGATCCACCGACTGCACACGCCGTACGTCGGATGGGCGCAACGCGAAGTTATGCGGCGATGCGCCGGGGGGCAACAACACCTCCGGCACGGCCACGCCGTCCTGCACAGCCGCGGCTATCAACTGCAGAGGCTTGATGCTGGTGAGTACCCGTACCTCGGCCTGAACTGTGCCTGCGATGAATAAACTGGTGATGAAAACGACAAAAACGGGAAAAAGTCGGGACACGATGACCACTCAATGACGTAGGAACGGGTAACATAATAACGTCTCTATCAAATATCTGTCGCCGCTCATGCCTAAAACACCGCTTGCCAGCCGTCCCCACGACCACTCTCACTGCGTGCACACCGCGCTGTCGGAAGCCGACACCCTGTGTGCGCAGAAAGGCCTGCGCCTGACCGCCTTGCGTCGCCGGGTGCTGGAGCTCGTGTGGCAGAGCCACAAGCCGCTGGGCGCCTATGACATTCTGGGCGTGCTCAGCGAGCAGGACGGCCGCCGCGCCGCGCCTCCAACCGTGTACCGCGCGCTGGACTTCCTGTTGGAAAACGGCCTGGTACACCGCATCGCATCGCTCAACGCCTTTGTCGGCTGCAACCACCCAGAGCACGCACACCAGGGTCAGTTCCTCATCTGTCGCGAGTGCCACGCCGCCATCGAACTTGAACAAAAAAGCATCAGTGACGCCATTATCACAAGCTCCGCCGACGTTGGCTTCAGGGTCGAAGGGCAAACGGTCGAAGTGGTCGGCCTGTGCGCGGGCTGCCAGGGGGCTTGATGAGCAACGCGTTAATCCGACTGGAGCAGGTTGGGGTCACGTTCGCCGGGCAAAGCGTGCTGGATAACATCGCACTGAGCGTAGAGCCGGGGCAGATCGTTACCCTGATCGGCCCAAATGGCGCCGGCAAGACCACCCTGGTGCGTGCCGTGCTTGGCCTGCTCAAGCCCGACAGCGGCAGCGTATGGCGCAAGCCCAAGCTGCGCGTCGGTTACATGCCGCAGAAGCTGCACGTCGACCCGACCTTGCCCCTCTCTGTACTTCGCTTCCTGCGCCTGGTGCCTGGCGTAGACCGTGTCCGCGCACAGGCTGCACTTAAGGAAGTCGGCGCCGAACAAGTGATCGACAGCCCGGTGCAGAGCATCTCCGGCGGCGAAATGCAGCGCGTACTGCTGGCCCGCGCCCTGCTGCGCGAGCCCGAGTTGCTGGTGCTCGATGAGCCCGTGCAGGGCGTCGATGTCGCCGGCCAGGCCGAGTTGTACAGCCTGATCACACGCCTGCGCGACCGCCACGGCTGCGGCGTGCTGATGGTCTCCCACGACCTGCACCTGGTCATGAGCACCACTGACCAAGTGGTGTGCCTCAACCGCCACGTGTGCTGCTCCGGCCACCCGGAACAGGTCAGCGGCGACCCGGCGTTTGTCGAGTTGTTCGGCAAAAATGCCCAGAGCCTGGCGATCTACCACCACCATCACGACCACGCCCATGACCTGCATGGCGCTGTGGTTGACGACCCGGCCACACCTCATACCCACGTTCATGGAGATAGCTGCAAGCATGGCTGATTTTCTGCTTTACGCCCTGCTGGCAGGCTTGGCTTTGGCGCTAGTGGCTGGCCCGCTGGGCTCATTCGTGGTCTGGCGTCGCATGGCGTACTTTGGCGACACCTTGTCCCACGCCGCGCTGCTGGGCGTGGCGATGGGTTTCCTGCTGGATGTAAGCCCGACCATCGCCGTGACCGTGGGCTGCCTGCTGCTGGCGGTGCTGCTGGTAACCCTGCAACAGCGCCAGCCGCTGGCCTCGGACACCCTGCTGGGCATTCTGGCGCCGAGCACGTTGTCACTAGGCCTGGTCGTACTGAGCTTTATGCATGAAGTCCGCATCGACCTGATGGCCTATCTGTTCGGCGATCTGTTGGCGATCAGCCCAACGGACCTGGCCTGGATCCTCGGCGGCAGTGCTGCTGTTCTGGTGCTTCTGGTAGTCCTGTGGCGCCCACTGCTGGCAATCACGGTGCATGAAGAACTGGCCAGGGTCGAAGGCTTGCCCGTATCGGCTTTGCGCATGGCCCTAATGTTGTTGATCGCCGTGGTGATCGCTGTCGCGATGAAGATTGTCGGCGTATTGTTGATCACGTCGCTGCTGATCATCCCCGCCGCCGCCGCCCAACGCCACGCCCGCTCACCCGAGCAGATGGCCATCGGTGCAAGCCTTCTGGGGATGCTAGCAGTGTGCGGAGGCCTGGCGCTGTCCTGGTTCAAGGACACGCCAGCCGGACCATCGATTGTGGTCGCGGCCGCCGCCCTGTTTCTGCTGAGTTTTGTCCTGCCCCGTCGAGGGGTGTAGACTTGCTCGCTTTTTGCGCAAATAGAGAGTCGCAGGAATGAAGCCGTTCACCTCCCGTTATCTGCTCCTTGCCGCATTTTCCCTGCTGCTGGGCGCCTGCCAAAGCACACCGCCCGCGGCCCCCGAGGCTCCGGACCCACGTGCTGCGGCCATCGCGCAGCTGGAGCAAAACCTCGCCAGCAGCGAGCTTGCCACTGCCGAAGACCAGTTGGCAGCGTTGCAGGCCCAGTCGCCTAACGACCCGACACTTGAGCCTTATCAGCGCCAATTGGCCGAAGCCTACCTGCAGCGCAGCCAGATCGTGCTGCAAAAAGGTGACGTCAACGCCGCCGCCACCGCCCTGAGCCGCGCCCGCGCGCTGATGCCCAAGGCGCCAGCCCTGACCGGCGGCGTCAACAGCGCTATTACCCACGCCCGCAAGGTCGAACTGGATAAAGCCGAAGAGGCGCTCAAGGCCGCCGAGGCCAAGCCCGCCGCCAAGGTCATCGACCCGGCGGCGCCCAGCACCACGGTGGCCTTGAACCTCACCAATATCGAAGAATTGCGCCATCAACTGGATGCGATTGCCACCGACGTGGTGAATTACCAGTGCGACGTGAGCATTCAGGCGCCACGCACCGAGGATTACCCGTGGTTGGCTACGCTGCTGACCAAACGGGTGAAACGCATTGATTCGGCGTATGAGCTGAAGATTCACAGGCAGATTCTGAAACACATCCCGGCGCAGGTTGTGTTGATTCCGCGCAAGGCGCAATAAACGCATCGGGAGCAAGCCCCCTCCCACATTTTGAGTGTATTCACAGTTCAAAATGTGGGAGGGGGCTTGCTCCCGATAGCGGTCTAACAGACACCCAAATAGTTAAGCCGGAATCGCTTTGGCCTTAGGCTCACGATCCCATACCCGATGCTGCCCAATCGCGGCAAAGAACGCTTTGAACGCCTTCGCATCCGACCCCACGATCAGCCCCGCATCCACCTCAAGCTTCAACAGATCCAACAGCGACTTGGCATCAGTGGCGACGGTAATAGCCTTCAAGTGCTTGTAAGCCTCCAGCACGTAGTGCAACGCCACACCATCCGCGCTCAACGCCTTCACTGACTCTTTACCGCCAGGCACAAAGACCGCATCAAACGCAATGGACGGCAACCCTTCCATCGTCGCGTCCACCGGCAGGCTCTTGCCATCCTCCGTGGTGACCGGTGCCGAGGTTGGACCCAGCAATTTGGCGTGCGCACCCTCGGCTTCCAAGGCCTTCTTCAATGCCGCAATCGCCACGCCGTCCACGCCATTCGCCGCCAAGATCGCCACCTTGCGCGTCTTGATATCCGCAGGCAGCAAGTTCGCCTGGCTCAAAGCAGGCGAGCGTGCCAACGCGGTCTCGCGCTCTTCCACTGTGCCTTTTTTCGGTACCGGCAGGCCGAGGTTCTGCGCCACGCGCTTGGCCAGTTCCAGGTCAATGTTGGCCAGGATCTCGTTGACCTGCCGCGCACGAATAAACTCACGCTCGACCTTGCCCAGCTCAAAGCTGTACGCCGCGATAATGTGCTCTTGCTCATGCTTGCTCATGCTGCGGAAAAACAGGCGCGCCTGAGAGAAGTGGTCGCCGAACGATTCACTGCGCTCACGCACTTTATTGGCATCAACACGCTCGTAGTACGACTCGAAACCACCGTCCTGCGCCGCAGGTGGCGTTTCTTTCGGCCAACCGCCATCGATCGAATTGGGCTCGTAGGCAGCACGCCCCTTGTCAATCACCGTGCGGTGCATAGCATCGCGCTGGCCGTTATGAAATGGCGCTACCGGCCGATTGATCGGCAACTCATGAAAGTTCGGGCCGCCCAGGCGACTGATCTGCGTGTCGGTGTAGGAAAACAGGCGCCCCTGCAGCAGTGGGTCATTGGAGAAGTCGATGCCCGGAACGATATGCCCAGGGCAGAACGCCACCTGCTCAACTTCAGCAAAGAAGTTATCCGGATTGCGGTTCAGCACCATTTTGCCCAGCGGCGTAATCGGCACCAATTCCTCCGGAATCAGCTTCGTCGGGTCGAGAATATCGAAGTCGAAGGCGTGTTCCTTGTCTTCAGGGATTACCTGTACGCCCAGTTCCCACTCAGGGTAATCACCGGTTTCAATGGACTCCCACAGGTCGCGACGGTGGTAGTCGGTGTCTTTACCTGCGAGCTTTTGTGCTTCGTCCCACACCAACGAACACGTACCGGCGGTAGGGCGCCAGTGAAACTTAACGAAATTGGAGACGCCTTCGGCATTGATGAAGCGGAACGTATGTACGCCAAAACCCTGCATGCTCCGTAGGCTTTTAGGAATAGCCCGGTCGGACATGGCCCAGATCACCATGTGTGCCGACTCCGGTTGCAGAGAGACGAAATCCCAGAAGGTGTCGTGCGCCGAGCCGCCGGTAGGAATCTCGTTGTGCGGCTCAGGTTTTACCGCGTGCACAAAGTCCGGAAATTTGATCGCGTCCTGAATGAAGAACACTGGCATGTTGTTGCCCACCAGGTCGAAGTTGCCTTCATCAGTGAAGAACTTCACGGCAAAGCCACGCACGTCACGCACCGTATCGCCGGAACCACGCGGGCCTTGCACGGTGGAAAAACGCACGAACACCGGGGTTTTGTGCCCAGGGTCGCGTAGGAAGCCGGCCTTGGTCAGCGCCGAATGGTTCTCATAGGATTGGAAATAACCATGGGCGCCCGTACCTCGGGCATGCACGATGCGCTCGGGGATGCGTTCATGGTCAAAATGCGTGATCTTTTCACGCATGATGAAATCTTCCAGCAGCGAAGGCCCTCGCGCGCCGACCTTCAAGCTGTTCTGGTTGTCGGAAATCTTCACACCTTGGTTGGTGCGCAAGGCTTGGCCAGTAGCGTCTGAGCGAAACTGTTCCAGGCTGTGTAATTTGGCGTTGGTGTTACCACGATCCAGGGTATCGGTGCCCGCAAGGTCACTCTTCGGCGGTGTGGCTGGCTTCTTGGTACTCATCAGTCAAAACTCCTTATTCAAAGTGGCCAGAGCGGTGCCCGGCTCGTTTGAGCAAAACCCCAGGCACGGCACCTGGGAAATCGAGTTGCTTAAGTAGTGACTGATGGGGTTTTGGGCCGTTCCTTTTTTATGACCTTTGATCGCGTTATTGCCAAATCGCAGGTTGAATGCGAAATAAATGCTAAGAAACACTAGATGGACAGGCTAAAATGCGCGCCCGGCTAACCGCTGATCCCTTTTCAATGCGCCCCACAAGGTTCGCTACGTGATCGAGTTTCAAAACGTCCATAAAACCTACCGCGTCGCCGGTAAGGATATCCCAGCACTGCACCCCACCAGTCTGCGCGTCGAAAACGGCCAAGTGTTTGGCCTGATTGGCCATTCGGGTGCGGGTAAAAGCACCTTGCTGCGCCTGATCAACCGCCTGGAAGAGCCCAGTGGCGGCCAGATCACGGTCGACGGCGAAGAAGTCACCGCCCTGGACGCCAACGGCCTGCGCCGCTTCCGTCAGCAGGTCGGGATGATCTTCCAGCACTTCAACCTGCTGGCGTCCAAGACCGTCGCCGATAACGTGGCATTGCCACTGACCCTGGCCGGCGAACTGTCGCGTAAAGACATCGACCTGCGCGTGGCTGAACTGCTCGCCCGCGTCGGCTTGTCGGACCACGCCAAAAAGTACCCCGCGCAATTGTCCGGCGGCCAGAAACAGCGCGTCGGCATCGCCCGCGCCCTGGCGACCAAGCCAAAGATCTTGCTGTGCGACGAAGCCACCAGCGCCCTCGACCCACAGACCACCGCGTCGGTCCTGCAACTGTTGGCTGAGATCAACCGCGAGCTGAAGCTGACCATCGTGCTGATCACCCATGAAATGGACGTGATCCGCCGCGTATGCGACCAGGTGGCCGTGATGGACGCCGGCGTGATCGTCGAGCAAGGTTCGGTAGCCGACGTTTTCCTGCATCCCAAGCACCCGACCACCAAACGTTTTGTACAAGAAGCCGAACAGGTCGACGAAGGCGAGCAGCGTGATGACTTCGCCCACGTACCGGGCCGCATCGTACGTCTGACGTTCCAGGGCGACGCAACCTACGCGCCGCTGCTGGGTACCGTCGCCCGCGAAACGGGTGTGGACTACAGCATCCTCGCCGGCCGTATCGACCGCATCAAAGACATCCCTTATGGGCAACTGACCCTCGCGGTCACCGGCGGTGACATGGAAGCGGCCTTTGCCCGCTTCACCGCCGCAGACGTCCACATGGAGGTGCTGCGCTAATGGAAATCTTCCTGAGTTTCTTCGCCAATATCGACTGGTCCGAAATCTGGCTCGCCACCGGCGACACCATGATCATGCTGTTCGGTTCGCTGTTTTTTACCGTGCTACTAGGCCTGCCGTTGGGCGTGCTGCTGTTCCTGACCAGCCCGCGCCAGCTGTTCGAGCAAAAAGGGCTGTACGCGCTGCTGTCGCTGATCGTGAATATCCTGCGCTCGCTGCCGTTCATCATCCTGCTGATTGTGATGATCCCGTTCACCGTACTGATCACCGGCACCTCGCTGGGCGTGGCCGGTGCAATCCCGCCGCTGGTGGTGGGCGCCACGCCATTCTTCGCGCGTCTGGTGGAAACCGCCTTGCGTGAAGTGGACCGCGGCATTATCGAAGCCACCCAGTCCATGGGCGCAACCACTCGCCAGATCATCACCAATGCACTGTTGCCCGAAGCACGCCCCGGCATCTTCGCGGCGATTACGGTGACGGCGATTACGCTGGTGTCCTACACGGCCATGGCCGGTGTGGTCGGCGCTGGCGGCCTGGGCGACCTGGCGATCCGTTTCGGTTACCAACGTTTCCAGACCGATGTGATGGTGGTCACCGTGGTGATGCTGTTGATCCTGGTGCAAATTCTGCAAACCGTCGGCGACAGGCTGGTGGTGCACTTTTCTCGAAAATAACGGCCATTGCCGGCCAAAAGCCGGCACATGCCCGAACAAGGAGCTTGTTGGATGAAAAAACTACTGGTTGCTTTCGCCGCCGTTGCCGCGTTTTCCGCCCATGCCGAGACCCTGACGGTCGCTGCTTCGCCGGTACCCCACGCGGAAATCCTGGAATTCGTGAAACCTGCCCTCGCCAAAGAAGGCGTGGACCTGCAGGTCAAAGTCTTCACCGACTACGTACAGCCCAACGTACAGGTAGCGGAAAAACGCCTGGACGCTAATTTCTTCCAGCACCAGCCGTACCTGGATGAATTCAACAAAGCCAAGGGCACTCACCTGGTGAGCGTCGGCGCGGTGCATTTGGAGCCTCTGGGCGCCTACTCCAGCAAGTACAAAAAGCTGGACGAGCTGCCAAGCGGTGCCAACGTCGTGATCCCTAACGACGCCACCAACGGCGGCCGCGCGCTGTTGCTGCTGGATAAAGCCGGCGTGATCAAATTGAAGGACTCGACCAACATCCTGTCGACCATCAAAGACATCACCGAAAACCCGAAAAACCTGAAGTTCCGCGAACTGGAAGCCGCCACCCTGCCGCGCGTGCTGACCCAGGTCGACCTGGCGTTGATCAACACCAACTACGCCTTGGAAGCCAAGCTGGACCCGTCCAAGGATGCATTGGTAATCGAAGGCAGCGACTCGCCTTACGTGAACATCCTGGTCACCCGCGAAGACAACAAGGATTCGGACGCGGTGAAGAAGCTGGTAGCCGCCCTGCACACGCCTGAAGTGAAGCAATTCATCGAAGAGAAGTACAAAGGCGCGATCAAGCCGGCGTTCTGATCTACCCGATCTCCAATACACCAGAGATCAAACAATGTGGGAGGGGGCTTGCCCCCGATAGCAGTGGGTCAGTCACCAGATGCAGTGACTGGCACTCAGCAATCGGGAGCAAGCCACCTCCCACATTTGTTTTGGGGGTGCATCTAATTGCGCTGCAACAACCCCGGCAACTGCGCCACCAATTTCTGGTTGTTCAACGGCGAACGAATAAACCCACGCTGCGTGCCATCCGGGCCGATGAGCGCCAGGTTACCGCTGTGATCGACGGTGTAGTTCGGCTTGCTGGTATCTGCCGGAATAAACGGGATGCTCACCGCATTCGACACCTTCTGCACATCCTCCACATTCGCGCCGGTCAGGCCCACAAATTGCGGATCGAAGTAGCCCAAGTACTGCTTGAGCTGAGTCGGGGTATCGCGATGCGGGTCGACGCTGACCAGGATCACTTGCAACTTATCCACAGCCTCTTTCGGCAGTTCGCTTTTGATCTGGCGCAATTGGGCGAGGGTGGTCGGGCAGATATCCGGGCAGAACGTGTAGCCGAAGAACAACAGGCTCCACTTCCCCTTCAACTCGTTGAACGCCACCGGCTGGCCGTCCTGATTTGTCATGGTCACAGGCGGTAGCTGACGGCTTTGCGGCAGCAGGATGATGCCGGCGTCGATCAGCGCGGTGGGGTCGCCCTGGCCTTTTCCGCTAAGTACTTTGTTGACGGTCAGGCCCATGATCAACGCGACGATGGCCACCAGGATGAAGACGGTTTTTTGAGTTCGAGTCATAGGTTCAACAGTAGGTAGTGGTCTACGAGCAGGGCGATAAACAGCAGGAACAAGTACCAGATAGAGTACTTGAAGGTGTTGATCGCCGCGTGCGGCCGACCGCCACGGTACAACACCCAGGCCCATTGCAGAAAGCGTGCGCCCAATACCAGCGCGCACGCCAGGTACAGTGGGCCGCTCATATGGATCACGTAGGGCATCAAGCTCACCGCCAGTAGGGCAAAGGTGTAGAGCAGGATATGCACCTTGGTGTAGTGCTCGCCGTGGGTCACTGGCAGCATGGGGATGTCGGCCTTGGCGTATTCCTCTTTGCGGTGGATGGCCAGGGCCCAAAAGTGCGGCGGGGTCCAAGCGAAGATGATCAGCACCAGCAGCAGCGGTTCAGCGCTGATGTGACCGGTGACGGCGACCCAACCCAACAGCGGCGGTGCAGCGCCAGCCAACCCGCCGATGACAATATTCTGCGGCGTCGCGCGCTTTAGGAATCCGGTGTAGATCACGGCGTAGCCGAGCAGCGAGGCCAAGGTCAGCCACGCCGCCAGGGCATTGGTGAACGCCAGCAACAGGCCCAGCCCTGCAACAGCCAAAAACAATGCAAAGGCCAGCGCCGCAACCGGCGACACGCGACCCTCCGCCAGGGGCCGCTTGTGAGTGCGTGCCATCACCGCATCGATCCGCCGATCCACAACATGGTTGACGGCCGCAGCGCCGCCCGCGCACAGGGCAATGCCCAAGTTGCCAAAAATCAGCACCGTCCACGGTACGCCCGCGCGGGTGGCGAGGAACATTCCCACCAGGGACGTGATGAGCATCAGCACCACTACTTTCGGCTTGGTCAGCTCTAGATAGTCACGCCAGATCGCCTGATCGTGACGCGCGCCGATCAAGGTCGCCATGGCATCTCTCCTTTAAGGGTGATGAGGCCTGATACGTGTTTGCGCGGGATGAAGCGCCAGCCGAACGGCAACTGATTGCGCACCCGAACCAGGCTGGTGCGGGCGTGGTAATTGACCAGCACCAGGGTCAGCAGCAACCCGGCACCGCCCGCGTTATGCCCGACCGCTACCGCCAGCGGCAGGCCGAACATCACATTGCTCAACCCCAGGCAGATTTGCACGCCGAGGGCGATCAGCAACAAGCCCGACAGACGCGTCATGCCCACCGCGCGCAGCTGCCAGGCCAGGCCGAGCAGGACCAGGGTCACGAGTACTGCGCCGATACGATGGGTCAGGTGAATGGCCGTGCGCGCCTCGCTGTCGAGCTGGCCGCCCAAATAATTTGGGCCGATGTGTTGGGTCAGGTGAAAGCCATTGGCAAAGTCTGCCGCCGGCCACCACTGTCCATGGCAGGTGGGCAAGTCGACACAGGCTACGGCCGCGTAATTGGAGCTGACCCAACCACCGAGCGCAATCTGCCCGATCACCAGCACCAAACCAGCCGTCGCCCAATATTGCAGGCGCTTGGGCACGATTAGCGCGGGCAGTACACCGGACAGGCGCAAGGTCAGCAAAAACAGCAGACTCAAGGTGGCAAAGCCGCCAAGCAGATGCCCTGTCACCACCTGCGGCCACAGCTTCAAGGTCACCGTCCACATCCCAAACGCCGCCTGGGCAAACACCACCGCCAGCAGAAACAACGGCAACTTGACCGGCTGGCCTGGGTCACGCCGATGACTCCAAGAGCGCGCCGCCAACAACGCAATCAAAAGACCCAGAGTGCCAGCGAAGTAGCGATGGGTCATTTCGGCCCAGCCTTTGTCGGCCTCCACTGGCGTGTCAGGAAAATGCAATTCGGCATGGGCCAACTGGGCTTCACTTTGCGGCACGCTGATAAAACCATAACAACCCGGCCAGTCCGGGCAACCGAGGCCGGCATGAGTCAGGCGGGTATAGGCGCCGAGCAGCACGACGATCAGCGCCAGCAAGGTGGCAAACAACGCGAGGCGAAATCCAGGTTTGGCCATGACGATGCCCTTATCCGATGTTCGACAATTTCAGCAGGTGGCGCAGGTCGTTGAGCAGGTCCTTGCCCTTGACCTTGGCGTCGTAGCGCAGCACCAGGTTGCCGTGGGGATCGACGATCCACAGCTGCGCATCGCCCGGCGCGGCAGCGTTTTTGTTAAACGTCGAAAGGTCCAGTTGATAGCGCTGCAATTGCGGGTATTCGGCTTTCAGCTTGGCTTCGTAATCGGCACCGACCGGTTGCGCACCGGCCAACGCGTGACTGGCGCGCGAGGCATCGCGCCCCAGGCCGATCTGCAATTGCCGCGCGAGGTACACCAACTGCTGGCAATCGGCGGCGCAGGCGGCGGGCGCAGTCACCAGCAGTTGCCAGCGCTGTTCATCCGCCTGCACGCCGATATCGGCGCGGGTCTGGCCATTGCCGATCATCTCGCCGTGATAACTGCGGCTGTCCGGCACCCAGAACTGCAGCTTGTACATAAACGTGGCCAGCACCATCGGGCCGATCACCATCAGCAGGATCAGCAGCAGTTGCCAACGGCCTTTGCGCCGATCGGGCAGGTCAGACATGTTGAGTGGATTCGTGGCCGCTCCCATGGGGCTTCTCCTTCTTGTTATGCGATCCGAGATAGAGGTAAAGAACCAGCAGCGCCAGCGCCATGGCGAACCACTGCACGGCATAGGCCAGGTGTTTCTCCGGGCCCATGGCGACCACCGGCCAAGTCGTTTCGTAGGTACCGGGGCCGGCTTCAGCGCGCAGTTCGTAGGCAAAGCCACTGCGGCCCAACTCTGTCCAAAGCGCTGCGGGATGCAGCGCCGTGAGTAATCGCGGCCATTGCGTGGCTGCGGGGTCGGCATGCAGCTGGAAGGTTTCGCCAGGGGCGACGTACACCCACGCATCAATATTCAACGGCTGCTCTGGTGTGGTGAAGGCGGGCGGTGTGCGGCGGTCCGGCCAGGGCAGCCAGCCGCGATTGAGCAGTAGCCACAGGCCGCTGGCCTGATCGTGGAAGGGTTGCAGCAACTCGACACCGGCCTTGCCATTGCGCATGCGATTGTCGAGCAAGACGCTATGGTCGGCGTCGAATTGACCGCGCAAATGCACACGGCGAAACGCCGGATCTGCCGTGTCATTGAGTTCTTCACTGCTCATCGGCTCAGCCGCGCGGCGCTCGGCATAGCTGTCGAGCAACAGCTGCTTTTCATGCCCTCGCGACAGCTGCCAGCACCCCAAACCCACCATCAACGGCAGCAGGACCAACACCACCAATGTCGGCGCAATACCGGGGCGAAACTGTTTTATGGCGCTGGCTATACTTGTTTTCATTGCCCGCCGCTCTTCATCAATGCCCATCAAAATCCAGGAGCCAGACCATGCTCAAAGCAGCCATTGCCCTGATGCTGATCGCGACTGTTGTGAGCCTGTTCAGTGGCCTGTTCTTTCTGGTCAAGGACGAAGGCAACTCCAACCGCCTCGTCACTGCCTTGACCGTGCGTGTCGTACTGGCCGTGATCACCCTCATGCTGATCACCTGGGGATTTTTCAGCGGCCAGCTGGTTTCTCACGCGCCGTGGTAAGACGCCTCACAGTACGTAGACGAAGAAAAACAGCCCGATCCACACCACATCCACAAAGTGCCAATACCAACTGGCTGCCTCGAAACCAAACTGGTGCTCGGCGTTGAAGTGGCCACGCAGAATGCGCATCAGCATCACAAACAAAATGATCGTGCCGATGGTCACGTGGGCACCGTGGAATCCGGTGAGCATAAAGAACGTCGCGCCATACACACCGGAGCCCAGCGTAAGGCCCAGCTCTTTATAGGCGTGGATGTATTCCTCGGCCTGGAACCCGAGAAACGCCAGGCCCAGCAGCACGGTAAGCGCCAACCAGATTTTCAGCGCGCCACGATGGCCCTTGCGCAAGGCATGGTGGGCGATGGTGATGGTCACGCTGGAGCTCACCAGCAGGATGGTGTTGACCAGCGGCAAGCCCCACGGGCTGATGATGCCCTCGGGGGCGGGATAGAGTTTCGGGTCAGGGTTGTTGAGCAATGGCCAGGCAAATTCGAAATTCGGCCACAGCATGTGCGCGACGCCCTTTGAGCCTTCACCGGCCAGCCAGGGCGCGGACATGTGCCGCACATAAAACAGCGCACCGAAGAAGGCGATGAAGAACATCACTTCGGAAAAGATGAACCAGCTCATCCCCCAGCGAAACGAGCGGTCCATCTGCGGACTGTACAAACCCGCGCGGCTTTCTTTGATCACCGCACCGAACCAGCCGAACAACATATAGGCCAGCAGCAGCCCACCAACGAAAAAGATCCACGGGCCGTGGGATTCCGGGCGAGCAGCCTTGAGATCGTTGAACCACACGCCCAGGCCATACACGGTGATCAGCAGGCCAAACGTGGCAATTATCGGCCACTTGCTTTGTGCCGGTACGTAGTACGTATCATGATTCGACATGTATTCACTCTCCCGATTGAGGGGGCAAACAGTAGCTAGCCGCCGGTATGCAAAGCCACGGGCGGTTGGCGCGCAGTGATATCAAATAGCGTGTACGCCAGGGTCAAATGCTTCACATCCTTGGGCATGTCTCGATCGACGATGAAACGCACGGGCATCTCGATACGCTGGCCTGGCTGCAGCACTTGCTGGGTGAAGCAAAAACACTCGGTCTTGTGGAAGTACATCGCCGCTTCGGCCGGGGAAATACTTGGCACGGCCTGGGCGGTCATCGGCTTGTCAGTGGGGTTGTGGGCCACGAACAGCATCTCGGTCACAGCGCCTGGGTTGACCACCACCTCGTCCGCCTTGGCGTAGAAGTCCCAGACCATGTCGATGGCGTTTGTAGACAGGAACTGCACCCGCACCTGACGCGTCGGGTCGACGATCTGCTCGCCTTCATACTGCCCGGCAGTCTTGCCGTTGATGCCAAACGCCTTGCACATCACGTCGTAGATCGGCACCAGGGCGAAACCAAAGGCGAACATCGCCACGACCATGACCAGCAGGCGAGTGACCAACCGTTTGAGGGGCAGGGATTCAGCCATGACACACCCCTGAAGCGAATGCGATCAATGCGTGAGGGGGCTTGCCGCCCTCACCGTTGCTGTGTGGCAACCGGTTCATTTGACCTCCGGCGGCGTGGTGAACGTGTGGTACGGCGCAGGCGAAGGAATGCTCCACTCCAGGCCTTCAGCGCCATCCCACGGCTTGGCCGGAGCCGGCGGGCCACCTCTAATGCACTTGATCACGATGAACAAAAAGAAGATCTGCGTGGCGCCAAACATAAACGCGCCAATCGACGAGACCATGTTGAAGTCGGCGAACTGCAGGTTGTAGTCCGGCACCCGACGCGGCATACCGGCCAGCCCCACAAAGTGCATCGGGAAGAACGCCATGTTCATGCCCACGAAAGACAGCCAGAAGTGCAGCTTGCCCAGGGTTTCGTCGTACATGTGGCCGGTCCATTTCGGCAACCAGTAGTAGGCCGACGCGAAGATCCCAAAGATCGCGCCGGGCACCAGTACGTAATGGAAGTGCGCCACCACAAAGTAGGTGTCGTGGTACTGGAAGTCAGCCGGAGCAATCGCCAGCATCAACCCGGAGAAGCCGCCGATGGTGAACAGGATCACGAAGGCCACCGCAAACAACATCGGCGTCTCGAACGTCAGCGAGCCTTGCCACATGGTGCTGACCCAGTTGAACACCTTTACCCCGGTCGGCACGGCGATCAGCAACGTGGCGTACATGAAGAACAGTTCGCCCACCAGCGGGATACCGACCACGAACATGTGGTGCGCCCACACGATAAACGACAGGAACGCGATGCTTGCCGTGGCGTAGACCATCGAGGTGTAGCCGAACAGCGGCTTGCGCGAGAAGGTCGGAATGATCGAACTGACGGCGCCGAAGGCCGGCAGGATCATGATGTACACCTCCGGATGACCAAAGAACCAGAACACGTGCTGGAACAGCACCGGATCACCACCGCCAGCCGCACTAAAGAAGCTCGTGCCGAAGTGAATGTCCATCAGCATCATGGTCACGCAACCAGCCAGCACCGGCATCACCGCAATCAGCAGGAAAGCGGTAATCAGCCAGGTCCACACGAACAGCGGCATCTTCATCAACGTCATGCCCGGCGCGCGCAGGTTGAGGATGGTAGCGACCACGTTGATCGCGCCCATGATCGAACTGATGCCCATCAGGTGGATGGCGAAAATGAAGAACGTCACGCTTTCCGGCGCGTAGGTAGTGGAGAGCGGGGCGTAGAAGGTCCAGCCGAAGTTCGGTCCGCCGCCAGGGGTGAACAGCGTCGAGACCAGCAACAGGAAAGCCGCTGGCAACAGCCAGAAGCTGAAGTTGTTCATGCGCGGCAAGGCCATGTCGGGCGCGCCGATCATCAGCGGGATCATCCAGTTGGCCAGGCCGACAAATGCCGGCATCACCGCGCCGAACACCATGATCAGGCCGTGCATGGTGGTCATCTGGTTGAAAAATGCCGGTTCGACGATCTGCAACCCGGGCTGGAACAGTTCGGCACGGATCACCATGGCGAACGAACCGCCCAGCAGGAACATCGTGAAGGCGAACCACAGGTACATCGTGCCGATGTCTTTGTGGTTGGTGGTCAGCACCCAACGCATCAACCCCTTGGCGGGGCCGTGGGCATGGTCACTGGTGTGTCCATGGTCATCGATCACAGCGCTCATGGCCGTTCTCCTGCAAACGAATGGGCGGGGCGGGGCGGCGCAAATGTAATGAGGGCTGTCATTTGCTTTCCGCCTGTTTGATGGCCAGCACGTCTTTTGGCGTGACCATGTCGCCTTTGTTGTTGCCCCAGGCGTTGCGCTCGTAGGTCACCACGGCGGCGATATCCACTTCCGAGAGCTGCTTGCCGAACGCGGCCATCGCAGTGCCCGGCTTGCCGTGATAGACGATGCTCAGGTGGTCCGCGGCCGGTCCGGTAGCGATTTTCGAGCCCTTGAGCGCCGGGAACATCGGCGGCAGGCCCTGGCCCTCGGCCTGGTGACAGGCCACGCAGGTGGTGTGATAAACCTTGTCACCACGGGCCACCAACTCTTCAAGGGTCCACTCTTTGGAGGTCAGTTCCTTGAGCTTGGCGGCCTCGGCCTTGCGTTCACCCAGCCAGGTTTCGTAGTCAGCCTTGGATTTGACCTCGACGACGATAGGCATGAAACCGTGGTCTTTACCGCACAATTCGGCGCACTGCCCACGGTAGATGCCGGGCTTCTCGACCCGAGTCCAGGCCTCGTTGACGAAGCCGGGAATAGCGTCGCGCTTGACCGCAAAAGCCGGCACCCACCAAGAGTGGATCACGTCAGCGGCGGTAACCAGAAAGCGCACTTTGGCGCCCACCGGCAGCACCAACGGCTGGTCGACTTCCAGCAGATAGTGCTCGCCCTTTGTGGCCTGGTTATGGATCTGCTCGGCGGGTGTGGCCAGGTTGCTGAAGAACTCCACATCCTGGCCCAGGTATTTGTAATGCCACTTCCACTGGTAGCCAGTGACCTGGATATCGATATCCGACTCACTGCTGTCGTAGATGTTGATCAAGGTCTTGGTTGCGGGAATAGCCATCGCGATCAGGATCAGCAAGGGCACGACGGTCCAGAGGATTTCCACGGTGGTGCTCTCGTGGAACTTGGCTGCGACCTGGCCGGTGGAGCGCCGGTGGACCATCATCGACCAAAACATGGCGCCAAACACGATGATGCCGATCACCACACAGATCCAGAAAATGGTCATGTGTAGATCGAACACAGCGTGACTGACTTCTGTTGCACCTGGCGCCATATTCGTTGTCCAGGCGGCGTGCGCCTGGCCGAATACTGACCACAACAGGAGGCCCATCCAAACGTGTGGATGTCGCATCATTGCGGGTTCCCCTTATCGTTCTTGTTATCCCGCCGGTTTGCACCTGCGTCGAAGGGAGCGGCTTCCATACTGCTTACAACCGCTTAGCCTTGCCTGCTTATGCAGTCTGGCGTCATCAGCTAATCGCGTACAAATCCGAGTATAGACAGGGTATGCAACCCCGCAATGTGTAGGGACAAATGAGGCAAAATGGCACGGCCGAAGCCAATGAAACCGGGAGCGGAATCGATTTTCCGACGAACGATGGCAATTCAATATAACGCCTGCGCATAACCATGAAATAATTATGACAAATGCGTCTTAGGCGCTCGTATAAACGAGCTAACTTAACCTCTCCCTTTTCCTACGCCTGCATCACTGGAGCCTTCATGAACACCGCCGCATTGCGCGAGCAGATTTCCCGTGCCCATCAACACGAAGCCACTACGGGCCAGCTTGCCCAGCAACTGGAAAAACAATTGCCGCACCTGCATTCGGCCATTGCTCTGGCTGAAGGTGATCGCAACGTTGTCATGGCGCGTTTTGTCACCGCCTACATCGACTTGGTCCCGGATTTGCTCGACGCGGCCAATGAAGTTGCCCGCGAGGCCGGTATCGAAAGCCAGATCAAGCCGGTGCTGAAGATTGCCGAGCATTTCTTCCTGCAACCGCCAGCTATTCTGGCAGGCCACGAAGGCCTGGACGGGCTGCTGGACGAGGCCTACCTGGCTCATCGTCTGGTGGAGGAAGTAAACGATCTGTATATCAAGCACTTCGGTCGGCCGTTGATTCCGGCGGATACCACCGTGGCTAACTTGATTGCCCATCAGTTGATCGGCGAAGCGTTTGCCAACCGACTGGATGAAGCCGTCCACCTGGCGGTGGATGAGATGCTCAACGAAGACAGCTTTGCGCTGGAGTCCGTCGAGGCGTACCGCGAGCAGTTGAAAAGCCCTGACACAGACGCCGCGTGGAAGCGCTGGCCGTGCCTGTCTCGGCAACTGGGCGTTGAATTGGCGCTGGATCAACCCGCCTGAATCCTGAGGTAGACGCAGAAAAAATGCGGGAGGGGGCTTGCTCCCGATAGCGGTGGCTCAGTCACATATGCTTAGACTGACACTCTGCTATCGGGAGCAAGCCCCCTCCCACATTTTGATCCGGCTTCATCAGCCGATTGATGGCGCCGAGCCGATTCCCGTCGTCGTCCTAACCCGGCCTTCGAGCCGGCGCTTCAACCCGCGCGCCTCAATCACCAACTTCGAGCCCTTCGCCGCATTCGCCCGACCCCATTCTTCCAGTAACTCCAGGCAGGAATGGTCGATATAGGTGAGGTTGTTGAGCGGCACATGCACCGTGGTCCCCGCAGGTACCGTCGACAGCACTTGGGTCAGCGCAGGCACTTTGAGAAAGGTCGCCGCACCGGTCAGCCGTAGCTCCATCTCACCGTCCTGAGGCAGGTCAATCAGGCTGACTTTCAGCCGGGACGCCTTGAGCGCCAGTTTGACCAACGTGAGGCCAAAGCCCACCAGCACACCCGTCAGCAGGTCAGTAAAGATGATCGCCAAGGCCGTGGCCGCATAGGTGAACATCGGCATCCGCCCGTAGCGCCCCAAGGCCTTGAACGCCTTGACGTCTACCAGCTTGATCCCGGTGTACACCAACACACCGGCCAGGCTTGCCACTGGAATGCTTTGCAGCACGCTCGACAACAGCAACACGAAACCCAGCAACCACACGCCATGGAACATGGCAGACAGACGAGTGGTTGCACCCGCCTGGACGTTGGCTGAGCTGCGTACGATCACGCCGGTCATCGGCAAAGCACCGACCAGGCCGCAGAGCATGTTGCCGACACCTTGGGCGGACAGCTCTTTGTCGAAATCGGAACGCTGGCCATTATGCATGCGGTCGACAGCCGCGGCGGAAAGCAGGGTTTCGGCGCTGGCGATAAACGCCACTGCGAAGGCAGCGATCAGCAGTTGAGGATCGGCCAGGTTCAGCAGGTCGCTGGGGCGCAGCCAGTCGATGGCGTCAGCCAGGTTTTCCGGGACTTCCACGCGTTTGACCTGCAACGCCAGCACCAGGCTGGTGACCGTAGCCAGGCCGACGCCAAGCAAAGCGCCCGGCACAAACCGCAGCGGTTGCGGGCGGAATTTATCCCACAGGTACATCACCAGCATCGTCGACAGCCCAAGCAAACCCGCTTGCCAGCCAAGCCCGCCGCCAAGGGTCGGTATGGCTTCAGCCAGTGCAGCCGGGAAACCCGCCAGGTTGTCCAGCCCCGAAGGCTTGGGCGCACCATCGAGCATCACATGAATCTGCGACAGCACAATCAACACGCCAATGCCCGCCAGCATGCCGTACACCACTGCGGGCGCTGTCACGCGGAACCAGCAGCCCAGGCGCAAACGTCCGGCCACCAGTTGCAGAAAGCCCGCCAGCAGCAGGATCGGGCCCAGCATCAACATGCCGTGCTGGCGCACCAATTCAAACACCAGCACAGCCAGACCCGCCGCCGGACCGCTGACCTGCAGCGGCGACCCCGCCAGCCACCCCACCACCAGGCCACCGATAATCCCGGTGATCAGGCCCTTGGCCGGCGGCATGCCGGACGCAATCGCGATCCCCATGCACAGCGGCAGGGCGACCAGAAACACAACCACCGAGGCGAGCAGCTCCCGTGGCAATACAGCTTTCAATTGAGCAGCACGCATGATGACTCTCCCGAGGCATTCGCCGGGCGCGGTAAAGCCTGGCTGCATCCATGGCAGCCACCGCATTACCCGGCAGGGAAGTGTTTTAGAAGCGCGCTTTAGGCGTCGCTGAAGGGATCGGCCCGTCACCGCCCAACGGTCTGAACGCCGACTGGTCGGCATCGTAGGCGCGGATTTCGCTGGTCTCGATGTTGTAGATCCAACCGTGGATGAACAGCTGACCGTTAGCCATGCGCGAAGCCACGGAAGGGTGGGTGCGCAAATGTTGCAACTGGGCGATGACGTTTTCTTCGGTGAGCACCTTCATGCTCTCGCCTTCGCTGGCGCAATCGCAGTTGTCATGGACCATGGTCTTGGCGACCTCGGCATGCCGCAACCAGGCTTTTACCGTCGGCATTTTTTCCAGGCTGTCGGGGTTGAGTACCGCCCGCATGGCGCCGCAATCGGAGTGTCCGCACACGATGATGTGCTGCACACCGAGGGCAAGTACCGCGTACTCGATGGCCGTGGAAACACCACCGTTCATTTGGCCGTAGGGCGGCACTACGTTGCCTACGTTACGGGTCACGAACAGGTCGCCAGGCGAGCTTTGGGTGATCAGCTCGGGGACGATGCGCGAGTCGGCGCAGGTGATGAACATCGCTCGCGGGCTCTGGGCCGTGGCGAGTTTCTTGAAGAGTTCTTCCTGCTGGGGGAAGACGTCGTGATGGAAATGCAAAAAACCGTCAACGATGTGCTTTAGCGCTGCATCGGCGGACTCCGCCACTTGAGAGGCTGAAGCCGACGCAGCCAACGGCTGTTTATCCTTATCACTCATGATTCATCCTCTTGATTAGTGCAGGGGGCGTGTTCAGGACAGTTCGACGCCCGACCAATGGAATAGTTGTAAAACTCCAATAACCCGGGTGTCGACTCATCAGTCACTCGCTGAGCAAGGTAACCGCCGAAACTTAACTCAAACTGAATGAACCGCTCTAGATCGCGGGTTTCAGTGATGTCAAAACGCGACTATTCCTACAAGAAAGGTGCGTTCTTCCTGATAAGTCTACAACAATGCCATCTGTCTGCCCGGCGGACAGAACGCCGTGCAATCCAGATTGAATCCTTCACGGCGATTGAGCCCCAGGCGTTTGATTGCCTTGCTGAAACGCTGGGCCAACAAATCAGCAAAAGGTCCTTCGCCCCGCATACGCACACCGAAGCGGCTGTCATACACCTCGCCACCTCGCACCTGCCGCACCAGACTCATTACGTGGGCCGCACGCTGCGGGTAATGCGCCGTCAGCCACTCTTCGAACAACGGCGCCACTTCCAGGGGCAGGCGCAGCATCATGTACGCCGCGCTCTGCGCACCGGCGGCGTGCGCCTCGGTCAGCAGGCTCTCCAACTCACTGTCGTTGATCATCGGAATCATCGGCGAGCACAGCACACCCACGGGAATCCCCGCCTCTCGCATCACACGGATCGCTCGCAACCGCGCCTTAGGCGCTGCCGTGCGCGGCTCCAGGATGCGCTTGAGCTCGTCGTCCAGACTGGTGAGGCTGATCATCACCGCCACCAGACGCTGGCTGGCCAACTCGGTGAGCAGGTCGAGGTCACGCAGGATCAGCGAACCTTTGGTAATGATGGTCACCGGATGTCGGTAGCGCAGCAGCACTTCGAGGGTCTGTCGCGTGATCTTGTATTCACGCTCGATGGGCTGGTACGGATCGGTGTTGGAACCCAGGTTGATCGGCGCACACACATAGCCCGGCTTGGACAGCTGCTGCTCCAGCACGTCGGCCGCATTGCTCTTGGCGATCAGCTTGGTCTCAAAATCCAGCCCCGGTGACATGTCCCAATAGGCGTGGCTGGGCCGCGCATAGCAGTAGATGCAGCCATGCTCGCAACCGCGATACGGGTTGATCGAGCGATCAAACGGCAGGTCCGGTGAGTTGTTGCGGGTGATGATGGTTTTAGCCGTCTCAATACGCACCTCGGTGCCTTGGGTCGGCGGTACTTCCTGATACCAGCCATCGTCCTCGGCCACGCTGACCGAGGGCGCAAAGCGGTTGTGCAGGTTAGTGGCCGTGCCCCGGCCACGGGGCGGCAACGGAGTAGACATGAATACGCCTCGACACTGTTTTTATATACAGTATCGAGGCGCGACGTTTCTGACCAGTGCCGTTTGGCGGTCAGTGTTTTTGTGTGACCTGCCCCAGGTCATCGCCCGAGGTGGTGCGCATATCGTTTTTACGCATATCAGCCACGTCGCTGGCTTTCACCGGCGCACCTTTATTGCCCCAACTGCCACGGATGAAACTGACTACGTCCGCCACTTCCTGGTCCGACAGGCGCCAGGCAAATGCCGGCATGGTGAAGGTCGATGGCGCCGCGTGAGTGGCCGGCAAGGTGCCGCCGTTCAACACGATGTTGATCAGCGAGGTGGCATCCGCCGTCTGCAATACCGGGTTGCCCGCCAGCGCCGGGAACACGCGTGTATAGCCATGGCCGTCGGTGCGGTGGCAGGCCGCACAGTTGTCGATGTACACCGACGCACCCGGCTGGCTGTCATCGCCTTTCCACAGCGCCTGCGCTACCTGCTTGTCGTACACATGCGGCTGGTCCTTGAGATCGACTGCAGGCAGGCTCTTGAGGTAACGGGCGATAGCGGTCAAATCGTCTTCCGACATGTACTGCATGCTGTGGACTACAACGTCGCTCATACCACCAAACACCGCGCTGCGATCACTGCGACCGGTCTTGAGGAATTGCACCAGTTGCTCCTCGCTCCAACTGCCAAGGCCGTCCTTGTGGTCGCCGCGCAGGCTCTTGGCGATCCAACCTTCCAACGGCGCGCTGCCGGACAGGAAGGCATCGCCGTCTGTGGCACTCAGGGCTTTTTCCTGCATGGTCAACGCACGGGGGGTGTGGCACGCGCCGCAGTGACCGAGGCCTTCCACTAGGTAAGCGCCACGACTTGTCACCGGGTCGGCACCCGCTACCACTGGTGTGTCAGCCACTTCAGGGGCAAACATCCAACGCCACGCCGCCAACGGCCAACGCATGCTCAAGGGCCAGGGAATGTCGCTGTCCTTATTTGCTTGGGCGACGGGCTCCACGCCCTTCATGAAGTACGCGTACAACGCCTGCATATCGCTGTCGCTGACACGCGCGTAAGACGGGTACGGCATCGCTGGGTAAAGCGTACTACCGCTCTTGGCGACGCCATGGCGCACGGCCTTGTCGAAGTCTTCGAAGCTATAGTCGCCAAGGCCGGTCTTGTCCGGAGTGATGTTGGTGGAATAGATCACGCCAATCGGGGTTTCCATCGGCAGCCCGCCTGCGAAGGGTTTGCCGCCCTTGGCGGTGTGGCAAGCCACGCAGTCACCGGCGCGGGCCAGGTATTCGCCCTGTCTGATCAGGTCGGTTTCGGCGGCGCTTATCGAGCAACTGCTGAGCAGCGCAAACGTGGCGATAACA
Source organism: Pseudomonas sp. RIT357 (assembly GCF_000632245.1). Classification (NCBI taxonomy): domain Bacteria; kingdom Pseudomonadati; phylum Pseudomonadota; class Gammaproteobacteria; order Pseudomonadales; family Pseudomonadaceae; genus Pseudomonas; species Pseudomonas sp. RIT357. The sequence continues at coordinate 65,653 of NZ_JFYX01000004.1, forward strand.
AGTGCTTTCATGGTCATCGCTCCTTATGCCTGAACCAGTGGGCCGGGGTTTTTCAGGTACTGCTCACGGATCGCCCGTGCCGACCAGTAGGTCAGCGCCGCCACCAGGCCGGTAGGGTTGTAGCCCAGGCCCTGTGGGAAAGCGGACGCGCCAGGGACAAACACGTTGTGTACGTCCCAGCTCTGCAGGTAACGGTTCAACGCACTGGTTTTCGGGTCGGTGCCCATGATCGCGCCACCATTGAGGTGGGTGGTCTGGTAAGACGCAGTGTTGAAATGCTCACCGACTTTTTTACCAAGTACAGCGATGGCCTTGGGGTTCATCGCTTCGGCAACCTTGCCCATTTTCTCGACCATGAAACGGTTCATCTTGATGTCGTTCTCCTGCCAATCGAACGTCATACGCAGCAGCGGCAGGCCGTAGGCATCGCGGTACACCGGGTCCAGATCGAGGTAGTTGCCTCGGTAAGATTGATGGGCACCGTGGGCGTCCATCGACACCTGATGGGTGTAGTAATCGGCAGTGGCGCGCTTCCACGCACTGCCCCAGGCCGGGGTGCCGGGCGGGTTGGACGTACCCGCAATCGGCCGACTGCCGGCCTGGTTGACCCACATCGGCGAGCCGCCCACAAAGCCGTGTGGGCCGTGGTCGAAGTTGTCCGCATTGAAGTCGTCCATCGCCACGCCATTACCGCCCGCGCCGATGAAGTTGTTGGTGTGGGTGTCCTTATCGAAGAAGGCCTTGATGGTTGCCATGTTCTGGTAAGCGAAGTTCCGGCCCACCACGCCTTCATTGGTAATCGGGTCGTACGGCTTGCCGATGCCCGACAGCAGCATCAGGCGCACGTTGTGAAACTGGAACGCGCCGAGGATTACCAAGTCCGCCGGCTGCTCGATTTCACGGCCCTGGGCGTCGATATAGGTCACGCCGGTGGCTTTCTTCTTGGTGCTGTCTAGGTTGACCTTGAGCACGTGGGAATTGGGGCGCAGTTCGAAATTCGGCACCTGACGCAGCGCCGGCAGGATGTTCACATTCGGCGAGGCCTTGGAGTACATGTAGCACACGTAGCCACTGCAAAAGCCGCAGAAGTTGCACGGGCCCATCTGCGCGCCATAGGGGTTGGTGTAAGGCCCCGAGGTGTTGGCGGATGGCAAGTTGTAGGGTTTGTAACCCACATCGGCAGCCGCTTTCTGAAACAGCTGTGCGGAGACCGTATTTTTCTGCGCTTCCAACGGAAACGGGTTGGAACGATCCGGCGCGTAAGGGTTGCCGCCACGGCCTTCACCCACCAACTGACCTTTAACGGTCCAAGCTTGGCCGGAGGTGCCGAAGACTTTTTCCGCATAGTCGAAGAACGGCTCCAGTTCTTCATAGCTGACGCCGAAGTCCTGGATAGTCATGTCCTTGGGGATGAAGTTTTTCCCGTAGCGTTCTTCGTAGTGGCTGCGCATGCGCAACTCGATTGGGTCGACACGAAAGTGCACACCGGACCAGTGCAGGCCCGCGCCACCCACGCCATTGCCCGGCAAAAAAGCGCCGAGCTGACGGTTAGGTAGGGCGACATCATTCACGCTATGGCGAATGGTCACCGTCTCTTTGGAAATGTCCTGGAAGAGTTTCTTACGCACGCTGTAGGTCAATTCGTCGATGACCTGGGGATAGTTGCCGTCAGGGTACGTGTCCTGCATCGGGCCGCGCTCCAGCGCCAGCACGTTGAGGCCCGCTTCTGTCAGCTCCTTTGCCATGATCGCGCCGGTCCAGCCGAAGCCGACGATCACTGCATCCACTTTCTTCATGATGGTCGCCACGTTTATGCCCTCTCGCCACGGATGGAAACAGCCGGGAAGGGGTATTGCTCGTTGCGTTCCACCCAATCCATAAAGTCGGCGCGCGCGCCGGGGAAGCCGATCATGGTCCAGCCGACCATGCCCTTATTGCCACCGTGAATCGGGTCGCAGAAGAAGCCTTCCTTGGTGTTTTGCAGTAACAGGTTGAAGAAGATTTTCGGCGGTACGGCGTCGAAATGCGCCGCCACTTCGCCGCCACCAGCCTCCAGACGGCGCAGCATATCGTCTCGGGTAGCGCTGTCTTGCGCAGCAAAAGCTTTACCGTTGAAGGCTTTCGACCACGCATCCGTCGCAGCAATGCCCAGGCGATAAATTTCTTTGGGGACCAACTTGCTCTGCCAGCCCATCTCCGGCGGGGCGTCCGCGTTGAACGGACCTTGCATGTACCACAGCGCGCCGCTGGCGTACGGCGTGTTCATCTGACGGTCGATGTATTCCGGCACGCCGGCTTCCAGGGCTCCTGGGCCTTGAGCATCTGCGGGGATCAAACGCTCGACGGCGGCGTTGATGAACGCCCATTCCTCAGCGGTGAAATAGCTCGGCTCGTAGGCCTTGTCGTTCTTCGCAGGTTTGGCCGGCGCGGCGTGTGCAGGCTCAGGCGTGGCCATCAGTATCGAGCCACCAAGGCCGGTACTCGCAACCGTGACCACCGGGATCAAGGTCAAGGATTTGCGCAAAAAATCACGCCGGGGGTTGTCTTGATCTTGATCAGACATGGGTGCACCTCATCATGTGGTCACGGGTTTATTCGGCCACTTCTGGGGAGCGGCTCGTCGGTATTTGGGCAATCAATAGTTACAAATGATAGCAGGCTAAGGATGTAGATTATGGATTCAGCGACCTAAGTCGAATAATTGCAGGCAAAAAAATGTGGGAGGGGACTTGCTCCCGATAGCGGCGGGTCAGCCAATCCAGAGGCTGGCTGACCTTGCGCTATCGGGGGCAAGCCCCCTCCCACATTGGCCCGGGTAGGGCCGTTAGTCTTTTTTCAATTTCGGATTCGGGAAGAATTGCACTGCCTGAACCTTGGGATCGGCTGGCGCTTTAAGCGCAGACGTATTCACACGCGTACCCAACTCCTTGGGCACCGACAGCCCTTGGTCATTGAGCGTATCGGTATACCCGCAGGCCACGCACTCGCGGTGCGGTACGTTGTCCTCGGTCCACATTTTCAGCTTGTCCGGCTCGCTGCACGCCGGGCAGACAGCCCCGGCGATGAATTGTTTTTTGGTGATCACAGGCCCGTCATTCATGCTGCCGCGTCCTCACTCAGGCCGCTGTGGCGCAAGAGCGCGTCAATCGACGGCTCGCGTCCGCGGAAGTCGACGAACAGCACCATCGGCGCCTGGGAACCACCACGCGCCAGGATCGCCTCGCGGAATGCGCGACCGGTCTCAGCGTTAAGTACGCCGTCCTCTTCGAACTTGGAGAAGGCATCCGCCGACAGCACTTCAGCCCACTTATAGCTGTAATAACCCGCCGCATAACCGCCCGCGAAGATGTGCGCAAAACTGTTAGGGAAGCGGTTGTAGGCTGGCGGACGCATGACCGACACCTCGTCGCGTACGCCTTCCAACACCTGCGCCACGCTGCGGCCATCACCGTGGGTGGCGTGCATCTCAAAGTCAAACAGCGAGAATTCCAACTGGCGGACCATCATCAAGCCGGATTGGAAATTCTTCGCCGCGAGCATTTTTTGCAGCAAATCCTGAGGCAGCGGCTCACCGCTTTCATAGTGGCCGGAGATCAGCGCCAGGCCTTCGGGCTCCCAGCACCAGTTCTCCATAAACTGGCTCGGTAACTCCACCGCATCCCAGGCGACACCGTTGATGCCGGACACGCCAGCGTGCTCGACGCGGGTCAACAGGTGATGCAGGCCGTGGCCGAATTCGTGGAACAACGTGGTGACTTCATCGTGGGTCAGCAGGGCAGGCTTGCCACTGTCAGCCGGGGTGAAGTTGCACACCAGGTTGGCCACCGGGCTTTGCAGCACGCCGTCAGCGGTGCGGCGACGGTCACGGGCGCCGTCCATCCAGGCACCGCCACGCTTGTTGGCGCGGGCGTAGAGGTCGAAAAAGAAGCGGCCGACGTGCTGGCCGTTTTCCTTGATCTCAAACAGGCGAACATCCGGGTGCCAGGTGTCGAAGCCTTTCTGCTCGGCAATCTCGATGCCATACAGGCGCTGCACGATGGCAAACAGGCCGCCCAACACTTTATCGATGGGGAAGTAAGCGCGCAGGGCTTCCTGGGACACGCTGTAGCGCTGCTCGCGCAGTTTTTCGCCGTAGAAACCGCTGTCCCAGCTTTGCAGGTCGACGCAGCCTTGTTCGGCGGCATAGGCCTTGAGTTGCTGCAGATCCTGGGCGGCAAACGGCTTGCTGCGTTTGGCCAGGTCGCGCAGGAAACTCAGGACCTGATCGCTGGATTCAGCCATTTTGGTGGCCAGGCTCAGTTCGGAGAACGATGCAAAACCGAGCAGTTGCGCCAATTCCTGACGCAGGTCGAGGATCTGTTCCATCACCGGGCCGTTATCGTTCTGACCGGCATTCGGGCCTTGGTCCGACGCGCGGGTGCAGTAGGCCGCGTAAATTTCCTCACGCAGGGCGCGGTCGTGGGCGTAGGTCATCACCGCGTAGTAGCTGGGGAATTCCAGGGTGATCAGCCAGCCGTCGAGGCCTTTGGCTTGGGCAGCCGCTGCCATTTGCGCCTTGGCCGAGTCGGTCAGGCCAGCGAGAGTTGCCTCGTCGGTGACGTGTTTGGTCCAAGCCTGGGTCGCGTCCAACAGTTGGTTGGAGAACTTGCTGCCCAGCTCGGAGAGTTTGCTCTGCACTTCGGCATAACGCTTCTGCTGCTCGGGCGGCAGGTCGATACCCGACAGACGGAAGTCACGCAGAGAGTGCTCAAGGATGGTTTTTTGCGCCACGTCGAAGCCGGCGGCTTCAGGGCTGTTGGCCAGGGCTTCGAAGGCCTGGAACAGTTCGCGGTTCTGGCCCATCTCCGTGGAGTAGGCACTCAATGCCGGCAGGCAGCTTTCATAGGCCTCACGCAATTCGGCGCTGTTGCACACGGCGTTGAGGTGGCTAACGGGGCTCCAGGCGGCGCCCAGTCGGTCATTCAGTTCGTCCATGGCCAGCACCAGCCCGGCCCATGTCGGATTTTTACCCTGGCTTTGCAGGATGCCTTCGATGGCAACGCGGTTATCGGCGAGGATCTGTTCGATGGCCGGCTGCACGTGTTCGGCACGGATCGCCGAGAACGGCGGCAGGTCGTAGGACTGCAGAAGAGGGTTGTTCGCGCTCACGGTTGGCACCTTGGCTGAAGAAACATGTAAGAACAAAGATGGGGCCATCTTAATTACAATCAACGCCCACCGCAGCTATCAGCAGAAGAGAGAGAGGCTATCGTGACCCTTCGCACCTATCAGAACCACACGCCAACCCTGGGCGCCGGGGCTTTTGTCGATATTTCGGCGGTGGTGATCGGCGATGTCGAAATCGGCACCGACAGCTCGGTTTGGCCGCTGACCGTGATTCGCGGCGACATGCACCGCATCCGCATCGGTGCGCGCACCAGCGTGCAGGATGGCTGCGTGCTGCACATCACCCACGCAGGCCCCTTCAACCCGGACGGTTTCCCACTGCTGATCGGCGACGACGTGACCATCGCTCACAAAGTCATGCTGCACGGCTGCACCTTGGGCAACCGCATCCTGATCGGCATGGGCAGCATCGTGATGGACGGCGCCGTGGTGGAAGACGACGTGATTATCGGCGCCGGCAGCCTGGTGCCACCGGGCAAGAAACTCGACAGCGGCTTCTTGTATGTCGGCAGTCCGGTTAAACAAATCCGCGCGCTGACTGACAAGGAGCGCGCATTTTTCACCTACAGCGCCGCGAACTACGTGAAGCTCAAAGACCTGCACTTGGCTGAAGGATTTGACCAATGAGCCTGCATTACCAAACCGTTTTGTTCGACCTGGACGGCACCCTCACCGATCCACGCGAGGGCATTACCCGCTCGATCCAATACGCCCTCGGCAAACTGGGCATTGATGAACCGGACCTGACCAAACTCGAACACTTCATCGGCCCGCCGTTGCTGCAAGCATTCATGCAGTTCTACGACTTCGATGAAGCCAAGGCGTGGGAGGCGGTGAATTTCTATCGCGAGCGCTTCAAGGTCACGGGGCTTTATGAAAACCGCGTGTTCGACGGCGTGATGCCGCTGCTGGAAGACTTGAACAGCCAAGGTCGCCAGCTGTATGTAGCCACCTCAAAGCCGTGGGAATTCGCCCGTGAAATCGCCAGGCATTTCGACTTTGCCAAGCACTTCAAGATGATCTACGGCAGCGAACTTGATGGGACGCGGACCAACAAGGTCGAGCTGATCGCCCATCTGATGCGCGAGGAAGGCCTAGAACCGGCGAACACCTTGATGATTGGTGATCGCAAGCACGACCTGATCGGCGCGCGTAGCAACGGGCTGGATTCGGCAGCCGTCGGTTATGGGTTTGGTAGTTTCGAAGAGTTGAACGCCGAGGCGCCGACCTGGCACTTCGAGACGTTGGCGCAGATGCATCAGGCGTTTTTGCAGCGCCCTTGAAGCCGCCATTGGGGGCAAGCGTCTTCCCGCATGTTGAAAAACTGTGGGGGACTTGCCCCCGATGAGTCCCAAGAGCTCAACCTCCCTCCAACTGCCTCAACGCAGCCTTGCGCTGCACTACAGGCAACCCACCCAACTTCTCCACCGCAGCATAGAACTTCAGCCAATCCCCACCTTCCTGCCGGAACAACGCCGCAAATGCCGGCACCCACTGGTCATACAGCCCGAACGGTAGCAACCGCGCGTTGTTCATCGGCTGGTTCATCCAAGCGTCATAGCGCTTGTCCCCACCCCATTGGTTGTCGCGCATCTTCCCGTACTCACGGCGCAAGTACTCGAATTCGGCCGCCTTGGCCTGGCGCATCTGCGCGGCGGCCAAAGGCTGGGCGTAGAGCTTTTCCAGGCGCTTTCGAGTATCGAGGATCAGTTGGATAAATTGGTCACGCTGCTTTAACGTCGCATCGCTCAGCGGCGCCAGGCCACGGGCGGCGCGCCATTGGCGGGTGCCTTCCTGCTCGACAAAGTTGGCAAATGACTCGTTGAACTCGGTGTCGTCCTTCACATAAAAACGCTGATGCGCCAACTCATGGAAGATCAGCGTGGCCAGGCGTTCATCGCCCCAGTTCATCATTGAACTGATGATCGGGTCATTAAACCAACCCAGCGTGGAATAGGCTTCAACCCCGCCGATCGACACATCCATGCCTCGCTCGCGCAACAACGCAGCCTCACCCCGCGCGGCACCTTGGCTGTAATAGCCGCGATAAGCCACGCAACCGGCGATGGGGAAGCAGTGGTTTTCGGGAGACAGGGAAAATTCCTGCGTGGCGAACACATTCCAGACTACATAAGGCCGACCAATATCGGCGTACAGCCGGTAACTCTGATTGTCAGGCAGGTGCAGGTGTTCACTGGCGAAGGTTCGCGCTTTCTGGGACTGCGCCAAATGGTCACGTAGCTGCTGCGGGCGGGAGGAGTCAGCGACGACCGCTGAAACCGGCTGCCGAGCCTGCAAAAGCTGCCATTGGCCACCCGCCAGTTGGCCGTAATAGCTAATGCTGGAACAACCGCTGAGCAGCACAACCATCAACCCCGGAAGAAAACGCCTGACCATGCCCTCACTGCTCCTGGGTGATAGGTTCGTGTTTATACTGACCGCGATACCCGTCCTATCACCGAGTGCCTGTCATGCGTCAGCTCTTGCTTTGTGTCGCCGCCGTGTTCATCAGCGCCTGTACGTCGACCCCGATGCCTGCCGCCGATCCGCAACAAGCCTGGATTGATTTTGCCACGCCGACGCCGGGTGCCAAGCTGGTGATGGCGCAGCGCCTGGACGGCAAAAACCTTAACGATGGACGTTACTTCCAATTCCCGCCTGGCAGCCACGAGTTGATGGTTCGTTTCGATTTTGAAGTGCCTACGGGCGGAAATTTCAGCAGCTTTGGCCAAACGACCGAGCGAACCTGCTTCATAACCCTGCAGTACGACCATTTCGAAGCTGGCCAACGCTATCGCCTGGAAGGGCGCTCACTGGGCTACACGCCGAATATCCGCCTGTATAACGCTGCCCGCCAATTACTGGCTGAAGAACGCAGCGTGAACTGCCTCTGATCAGTCGTTGTTTTTTTGGTAAACGATTGCTTTGGTGCCGTTCTCACAACTGCCGACGACCATGGCCACGTCGTGCTTCTCAGCTTCTTCCTTGCTAACGATCTCAAGCGTGTAGGACGGCACAGCGTTAGCCTGGATCTTGACCTCGATCTCTTTCCTAAGCTCTTCACAATCTTTCGGCGCGGCCACGGCCGAAGTGGCCAACACACCGCAGATGATCGCCAAGGCAAAACGTTTCATGTGTGAAGCTCCCTGAATACAGTGCGCACGGGTGTGCGCCTAGGCTGCATATGGCTATTCGACCACAGTTTGGAAACCCGAGTTCTGATTTAACTCAGAATTGAACGTGAAAGGGGGCTTGCTCCCGATAGCGGCGCATCAGTCAACATTTCTGTAACTGACCGACCGCTATCGGGAGCAAACCCCCTCCCACAGTGGACCTGCTGTGTTAGTTAACCAGCGTGGCATCCAGGCTGATTTTCGCATTCAGCACTTTGGACACCGGGCAGCCTTCTTTCGCCTTCTTGCTCAGCTCATCAAACTGCGCCTGGCTCGCACCGGGAATTTTGGCCTTGAGGATCAGATGCACCGCAGTGATCGCGAAGCCGCCATCCACTTGGTCCAACGTCACTTCGGCCTGGGTGTCGATGCTGTCAGCCTTAAGCCCCGCATCGCCCAGAATCATGGAAAACGCCATGGAGAAGCAGCCGGCATGGGCCGCGCCGATCAGTTCTTCTGGGTTGGTACCCTTGCCACCCTCGAAACGGGCCTTGAAGCCGTAAGGCGCTTCGCGCAGCACGCCGGTTTCCGTGGAGATGGAACCCAGGCCAGTCTTAAGGTCGCCTTCCCAATGCGCGGATGCTTTTTTAACGATACTCATAGCTTTCTCCTCGAACGGTGGTTTTGCGTCAGTAAGGGTTCTGAGGATAGTCAGCATGGCAAAGTTCATCTTGTCGGAGAAACCTAGCAATTCAGTAGGAAATTTCCACCCTCGCTATTGAATCTCGGGTATATGCCCTCATTGCATAGAACATGCACATGAAGCGGCAGGTTTTGGATCGTCTAAAAAGCCTGCGCCCCAATTGGAGAAGCAGGCTTATGAAATCGCTGTCCGACGTGAAGTTCTCGACCCTCGACCTAGTGCCCGTGCGGGCCAACGGCAGTGTCGCGCAGTCGTTGCGCAATTCCCTGGATTTGGCCCAGCACGTGGAAAAGTTTGGCTACAACCGTTTTTGGGTGGCTGAACACCACAACATGGACGGCATCGCCAGCTCGGCCACCTCGGTATTGCTGGGTTACCTGGCCGGCGGCACGTCGACTATCCGCGTCGGCTCCGGCGGCGTGATGCTGCCCAACCACGCGCCGCTGGTGATCGCCGAACAGTTCGGCACCCTGGAAAGCCTCTACCCCGGACGTATCGACCTGGGCCTTGGCCGCGCGCCAGGTTCCGACCAGATGACCGCCCGTGCCCTGCGCCGTGAGCGCTCCGGCAGCGCGGATGACTTCCCGCAAGACGTGGCCGAACTGATGGCCTACTTGGGCCCACGCACGCCGGACCAACGGGTGATCGCCGTACCCGGCACCGGCACCAACGTGCCGGTCTGGTTGCTCGGTTCCAGCCTGTTCAGCGCACAACTGGCAGGCGAACGCGGTTTGCCCTACGCCTTCGCCTCGCATTTCGCACCGCGTCTGATGCACGAGGCGATTCGCGTCTACCGCAATCACTTCAAGCCGTCGGCTGTGCTGGACAAGCCCTACGTGATGCTCGGCATTCCGCTGGTGGCGGCCGACACCGACGAACAGGCCGACTACCTGGCCACCTCGGTTTACCAACGCATCCTTGCGCTAATGCGCGGGCAAAGCCTGGTGCAGCGACCGCCGGTCGATACCATGGATGGCCTGTGGCTGCCCCATGAAAAAGACGCTGTGGGCAGCTTCCTCGGCCTGGCGATGGTGGGTAGCCCGGCGAAGATCCGCGCCAAGCTGGAGGTGTTGGTCGAGCAGACCGGCGCCGATGAGTTGATCTTCACCAGCGACCTGTACGAACACGCCGACCGGATTCATTCCTACGAGCTGCTGGCTCAAGTGATGAAGGGCTAACACCCAGGCGAAAAAAAACCGACGCACCTGCGTCGGTTTTTTATGTCTGCAACACAGGATTAACCGCGCTTGTAGACAATTTCCTTGGTGCCACCTTCACAGCTACCGACCACTTTAGCGTCGGTTGAGGCGCCTTTATCCACCACTTCCAGCGAATAACCCGAAGCGCCCTTGGCGTCGATTTTCGCTGCAATTTCGCTTTTCAGTTCGTCACAAGGCTTGCCCGCCGCCAGGGCTGTGCCCGCAATGCTCAACAAACCTACCGCTAACAGGAACTTCTTCATCCGTTACTTTCCTTGCGCTGATCGAAAAGAGCGTGCCGACGCTCATCACGTCGGCACCCATTGTTTGTAGCGCAGGTTATGGCAATCGGCCAGCCAGCAAAGTTCAACTCGCCCTATCAACTACTGGCAATTCGGAACCCCACCTTGAGGGTGACCTGGTAGTGGGCGACCTTGCCATTTTCGATATGCCCACGAGTTTCAGTCACCTCAAACCACTCCAAGTGCTTGATGCTTTTGTTGGCTTCAGCAATGGCGTTGTTGATGGCGTCTTCGATGCTCGTGGTCGACGAGCCAACCAATTCGACTTTCTTGTAGGTGTGATGATCACTCATGGCGTTTCTCCTAGGGGTCGTCAATCAAGACTAGCAGTGAATATTCGTACTGCTTCTGGCGGTCATTCCCACTCGAAAGTTCAGATTTACTGCACTTTCTGAAACCGCTGGAGTCGGTATCTACACACGCCACTCAATCACTTCAGGAGAGTCCAAATGGCCAACACTTCTTTACGTAAAGCGTCGCTGGAAAGCATGGAAGCCGAGATTTCGAGCCTGCTCAAGTCCCTTGAAAGCCTCAAGGACGATGCGTCCGATGAGTCGCGCAAAACGTTGAAGGCCCTGAAAAGTAACGCCGAGAATGCTCTCAAGCACTCCCGCCACCTGATCAGCGACGCCTATGAAGAAAGCAAAGTCAAAATCCGCGAAACCAGCGTTGCTACCCGCGACTACGCCCAAGAGCACCCATGGACTACAGCCGGTGTGGCGGTAGGCGCATTGGGCCTGCTGGCGGCGTACCTGCTCTGCAAACGCGGTGACTGATTGACCGGCTAAACAGGCTGGCGCATCAGCTCAGCTTTGAGCCACTGCGCCAGTTGCCCGGCGCGCCCGTCTGCGGCGCGCTTGGGTAGCCACAATGCCAGGTGCGCCGGGGTTTCACTGAAACCCCACGGCGCCACCAGGCGACCTGCACGCAAGTCCTCCGCCACCAACGGCTCCGGAGCGATCGCTACACCCAGCCCGGCCACCGCCGCTTCCAGCAAATAATACAAATGCTCAAAACCCTGGCCGTGTTTCAACGCGCCGGACGCGATGCCGTATTGCTGCGCCCAACTGGGCCAAGCTTGCGGACGCGATGTGGTGTGCAGCAGCGCTTCGCCACATAAAGCCGAGGCGGGCGCGAGCCGCAGACGCTCGTAACCGATAAAGCGCGGGCTCATCACCGGGCCGATGCGTTCGCTGGCCAGCTCATACACCTGCATGTCCGCCGGCCAAGGTGGCTCGGCGAATAGCAGCAGGGCATCGAGACCGGGACGCCGAGGATCAAGGTCGCCGTCACCCGCCGACAAGTGCAGGCGCAAGTCCGGCAAGTCTGAGTTCAGACGCCCCAAGCGCGGGATCAACCAACGCGCCAGCAAACTCCCCGAGCAGCCGAGCACGAAGGGCGCATCGGCGCTGGCCTGAGTCAGTTCGGCGCAGACATCCCTTAAACGTTCGAACGCCTCGAAACTGGCATCCCGAAGTCGAACGCCGGAATCTGTGAGTTTAAGGCCGCGCCCATCTTTGGCGAAAAGGCTCACCCCCAGGTGCTCCTCTAGCACCTTCAACTGCCGGCTGACTGCACCGTGGGTCACATGTAATTGCTCAGCAGCTTGGCTGACGCTATTAAGCCGAGCGGTGGCTTCAAAGGCGCGCAGGGCATTGAGGGGCGGAAGGTCTCGACTCATCTGTGAGTTTTCCTGACAGGTTGCGGCAATCTTATCGGTTTTCAGCCTGGGGCGTGAGGGGTAGAGTGGCCCTCATTGTTTCTTACACATCTTCTTTCCTGGAGCGTCCCATGACTCAGTCCCAGACCGATCTGCGCAACGGCCCTGACGCCAGCGGCTTGTTTGGCGCGTTCGGCGGACGCTACGTCGCCGAAACCCTGATGCCGTTGATCCTCGACTTGGCCCGCGAATACGAAGCGGCCAAGATTGATCCGGCGTTCAATGAAGAATTGGCCTACTTCCAGCGCGACTACGTCGGCCGCCCAAGCCCACTCTATTTCGCCGAACGCCTGACCGAGTTCTGCGGTGGCGCCAAGATCTACCTCAAGCGTGAAGAGCTGAACCACACCGGCGCGCACAAGATCAACAACTGCATCGGCCAGATCCTGCTGGCACGGCGCATGGGCAAAAAACGCATCATCGCCGAGACCGGCGCCGGCATGCACGGTGTGGCCACTGCCACCGTCGCAGCGCGTTTCGGCCTGCAATGCGTGATCTACATGGGCACTACCGACATCGAGCGCCAGCAGGCCAACGTATTCCGCATGAAACTGTTGGGCGCTGAAGTAATCCCCGTGGTCGCCGGCACCGGCACCCTGAAAGACGCCATGAACGAAGCCCTGCGTGACTGGGTAACCAACGTCGACGACACCTTCTACCTGATCGGCACCGTGGCCGGCCCACACCCGTACCCGGCGATGGTGCGCGACTTCCAAGCCGTGATAGGCAAGGAAACCCGCACTCAGCTGCAAGCCCAGGAAGGCCGCCTGCCGGACAGCCTGGTGGCGTGCATCGGCGGCGGGTCTAACGCCATGGGCCTGTTCCACCCCTTCCTGGATGACACCAGCGTCGAGATCATCGGCGTTGAAGCCGCCGGCCATGGCATCGAAACCGGCAAGCACGCCGCCAGCCTCAACGGCGGCGTACCGGGCGTGCTGCACGGCAACCGTACCTTCCTGCTGCAGGACGACGATGGCCAGATCATCGATGCCCACTCGATTTCCGCCGGTCTCGACTACCCCGGCATCGGCCCGGAACACGCCTGGTTGCACGATATCGGCCGCGTCCAGTACACCTCGGTGACTGACCACGAAGCCCTTGAGGCCTTCCACAAATGCTGCCGCCTGGAAGGGATCATTCCTGCCCTGGAAAGCGCCCACGCGCTGGCCGAAGTGTTCAAGCGCGCACCGTCCTTGCCGAAGGATCACCTGATGGTGGTCAACTTGTCCGGACGTGGCGACAAAGACATGCAGACCGTCATGCATCACATGGAAACCGCCCAGCAGGAGAAACACTGATGAGCCGCCTGCAAACCCGCTTTGCGCAACTGAAAGAACAAAACCGCGCCGCCTTGGTGACCTTCGTCACTGCCGGTGACCCCGGTTATGACACCTCGCTGGCGATCCTCAAAGGCTTGCCTGCTGCTGGCGCCGATGTGATCGAACTGGGCATGCCCTTCACCGATCCGATGGCCGACGGTCCAGCCATCCAACTGGCAAACATCCGCGCCCTGGAAGCCAAGCAGAACCTGCTGAAAACCCTGCAGATGGTTCGCGAGTTCCGTAAAGACAACAACGACACTCCGCTGGTGTTGATGGGTTACTTCAACCCGATCCACAAATACGGCGTGCCTAAGTTCATCGCCGACGCCAAAGAGGCCGGTGTAGATGGCCTGATCGTGGTCGACATGCCACCTGAGCATAACGGCGAGCTGTGCGACCCGGCGCAAGCGGCGGGTATCGACTTTATCCGCCTGACCACGCCGACCACCGACGACGTGCGTCTGCCAACCGTCCTCAACGGCAGCTCAGGCTTTGTGTACTACGTTTCGGTAGCCGGCGTGACCGGTGCCGGTGCCGCCACTCTGGAGCATGTCGAAGAGGCCGTGACCCGCCTGCGTCGCCATACTGACCTGCCGATCAGCATCGGTTTTGGTATCCGCACGCCGGAACAAGCCGCCGCTATCGCGCGCTTGGCGGACGGTGTGGTGGTGGGGTCGGCGTTGATCGATCACATCGCCAATGCCAGCAACGACCAACAAGCCATCGACGGGGTGTTAAGCCATTGCGCGGCGCTGTCGGAAGGTGTGCGTAACGCCCGTAAGTAAGCGCCATGTAGCGAGAGGTAAAGTTCCTGATACAGAGGAATCAACTCGCAGCTTCACGGCCTAAACAGCAAGACCAAGGGATTTCGAACCTCGTTCGAAATCCCTTTTTTGTTTGTGTGCCCTGAGGAATACCCGATGAAAATGCCCAAATCCGTGATTGCAGGTCTAGGCGTACTGGTGCTTGGCGCCAGCGCCCTGGTGCAAGCCGCACCGCCTGACCAGCGAGGTGATGACCGTGGCGGCCCGCAGGGTCAGCACGAGCAACGTGGCGACGACCATCGCGGTCCGCAGGCCAACCGTCGCGGCGGCCCACCTCAGGACTTCGGCCCGGTGCGCCAGATCATCCACGATAACCACGGCCAGTTCTCCCGTGGCGCGCCGCCGCCGCCGAATGTGCGCCTGGTACGCGGCCAGCCGCTACCGCGCGGTTACTACGGCGAACGCCTGGACAACCGCGCCCTCGCACGCTTGCCGGTGTACCCAGGTTATGAATGGCGCCGGTCGGGCCCGGATGTAGTGTTGATCGCGGTGGGCACCGGTATCGTCTACGAGATTCTGGACGGCGTGCTGAACTGACCGTCTCACCCTGACGCCTTCTTTTTTACGCTAGGCTTGAGGGGGTGGGCACACCGCCCCTCCCTCAACGCACTTCGTGCCTATTGCCGTCTAACCACCTACGCAAGCCACATAGTGCTTGCCCACCCGGTCGTTAAGTTAGCCGCATCAGAAGTCATCCTTGGCTCTTAGGAGTACATCATGGCATTTGATCTCATCACCGCTTCAGACCACCGTCACTCAACCTTGCAAAAGGGTTTCAACCTGCGCTGGCCATTGGGTAACGTCCAGGGACAGTCCTCGCCCAATGGCGCCAACCTGATTTACCTCTGCCGCAGCCCGCAAGACATTATCGACGCCGCCGCCGAGGCCCTGGCTGTGCCCAATGGCCGTATCACGGTACGCAGTGGCGGGCATTGTTACGAAGGGTTTGTCTCCAACAAAATGCCGAATGCCCCAGGCGAGGTCTTGTCGATTCTGGATATCGGGCAAATGAACCAACTGGCCTACGACCCCAACGGGCAGATCGGCTCAGTGCTGGTACCGGGTGCACCCCATCAATACACCTTCCGCCTGGAACCTGGCTGCCAGAACTGGGACACCAGCGTCGCGTTGTACAAACTGGCGGGCAAAACCCTGCCGAGCGGCTCTTGCTATTCAGTAGGACTGGGCGGGCATATCTGCGGTGGCGGCTATGGGCTGCTGTCGCGTAAATACGGGCTGGTCTGCGATTGGCTGGACGGCGTCGACTTGCTGGTCGCCAATGCCTCCGGCTCGGGTCTTGAACCGATTCACGTGTCCCGCAACAGCATCGATGCCGACGAACTGGATCTGTTCGCCGCCTGTTGCGGTGCCGGTGGCGGGCAGTTCGGCATCATCACCGGTTACTACTTCAAGACGCTGCCGCAAGCCCCGAAAGAAGTGCTCTGGCTGTCCTTGGAGTGGGATTGGTCAGATCTCACACGCGCCGCCCTCGAACGCTTGCTGCACGCCTATCAAAAATGGTTCGTGGACCATCAGGCCGACTCGGCAACCTGGGGCCTGGCAACCAAACTGGAAATGCGTCATCTGAACACCGGCAATGTGACACTTGGCATTCACTACGTTGACAAGGATGGGCAGCTCGACGACCTGGCGCCGTTCAATGACTTTGTCTGCAGCATGCAGGAGGCCGTGGGCGTCAGTGCGACGGAGTCACTCCTACCGTTCTACGTCGTGCATCAGCCACGCAGCCGGCAAAAGGGCCGCCGCATCGACTCTCTGCAAGCCGCCCATGAGGCCGCCAGGCGTTTGGACTGGTTGTACGCGACCCAATCGCTCAACGGTTCCGGCGACAATCAGCGCGGGCGTTATAAATCGGCGTATCAAAAAGGCGGGTTTACGCAGCGCGTGCTGGACGCGATCTGGACGACGCTGACCTTGCCGGACGATCAGCAACACCTGACCCAGAGCCTGATTCAGATCCAGTCGTTCGGCGGGCGCATCAACCAGATGGACGGCCCGATCCTGGCGCAGACGTCAGCCGCGCAACGCTCCTCGTACCTCAAATGGCAACCGCAGTGTTACTGGCACGCAGACGATGACGCCATCGACCGCGCCCATGCCGACTGGATCCGAGGACTCTATTACGCTGCATTCACCAACGGCGTTCCCAATGACCCGGAGTTCGAGGGCTGCTACATCAACTACCCCGACCTGGACATGACCCACCTCGGTGGCAATCCCGCGAACGCCAAGAACCCCCTGTGGTATGGAGTTTTCTTCCCCAACACAATCATCGAAAACCGTCTGCGCCGAACCAAGCAACGTTGGGATCCGCTAAACGTGTTCCGCAACGAAATGTCGGTGCCCTAAGCCCAGCAAACGGGCGGCCCGCAGGCCGCCCACTGCTTACAACTCGATCCGCTCGACCTTGCCCACCAACAGCACGTAGGACAGTGCGCCCAACAGCGCCAGCACGGCGATGTAAGTGATCGCCGGCGCAAACGAATCGCCGCTGGCCAGGAAACCGATGACGATTGGCGTGGTAATCGCCGCCAGGTTGCCGATGAAGTTGAACACACCGCCGGTCAGTCCCAGCAGACGTGCAGGGGCAAGGGTCGAAACCAGCGACCACGTGATTGAGGCCAGACCGTTGCCGAAGAACGCCAAAGCCAGGAAGGCGATGACCAACGGTGTCGATTCGACGAAGTTGGCGCCAATGATCGCCGTAGATATCAGCAGGCCGCTGATGATCGGCAGCTTGCGGGCGAACCCCACCGAGGCACCGCGACGGATCAGCCAGTCGGAAAACAACCCCGAGCACAACACGCCAACGAAGGCCGCGAGGAAGGGCAGTGATGCGAGCATGCCGGACTTGATGAAGTCCATGCCGCGGTATTTCACCAGGTAGGTCGGGAACCACGTCAGGAAGAACCACAACGTGGAGTTCAGGCAGAACTGCCCCAGGTAGATGCCCCACAACTTGCGCTTGCTGAGGACAATGCCCAGGTCGACCCAGCTGAATGGCGCCTTGGTCTTGCCCGCTTGTGCGCTGAGGTCCACCAACCCGCCACCTTCGCGGATCAACTCGATTTCGGCTGCGTTGACGCCTTTGAAGTCCCGGGGCTCGCGATACACGGCATACCAGATCGCCGCCCACAGAATGCCCACTCCGCCAGTGACAATAAACACCATGTGCCAGCCGTAGTGATGCTGCAACCAGGCCAGGACCGGCGTCAGGAACGCCAGCCCGACAAACTGCCCGGAGGTGTAAAAGCCAATGGCAGTGGCGCGCTCACGCTCGGGAAACCAGCTGGTGACAACGCGGCTGTTGATGGGGTAGGCCGGTGCTTCCAAGGCGCCTACCGCCATGCGCAGCACGAACAGCGCAATAAAGCTGGCGGCGAAACCGAGCATCACGGTGGCGATGGACCAAAGCAGCAGGGCGACGGTGTAGAGGATACGCGGCGGCACTCGATCCACCAGCCAACCGCCGGGGATCTGCATGGCGGCATAGGTCCAGCCGAACGCCGAGAAAATCAGCCCGACATGTACCGGGTCGATGCCAAGCTCGCTGGTCAACGCCGGGGCGGCAATCGACAGGTTGCTGCGGTCGAGGTAGTTGATCACCACGGTGATAAACAACAGCACCATGATGAAGAAGCGCTTTCGGGTAGGCGTGACTAAAGAAGCCTGCCCGGTGAAGGATTCAGGGTGCATGGGGGTTGCCTCTTCTTATGTTTGTTGAGGACTGAAACTGAGCTGACTTAAGAAATCGGATCACCATGTGGGAGGGGGCTTGCCCCCGATTGCAGTCTGCCTGCTATGGATGTGCTAGCTGACACACCACTATCGGGGGCAAGCCCCCTCCCACATTTTTTGACCGCATTGATTCAGTCAGAGGCTATTACCACTCGGCAAAGCTGCCATCAGCATGACGCCAGATCGGGTTGCGCCAGCGGTGGCCAATGGCGGCGCGTTCGATCACGTATTCCTCGTTGATCTCAATGCCCAGGCCCGGCCCGTTAGGGATCTTCACGAAACCCTGGTCATAGTCGAACACGCCCGGATCACGCACATAGTCGAGCAGGTCGTTGCTCTCGTTGTAGTGAATGCCCAGGCTTTGCTCCTGGATAAACGCGTTGTAGCAAACCGCGTCCAGCTGAAGGCAAGCCGCCAGGGCGATCGGGCCCAGCGGGCAGTGCAGGGCCAGGGCCACGTCGTAGGCTTCGGCCATGTTGGCGATCTTGCGGGTTTCGGTGATGCCGCCGGCGTGGGAGGCATCCGGCTGGATGATGTCGACGTAGCCTTCACTGAGCACGCGCTTGAAGTCCCAACGCGAGAACAGGCGCTCGCCCAGGGCAATCGGCGTGCTGGTCAGCGGTGCCAGTTCCTTGAGCGCTTCGTAGTTTTCGCTGAGCACCGGCTCTTCGATAAACATCAGTTTGTACGGGTCCAGCTCTTTCATCAGTACCTTGGCCATGGGCTTGTGCACCCGGCCATGGAAGTCGACGCCGATGCCCACGTTAGGGCCGACCGCATCACGCACGGCAGCCACGTTGGCCAGGGCCAGGTCGACTTTTTCGAAGCTGTCGACGAACTGCAATTCTTCGGTGCCGTTCATTTTCACGGCGGTAAAACCGCGAGCCACGGCCTCTTTGGCAGCGCGGGCGGTGTCGGCCGGGCGGTCGCCGCCGATCCACGAGTACACGCGAATCTTGTCGCGCACCTGGCCACCCAACAGGTCGCTGACGGACACACCGAGGGCCTTGCCCTTGATGTCCCACAGCGCCTGATCGATACCCGCGAGGGCGCTCATGTGAACAGCGCCGCCACGGTAGAAGCCGCCGCGGTAGAGCACGGTCCAGATGTCTTCGATATTGCGTGGGTCTTTGCCGATCAGGTAGTCGGACAGTTCCTCGACGGCAGCGGCCACAGTGTGAGCGCGGCCTTCGACTACGGGCTCACCCCAACCGGTCACGCCCTGGTCGGTTTCAACCTTGAGGAAGCACCAGCGCGGCGGGACGATAAAGGTCGTCAGTTTGGTGATTTTCATCTGTTATCTCTCTTATAGATGCAGCGCCAGGGGCGCGGAACTTGATATCAGCTCAGGGCTTTCCATGCGGTGACATACGCTTGGGCGCGGCTCGCTACCTGATCCACTGTCATACCCGGTTTGAACAACCCGGAACCCAGCCCGAACCCTTTGGCGCCGGCATCGGTAAACACCTGCATGTTGTCCGGGGTGATGCCGCCCACCGGCAGCAACAGCGTGCCGGCTGGCAATACTGCAAGCCACGCCTTGATCACCGCCGGGCCCATTTGCTCGGCCGGGAACAGCTTCAACACATCGGCGCCTTCGTCCAGTGCGGCGAACGCTTCGGTGGGCGTGGCCACCCCCGGCGACAGGTACAGGCCTGCGGCTTTCGCGGCGCGCAAGACCTTGGCATCGCTGTGGGGCATAACGATCACCTGGCCGCCAGCGGCTTTGACCTGCTCGACCTGCTCCGGCGTCAACACCGTCCCGGCACCGATCAGGCAATCGGCGGGCAGGCTGTCGCGCAGGGTGCGGATGCTGGCGTAAGGGTCCGGCGAATTCAGCGGGACTTCGATCACACGAAAACCGGCGTCGTACAGCACCTGGCCGACCGCCTGGGCCTCGTCAGGGCGCAGGCCGCGCAGGATCGCGATCAAACCGTTTTGTGCGAGTGCTTGCTTGAGCATGTCAGGCCTCCGTTGCAGGTTGAGTGAGCCCGGCGGCCACTGCCAGTTGCCACAGGCCGCGCTCGGTCGCTTCCTGCGCCAAGCTGACGTGGGCGAAGCCGCAGAGGGCGAGGGCGCGTTGGTAGCGCACGCACAGCGGGCCGGCGCCTACCAGGATGATGGGGATGTGCCGTGCACTGGCTGGCAAGCCGGCCAGTTCATGACCGATCAGCAGGCCGGATAAGTAATCGGGCTGCTGCTCAGGGGTGAGTTCGGCGGTCAGGCCCAGGGTGCGCGCACTGAACAAGGTCGACAGCACGCCGCGCTGGCCATCTTTTGACAGCGCCACTTGAACGCCGCGGTCGAAAGCCTCGGCCTGGAACTGCTCGGATACCTTTTGCGTACGCCCCAAGAGGCTGTGCTTGCTCAGCACCGCGAACAGTTCACCGGTCATGAAGGTATCGAAGTGGGTGATGCAACCTTCCACCACCTCGACCCATTTGGAATGACTGCCGGGCAGGCCGATCAGCAATTCACCAGCAACCGACAGGCTTTGCAGCACACCCAGCACCTGGGTTTCTTCGCCGCGCATCACGTTGGGCAAGCCGACCTGCTCGATCACGCCGGGCACGATATGCACATCGACACCGCGCAGGCTGCGTACCGTGTGCAACGCCTTGCCCAGGCTGGCGACGTCGACCGGCGTACTGCGATACGCCGCTTCGCTCCAGCCTTGGGCGCTGCCGACCATGCCGCAGGCAATCACCGCAAGATTGGGTTGGGCGTCGAGCCAATCGCCGCACGCCGTATCGAACGCCAACTCGAAGCCATCGCTGCAGCGCACACCGGCGATGTCCCGGGGCTCGCTGGGCAAATGCATGATGCCCGACGCCAGCGAGCGCTGTTCCAGCACTACGCCCGCGGGGCCGAGTTTATAAGCACGAAGGGAGCTGGTCCCCCAATCGAGCGCGATCAATTGCGCCTGCATCGCTTCACCTGAAATGAGTGGGTGCTGAAAAAAGCAGATGGGCGAATATAAACCTATGGCCGGATATATCTCAATATATAAATAACAGTCCCATATAGTGAGACGAAACAAGATAAATCCTATAACTTCCTCGGCTTTTACTGCGGGAAGGAACGGGTTTCATCTGATAAAGAGAGGTTAAAAAACCGACAGGTCCAGCTCGCGCATCGCACCCATCCAGATCGCGTAGTCGGTGTGATCCTTCAAGTCATCACCGGTATCAGGGTGCAGGAACACCACCAAACCGTTGCGATGGATCACCAGCCACGGCAGCACCACGCCGATGTATTCGGGGTCGAACGCCAACTGGCAGCTCCAGTCCGGGTGTGGGCCTACGGGTTTTTCGTGCACACGTCCCATACGCAGTGGGAAGAGTTTGGCGGCGTCTTCGCACAGGGTGCGCGCCTGCTCAATGGTGCTTGCGTCAAAGTAGATATGGGCGTGGTA
The DNA here is from genome assembly GCF_000632245.1 of Pseudomonas sp. RIT357. Taxonomy (NCBI): domain Bacteria; kingdom Pseudomonadati; phylum Pseudomonadota; class Gammaproteobacteria; order Pseudomonadales; family Pseudomonadaceae; genus Pseudomonas; species Pseudomonas sp. RIT357. The sequence goes on from NZ_JFYX01000004.1 coordinate 87,176, forward strand.
ACCCTTGATACGTTGCATGACGGACTCCGGATCCAATGTGCGGCAAATCCTAGACCGCAATCGACGGCAGGGCCAGTCCGGTCAGGGACTGCGCGCTGCTGGCCTGTTCTGCCTGCAACCAGTCGACGAAACGTTCGACCAACTGTCCACGCCGCTTGCGCTGGGGCTGCACCACGTAATAGCCAAAGCGCGAAATCACCGTGTTGCCGATCGGTCGGCACAACCAGTTCTGTTCCAGCAGGTTATCCACCAAATGGCGCCAGCCGATCGCCACCCCTTGGCCGGCAATCGCTGCCTGGATCAGCAAGGTGTAGTTGTCGAAGCGAAGCTGGCCGGGAGTGGGTGCAGCGCTGATGCCCAGCTCGCGGAATACGCCACTCCAGTCGAACCACTGGCTGTTGTTTTCCTGGCGCAAGTGCAGCAAAGGCACATCGTGCAGATTCTGTAACGTCAGCGGCGCGGATTGGTCCTTGAGCCACTGCGGGCTGCACACCGGGAATACCTCCTCGTTGAACAACCACAGGCTGTCGCCCTGCTTGAAGCGGCCATCGCCAAACAGCACCGCCACGTCGATATCGCTGCGCAAGGTGGCGTGATTACGCTCGCTGGTCACCAAGCTCACATCGACCTGAGGGTTGGCCTGATGGAAACGGTGCAGGCGCGGCATCAGCCAGTAAGCCGCGAAGGCGAAGTCGGTGGCCACTTGCAGGACTTCGTGCTGATCCTGCTGGGTGATGGCGCTGAGGCCCTGATTAATGGTTTGCAGGCCACCTTGCACATGCTCGAACAGCAAGGCGCCGGCGTCCGTCAGTTCGATGCCGCGGTAGATGCGATCAAACAGGCGGACCGCCAACTGTTCTTCCAGGCGCTTGATCTGCTGGCTGATCGCTGGTTGAGTGGTGCCCAGCTCCATCGCGGCGGCGGTAAAGCTGCGATGACGTGCCGCCGCTTCAAACGCGCGCAGCAGGTCGAGGGACAGGTCACCAAGGGATTCATACATAAGCTGTGCTTATCCTAGACATTGCTTTTCATGGGCTTTACCCCATTTTCCATGGGCCGCATGCTCAATCGCATAAACACCGCCTATGGAATGCCGAGAACCCATGAAGCGCAAGAACATTCTTTTCATCATGGCCGATCAAATGGCCGCGCCGATGCTGCCGTTCTACGGTTCCTCCCCGATCAAGCTGCCCAATCTGAGCCGCCTCGCCGAGCAAGGCGTGGTGTTCGACGCCGCCTATTGCAACAGCCCGCTGTGCGCGCCGTCGCGCTTTACCTTGGTCAGCGGCCAATTGCCGAGCAAGATTGGCGCCTACGACAACGCGGCTGATTTCCCCGCCGATGTACCGACCTACGCTCACTACCTGCGTCGTCTCGGTTACCGCACTGCGCTGTCGGGCAAGATGCATTTCTGCGGCCCCGACCAACTGCACGGCTACGAGGAACGCCTGACCAGCGACATCTACCCCGCCGACTACGGCTGGGCAGTGAACTGGGACGAGCCGGACGTGCGCCCCAGCTGGTACCACAACATGTCCTCGGTGCTGCAAGCCGGTCCTTGCGTGCGCACCAATCAGCTGGATTTTGACGAAGAGGTGGTGTTCAAGGCCCAGCAGTACCTGTTCGACCATATTCGTGAGGACGGCGACCAGCCGTTCTGCCTGACCGTATCCATGACCCATCCCCACGACCCGTACACCATTCCCAAGCCGTTCTGGGATCTGTACGACGACAACGACATTCCTTTGCCTGCAACGCCCGCGCAAAGTGATCTCGACCCGCATTCCCAGCGCCTGCTCAAGGTCTATGACCTGTGGGACAAGCCGCTGCCTGTGGATAAGATCCGCGATGCGCGCCGGGCTTACTTTGGCGCCTGCAGTTACATCGACAGCAATGTCGGCAAGCTGCTGCAAACCCTGGAAGACACCGGCCTGGCCGACGACACGGTTATCGTGTTCTCCGGCGACCACGGCGACATGCTCGGCGAGCGCGGCCTCTGGTACAAAATGCACTGGTTTGAAATGGCAGCCCGCGTGCCGCTGCTGATCTGCGCTCCGGGGCAGTTTGCGGCGGGCCGCGTGCCCAACGCAGTGTCCACCGCCGACCTGCTGCCGACCCTGGTGGAACTGGCCGGCGGCCAACTCGACCCACAACTGCCACTCGATGGCCGCTCGCTGATCCCGCACTTGCAAGGGCAGGGCGGGCACGACGAAGTGTTCGGCGAATACATGGCCGAAGGCACCATCAGCCCGCTGATGATGATTCGCCGTGGCGCCTACAAATTCATCTACAGCGAAGACGACCCTTGTCTATTGTTCGATGTGCACAACGACCCGCACGAGCGGGAAGAGCTCAGCCAGTCACCGGAACACCGGCCACTGTTCGAGGCGTTTTTGAATGAAGCGCGGGCCAAATGGGACATCCCGGCGATCCACCAGCAGGTGCTCGCCAGCCAACGCCGTCGACGCCTGGTGTTTGAGGCGCTGACCCAAGGCAAGCTGAAGAGCTGGGATCACCAGCCCCTGGTCGACGCCAGTCAGCAATACATGCGCAACCATATCGACCTCGATGACCTGGAGCGCAAGGCACGTTATCCACAACCCTGCCAAAACCAATAAATACAGAGGGAAGGCCATGCAAAAGTTATCTGTGATAGTGGGCATGCTGGTGCTGGGCAGCGCCAATGTGTATGCAGACACCAGCTGTGAAACCGTAAAAATGGCCGATCCGGGCTGGAGCGATATCGCGGCCACCAATGCCATCACCGGTTTTCTGCTGACGGGCATGGGCTACAAACCCAAGGTCGACACCCTGGCGGTGCCGATTACCTTTGGCGGGCTCAAAGACGGCCAGGTGGATGTGTTCCTCGGCAACTGGATGCCCGCGCAGCAGGGTTTTTACGACAAGTTCGTGGCCAATGGCGATGTGGTGCAACTGGCGAAAAACCTCGACGGCACCGAGTTCACCCTCGCCGTGCCGGACTACGTGTGGGACGCGGGTGTGCATGACTTCGCCGACCTGAACAAATTTGCCGACAAGTTCGACAAGAAGATCTACGGCATCGGCTCCGGCGCGCCGGCGAATATCTCGTTGCAGGAGATCATCAAGAAGAATGACTTTGATCTGGGCCAATGGAAGCTGGTCGAGTCCAGCGAACAAGCGATGCTCGCGGAAGTGTCGCGGGCAGTGAAGAAACAGCGCTTCGTCACCTTCCTCGGTTGGACCCCGCATCCGATGAACGTGCAGTTGAAAATGCACTACCTCAAAGGTGGGGAAAAGTATTTTGGTGACACCGGCAGCGTTTATACCTTGACCCGCAAAGGTTATGCACAAGCCTGCCCGAACGTAGGAAAACTGCTGACCAACCTGAGTTTCACCCAGGAGATGGAGAACAGCATCATGGCCGAAGTGGCCAACAACAAGGTCAGCAACGCCGATGCGGCGAAGGCATGGATCAAGGCCAATCCGGCAGTATTGGATAAGTGGCTGGATGGGGTGAAAACCGTGGATGGCAAAGATGCGTTGCCGGCGGTAAAAGCCAAACTCTAGGGCCTTGCGCTATTCCAATGTGGGAGGGGGCTTGCTCCCGATAGCGGAGTGCCAGTCAGAGAGATTTAGACGGGTCCACCTATATCGGGAGCAAGCCCCCTCCCACAAGGACCAGTGTGTACTGATACCCTGAGTCAAACCTTTTCAGCCGAGTTATAAATGCCCCGGCCCAACCGCCATACACTCTTCCCCTTCCTCAGCTGGCTCCCGCGTCAAACCCGAGCCACTGTGGGCCGGGACGCGCTGGTCGGCCTCAGCGGCGCCGTGCTCGCGCTGCCCCAATCGATTGCCTACGCGCTGATCGCCGGTCTTCCACCGGAGTACGGTCTGTACGCCGCCATCATCCCGGTGCTGATCGCGTGCCTGTGGGGTTCATCCTGGCACCTGATCTGTGGCCCCACGGCGGCGATTTCCATCGTGCTCTATGCCAGCGTGAGCCCATTGGCCGTGCCGGGGTCGCAGGACTACATCACCTTGATCCTGTTGCTCACCTTTCTCGCCGGCGTATTCCAGTGGCTGCTGGGCATGCTGCGCTTTGGCGCACTGGTGAACTTTGTCTCCCATTCGGTGGTGTTGGGTTTCACCTTGGGCGCCGCCGTGGTGATTGCCCTGGGGCAGTTGCCGAACCTGTTGGGGCTGGATTTGCCGAGCCAGGCCACCGCAATCAATAGCCTGCTGGCGCTGATCCACCATGCTGGCGAGTGGGACCACGCGTCCCTTGTCCTGGGGATCGGGACGTTGCTGGTGGGTGCTTTGCTCAAATACCTCGTGCCTCGCTGGCCAACGCTACTGATCGCACTGACCCTGGGTAGCCTGGCAACGTGGCTATGGCCGGCGATGTTCGGGCATGTGGCGTTGGTCAGTTCGTTTATCGGCAAACTGCCGCCGTTCAGCCCGTTACCGTTGGACCTGGACATGATCCTGCGCCTGCTGCCCAGTGCCGTGGCGGTGGGCATGCTGGGACTGGTGACCAGCCTGTCGATTGCCCGCTCGCTGTCGGCTCGTTCCCAACAGTTGCTCGACGCGAATCAGGAAGTTCGCGCGCAGGGTTTATCCAATATCGTCGGCGGATTTTTCTCCGGCTATCTGTCGGCCGGTTCCTTTACCCGCTCAGGCCTCAGCTACGAGGCAGGTGCCTGCTCGCCTTTGGCCGGGGTGTTTTCCGCGTTATGGGTGGCGCTGTTTGCGTTATTTGGTGCGGCATTGATCGCGCATATTCCAATTCCGAGCATGGCGGCGAGCATCCTGCTGATTTGCTGGAGCTTGGTGGATCATCGTGCTATTCGCGCGCTGTTTCGCGTCAGCCGTGCAGAGTTTGTGGTGATGAGCCTGACCTGTGTCGCCACGTTATTACTGGAGCTGCAAACGGCGATCTATGCGGGGGTGCTGGCGTCGCTGTTTTTCTATCTCAAACGCACGTCGCAGCCACGGGTTCAACAATGGCGAGACGGTGACGAAGATATATTGCGAGTCGGCGGCTCGATCTTTTTTGGCGCCAGCCATTACCTGCAAGTGCGCCTGCAAAGTTTGCAGGGCAAGCGGGTGGTGATCGAGGCGCAGCAGATCAATTTTATCGACTATTCCGGGGTAGAGATGCTGCACCAGGAGGCCCGGAGATTGAAGGGGTTGGGGCGTAGCCTGACATTGCGCGAGGCACGGCCGCAGGTGGTTGAAGAGCTGAAGAAACTGGAAGGGGCCGATAACTGCCCCATCCAGTTTGAAGATTGATTACTGCGCCAACTGACGGCGCAGTTCAGCCAACACCGGCGCCGAATCCGGGCGCACACCGCGCCATAGAAAGAACGCTTCAGCGGCCTGTTCAACCAGCATGCCCAGGCCATCCATTGCCACAGCTGCACCTTGCTCAGCCGCCCAGCGGCAAAACGCGGTCGGCTCCTTGGCATACATCATGTCGTAGCAAAAGGTCTTGCCCGGTTCTATCAAGCTGCCGGCAATCGGCGGTAAATCGCCTGACAGGCTGGCAGACGTGGCATTGATGATTACGTCCACCGGCTCACGCAGCCAGTCGAAACCACTGGCCGACACCGGGCCCAAGTCGTCGAACAACTCGGCGAGCAATTCAGCCTTTTCCACAGTGCGATTGGCGATGATCAATGAAGCAGGACGCTCAGCCAGCAACGGTTCCAACGCCCCGCGTACCGCGCCACCGGCACCCAGCAACAGGATGCGTTTGCCTTGCAGGCTCAACCCGGCGTTTACCGTCAGGTCGCGCACCAGGCCCGCGCCGTCGGTGTTATCACCCAGCAGCGTGCCATCGGCCAACTTGCTCAGGGTGTTCACCGCACCGGCGCGTTGGGCGCGCTCGGTGAGGCTATTGGCCAGACGGTAAGCGTCTTCCTTGAACGGTACGGTGACGTTAGCGCCACGGCCTTGCTGGAAAAACTCACGGGCACAACCGGTGAAATCCTCCAAGGGCGCAAGCAAAGTGCTGTAGTCCAATTGTTCGCCGGTCTGCTCGGCGAACATGCGGTGAATCAGCGGCGACTTGCTGTGACCGATGGGGTTGCCGAAGACAACATAACGATCCATCAGACCGCCGCCTTAGGCGCGACAACGCCAAGCCAGTCGCGGTCTTGCAGGAAGTAATCAGTGAGCCGCGCCTCTTCGCTGCCGGCCTCGGCCTTCCAGTCATAGCTCCAGCGCACTTGCGGCGGCAGCGACATCAGGATCGATTCGGTACGCCCGCCCGATTGCAGACCAAACAGGGTGCCACGGTCGTAGACCAGGTTGAATTCAACATAGCGGCCGCGACGGAATTCCTGAAACTGGCGCTGCTGCTCGGTATAGGCCATGGCTTTGCGACGCTGCACGATCGGCAGGTAGGCATCGATATAGGCATCGCCGATGGCGCGGATGAAGGCGAAGCAGGTGTCGAAGTCCCACTCGTTCAAGTCATCGAAAAACAGGCCGCCGATACCACGGGGTTCGTTGCGATGCTTGATATGGAAGTAGGTGTCACACCAGGCCTTGTAGCGCGAGTACACGTCCGGGCCAAAAGGTGCGCAGGCCTGCTCGGCCACACGGTGCCAGTGGATGCAGTCTTCTTCGTTGCCGTAATACGGAGTGAGGTCAAAGCCACCACCGAACCACCACACCGGCTCTTCGCCTTCTTTTTCAGCGATGAAAAAACGCACGTTGGCATGGGACGTCGGCACATGAGGGTTGTGCGGGTGGATCACCAGCGACACGCCGAGGGCTTCAAAGCCACGACCGGCCAGCTCTGGGCGGTGTGCGCTGGCGGACGGTGGCAAACCGCTGCCGAATACGTGAGAAAAGTTAACGCCGCCTTTTTCGATCACCGAACCGTTTTCGATCACACGGGTGCGACCGCCACCGCCGGCAGGCCGGGTCCAGGCGTCTTCGATAAAGCGAGTGTCCGTCTCAAAGGTTTCCAGGGCGCTGCAAATGCGGTCTTGCAGGTCAAGCAGGTAGGCCTTTACAGCCTCGGTGCGGGTAGTCATGGCATCACCTTGAATCGGGCAAAGCTACGCGAGGCCATTGGGCGTCGGCGGCAAATGGGCGCACAGGATACCACTGCACCCTATGCCGTCGCAGTTGACGAAGATCAAGCTTAGGAGTCCGATAGGGGGCTACGCGAATTCGACCCAAGGAGAAGTGCAGATGGCCAAACGTATCCAGTTCAGCGCCCATGGCGGCCCCGATGTACTTGAATATGTGGACTACACGCCGGCGGAGCCGGGCCCGCAGCAGGTTCGTGTGCGTAACGAGGCCATTGGCCTGAACTTCATCGACACCTATTTCCGCAGCGGCCTATACGCACCACCGGCCTTGCCGTCCGGTCTGGGCGCAGAAGGCGCCGGCGTAGTTGACGCGGTTGGCAGCGAAGTCACCCAATTCAAGGTCGGCGACCGCGTGGCCTACGGCAGCGGCCCGCTCGGCGCGTACAGCGAACTGCACGTACTGCCCGCCGCTAACCTGGTGCACCTGCCGGACGACATCAGCTTCGAACAAGCCGCCGGTGCCATGCTCAAGGGCCTGACCGTGCAGTACCTGTTGCGCCAGACCTATGAACTGAAGGGCGGCGAGACCATCCTGTTCCACGCTGCGGCCGGTGGCGTGGGCTCCCTGGCCTGCCAATGGGCCAAGGCGCTCGGCGTGAAGTTGATCGGTACCGTGAGTTCGCCAGAGAAAGCCGCTTTGGCCAAATCCCTCGGTGCCTGGGAAACCATCGACTACAGCAAGGAAAACGTCGCACAGCGAGTGCTGGAATTGACCGACGGCAAAAAGGTCCCGGTGGTGTACGACGGTGTCGGCAAGGACACGTGGCTGACTTCCCTGGACAGCGTGGCGCCCCGTGGGTTGGTGGTGAGCTTTGGCAATGCCTCGGGCGCGGTGGATGGGGTGAACTTGGGGATACTCTCGGCCAAGGGCTCGCTGTACGTGACCCGACCGACCCTGGCGACCTACGCCAACAACCCGGCGAACTTGCAGGCGATGGCGGATGATCTGTTTTCGATGATCCAGAGCGGCAAGGTGCGCATTGATATCAACCAGCGGTATTCGCTGGCGGACGCGGCGAAGGCACAGACGGAGTTGTCGGGGCGGCGCACCACCGGGTCGACCATCCTGTTGCCGTAAGGCTTAAGAACGCTATCGCCGGCAATAGCACGCAATCCTCTGTAGAAGGTGCCTTGCCGGCGATCAGCCACACCTCAGTATTACGACGGTCGCACCACCTCACCGGTTGCCAGATTACGAATCAGGCTTGGATTCTTGCGACCGCCGAGGGCACCGCCCAGTACCAAGTCGACCTGACCACGGAAATACTGCTCCACGCGAATCCGCGAGCGCGCAGCCGGGCGGCCTTGAGGGTTGGCCGACGTGGAAATCAACGGCCCGACCAGCGAACACAAATCCCGCACAAGCGGATGGTCAGTAACCCGTAGCGCGACCGTGTCGTGCACACCGGTCACCCATGCCGGCAGCAAGTCCTGATGGGGCACCAGCCAAGTGTTCGGCCCTGGCCAGGTGCTGGCCATACGGTCGATCCAGTCTTGGGGGAAATCTTCGAAGAGAAAATCAAACTGACGAATGTTGTCGGCCACCAGGATCAGGCCCTTGTCCACCGAGCGATTCTTGATGGCGAGCAAACGGTCGACTGCTTCTTCATTCCACGGGTCGCAGCCCAAGCCCCATACCGCCTCGGTTGGATAGGCAATCACCGCGCCTGCGCGAATTTCTCGTGCGGTTTCCAACACACGCCACCTGTTGACCATTGCTCATTCTCCGGACTAAAGCTCTGGGCAGTTTACCGATCTTCTTTACAAAACCTAGTTCCAAAAAACCGGCAGCTATAAAAGCTGACCACGCGCCAGCCAGCGACCGCTTTCGCAAATCACCTGGCCTTCAAGCTCCAGCTCCGTGAGGGTCGCCAACACTTGGGACAAAGGCCGACCGCTGGCAATCGCCAGGGCTTCGCTGGTGTGGGGCGCCGCGTGCAGCAACGCCACCAGCGGATGGATCACCGGCATCGGCGCCGGGCGCGACAAGGCCTGCCAGCCCCGCAAGCCTTCGAGGATGTGCTCAATGGTTTCCACCAGCATTGCACCATCGCGGATCAACTGATGACAGCCTTTGGCCCCAGGGTGATGGATGGAGCCCGGGATGGCATACACCTCCCGGCCTTGCTCGGCAGCCAGCTTCGCGGTGATCAGCGAGCCACTGGCCACACTGGCTTCCACCACCAGCACGCCCAGCGACAGACCACTGATGATTCGATTGCGCCGCGGAAAGTTGCTCGCCTGAGGCCCAGCGTCCAGTGGGAACTCGGAAATCACTGCGCTGCCCTGGGCAATCATCGCCTCTGCGAGCCGTCGATGGCGCTGTGGATAAACATTTTCCAGGCCGGTGCCAAGCACGCCGATGGTGTGTCCACCCACATCCAATGCCGCCTGATGCGCCGCGCCATCGATACCCAGTGCGAGGCCACTGGTGATGACAAAACCGGCGCCGGCCAAACTACGGGAAAAAGCGGCAGCGGTGTCCATGCCAGGGCGCGACGCGCGCCGGCTGCCGACCATCGCCAGTTGAGGTTTTTCGAGGATTGAAGGGTTGCCAGCGACGAATAACAGCGGTGGCGCATCGTCGATCTGGGCTAGTAATGCCGGATACTCAGGCTGGTCCCACATCAGCAAATGCTGGGCCGGACGACTCAACCACGCCAATGCCTCACTGGCGCCATCTCGGATTTCGGGACTGCGGCGAGCGTCTGCGCTGATGGGTGGCAAGCCCAGTGCACGCCAGGCACTGGCAGGCGCGCTGATGGCCTTTGAAGCGCTGCCGAACGCTTCGATCAACAACCTAAAACGCTTCGGGCCTACTTCTGGCAGCCTGTGCAAGCGTAGTCGGGCCTCCAGTTCTGAAGGGGAAATTTCACTGCTGTTTATCGGAAACATCTGATCATCCTTGACCGGAAAAAGCTGTGGATAACTCTGTTGGTAACTTATTTAGCAGGCTATTTATTGCGTTTGCGCAGCAGTCTCGAAACGATCCATGACTGCCAACGGGCGTGAGGCGCTGAGAACCAGGCCATAACTGAGTTTTTCGTAGGTGCGGAACACCAGCAGAGTGCCGGCGCGCTCATCGGGTAGCTTCGTGGGAACACCGGTGAGCGGGTCGCGGACGGTGGCGCCGGTTTTAATGACGGTCAGCAGTTGACCCTCCATCAGACCGTCGCGCCGGCCTTTACTCAGGGTGACGGCGTCCAGCACGCCAATCTGGGTGACGCCCCTTGGGATATCGATGATTTTTCCTTCGATGAAAGGCGCTGACTTTACGGGCTCCATCGCCGTAGGCAATTGCGCGCGGAGCAGGCGGTCGCCAGGGCGTACCTCCTGAGTTACCCGTTGCACAGCGAGGGTAGTGAGGTCGCCCGCCATCACAAAGCGCGCGGTACCGATGTCATCGGCGTTGATACCCAGCAATTCCTCCGTTTGGGGGTCGGCGTAGACCTTGCCTCGGCGAAAGATCCCATAGCTTGGCTGGGCCGGATCCAGGTCGCCTCTGGCGTGCACACGTTCGCCATTGGCCCCCAGCACGCGCCCGCCGTCGGTCGCGACAATGTAAGGCGCATTGTCCAGATCCTGAGGCGTATCAAGAATACGGTTATGCAATAAAAACCGCTGAATGGCCTGTTGCGTCGGTTGATCCAGACGCGAGCCAGGTTGGGGAAGCAGGGCTGCGGCGAACGGGGCCCATAGCAGCAAGACGAGTAGCGATTTCCTCATGGGGTGAATCTCCTTTATTATGTGCGTTCGCGTGAAATGCCAGAGCCTTCGCGGCTTTCGAACCTTTCACACCGGCCGTATGGGTCCATCCCACCGCCGATTTGCCTTTACCTCACATGTGCAGCAATTACGCTTATGGCTATTTTGAACATCCTCGAATTCCCCGACTCGCGCCTGCGCACGATCGCCAAACCGGTGGCCGTAGTGGACGACAAGGTTCGTCAGTTGGTCGATGACATGTTTGAAACAATGTATGAAGCCCCGGGCATTGGCCTCGCCGCCACCCAGGTCAACGTGCATCAGCGCGTCGTGGTCATGGACCTGTCGGAAGACCGTAGCGAGCCGATGGTGTACATCAACCCTGAGTTCGAACCACTGACCGAAGAGATGGGCGAATATCAGGAAGGCTGCCTGTCGGTGCCGGAGTTCTACGAGAACGTCGAGCGCCCGCTGCGCGTGAAGATCAAAGCCTTGGACCGTGACGGTAAGCCGTTCGAGCTGATTGCCGAAGGCCTGCTGGCAGTGTGCATCCAGCACGAATGCGACCACCTCAACGGCAAACTATTTGTCGATTACCTGTCCACGCTCAAGCGCGACAGGATCAAGAAGAAGCTGGAAAAAAAGCATCGCCAGCAAGCTTGATGCCCTCCTTCCAAAGGCTTGCTGCGGCAAGCCTTTTTCTTTTGTGACTGTTTTTAACCGAGACTTCCCATGACCGAGCCATTGCGCATTGTTTTTGCCGGCACCCCTGAATTCGCCGCCGAACACCTCAAGGCGCTGCTTGCCAGCCCTCACGATGTCATTGCGGTGTATACCCAGCCGGATCGCCCGGCCGGTCGCGGGCAAAAACTGATGCCGAGCCCGGTCAAGCAGTTGGCGCTTGAGCACAACATTCCTGTACTGCAGCCGCCTACCCTGCGCAACGCCGAGGCCCAGGCCGAGCTGGCTGCGCTCAATCCTGACCTACTGGTGGTGGTGGCTTACGGCTTGATCCTGCCGCAAGTGGTGCTGGATATCCCGCGCCTGGGTTGCATCAACAGCCATGCGTCGCTGCTGCCACGCTGGCGCGGTGCGGCGCCGATCCAGCGCGCGGTGGAAGCCGGTGATGCGCAAAGCGGTGTGACCGTGATGCGCATGGAGGCAGGTTTGGACACCGGCCCGATGCTGCTCAAAGTGGTTACGCCGATCACCGCCGAAGACACTGGCGGCAGCCTGCACGACCGCCTGGCCGAAATGGGCCCAACTGCCGTCATCCATGCCATCGCCGGCCTCGCCGAAGGCACCTTGGAAGGCGAAGTGCAGGACGATAGCCTGGCCACCTACGCCCACAAATTGAACAAAGACGAAGCACGCATCGACTGGAGCCGCCCGGCGGTGGAGCTGGAACGGCTGGTGCGTGCCTTCAACCCGTGGCCGGTCTGCCACAGCACCCTCAACGGCGAAGCCTTGAAAGTGCTGGCTGCCCATTTGGCGGACGGCAAAGGCGCCCCCGGCGAGATAATCGGCGCCAGCAAGGAAGGCCTGTTGGTCGCCTGCGGTGAACAGGCGCTGTGCCTGACGCGCCTGCAATTACCCGGCGGCAAGGCGCTGAATTTCAGCGACTTGTTCAACAGCCGTCGTGAGAAATTTTCCCTGGGCACTGTACTTGGGGTGGCCGCGCAATGAACCCACGTCTGGCCGCCGCCAAGGCTCTCGCCGCCGTACTCAACGGCAAGGCTTCGCTGAACAGTTCACTGCCCACGCAGTTGGATAAAGTCGAAGACCGTGACCGCGGCTTCACCCAGGACCTGGCCTTTGGCACCGCCCGTTGGCAACCTCGTTTGTCGGCGCTGGCGGCCAAGCTGCTGCAAAAGCCATTCAAGGCGGCCGATGCTGACGTCGAGGCGCTGCTGCTGGTAGGGCTTTATCAGTTGCTCTACACCCGCGTGCCGGCCCACGCCGCCATCGGTGAAACCGTCGGATGCGCCGACAAGCTGAAAAAACCTTGGGCCAAGGCCCTGCTCAACGCTGTGCTGCGCCGTGCCCAACGCGAAAGCGAGGCGCTGCTGGCGGAGCTGGAACATGACCCGGTAGTGCGCACCGCCCACCCGCGCTGGCTGCAAAAATCCCTCAAGGCGTTCTGGCCCGAGCAGTGGGAAGCCATTTGCGCGGCGAACAATGCGCACCCGCCGATGATCCTGCGGGTCAACCGTCGCCATCACAGCCGTGACGCGTACCTGCAATTGCTGACGGCCGCAGGCATCAACGCGACGCCGTGCGTGTACAGCACCGACGGCATCGTGCTGGAGGCCGCCGCCGATGTACGCAGCCTGCCGGGCTTTGCCGAGGGTTGGATCAGTGTGCAGGACGAAGCCGCGCAACTGGCCGCCGACCTGCTCGATCTGGCACCGGGCCAGCGCGTGCTGGACGCTTGTTGTGCGCCAGGCGGTAAGACATGTCACATCCTGGAAGTCGAAAAAGGCTTGGCCGGTGTCGTCGCTGTTGACCTGGAAGCCAAGCGCCTCGTGCGTGTAAGGGAAAACCTCGCACGCCTGGGCCTGAGCGCCGAACTGATCGCCGCCGACGGCCGTGACACCGCCGCATGGTGGGACGGCAAACCGTTCCAGCGCATTCTGCTGGACGCGCCTTGCTCCGCGACCGGTGTGATCCGCCGCCACCCGGACATCAAGCTCACACGCCAACCCGACGACATCGCCGCCCTGGCCGCGCTGCAAGGTGAACTGTTGGACGCGATGTGGCCGACCCTCGAAGTCGGCGGCATCCTGCTCTACGCCACCTGCTCGACATTGCCCACCGAAAACACTGAGGTGATCGAAGCCTTCCTCGCTCGCACCAGCGGCGCCCGTGAGCTGGATCTCGCCACGACGGCCGGTATCAAGCAGCCTCACGGTCGCCAACTGCTCGCGCAAGAAGGCGGACACGATGGCTTCTACTACGCCAAACTGATCAAGATCGCCGCCGCGCGTGGCTGAATGGTTATTGAGGGAGTGACCGGATGAAAATCATCATCCTTGGGGCAGGGCAGGTCGGCGGCACACTGGCCGAACATTTGGCCAGTGAAGCCAACGACATTACCGTGGTCGACACCGATAGCGAACGCCTGCGCGACTTGGGCGACCGCCTGGATATCCGCACCGTACAAGGTCGTGCATCGTTTCCTACGGTGCTGCGTCAGGCCGGGGCCGACGATGCCGACATGCTCGTGGCCGTGACCAACAGCGACGAGACCAATATGGTCGCCTGCCAAGTCGCCCATACCCTGTTCCACACCCCGACCAAGATCGCCCGGGTCCGCGAAGCCGCCTACCTGACCCGCGCCGGCCTGTTCGATAACGACGCCATTCCTGTAGATGTGCTCATCAGTCCTGAGCAAGTGGTGACCCACTACATCAAGCGCCTGATCGAAATCCCGGGCGCCTTGCAGGTGATCGACTTCGCCGGTGGCAAAGCCCAATTGGTCGCAGTGAAGGCCTATTACGGCGGTCCACTGGTCGGCCAACAACTGCGCCAACTGCGTGAACACATGCCCAATGTGGAAACCCGCGTAGCGGCGATTTTTCGGCGTGACCGGCCGATCCTGCCGCAGGGCGATACAGTGATCGAAGCCGACGACGAGGTGTTTTTCATCGCGGCCAAAGCGAATATTCGCGCCGTCATGAGCGAAATGCGCCGGCTCGACGAGAACTACAAGCGCATCGTTATCGCCGGCGGCGGCCAGATCGGCGAGCGGCTGGCCGAGGCCATCGAGAGTCGTTACCAAGTGAAGATCATCGAGATGAATCCGGCGCGCTGCCGGCATTTGTCCGACACCCTCGACAGCACCGTCGTCCTGCAAGGCAGCGCCTCGGACCGCGACCTGTTGATGGAAGAGAACATCGCCGACGCCGACATCTTCCTGGCCCTGACCAACGATGACGAAGCCAACATCATGTCGTCGCTGCTGGCCAAGCGGCTGGGGGCGAAGAAGGTGATGACGATCATCAACAACCCGGCCTATGTCGACCTGATCCAGGGCGGCGATATCGACATCGCCATCAGCCCGCAACTGGCGACCATCGGCACCTTGCTGGCCCACGTACGCCGTGGCGATATCGTCAGCGTGCACTCCCTGCGGCGCGGCGCGGCGGAAGCCATTGAGGCGATCGCCCATGGGGATTCGAAGTCGAGCAAAGTGATCGGCAAAGCCATCCGCGATATCGGCCTGCCGCCGGGCACAACCATTGGCGCGATCATTCGTGACGAAGAGGTGATCATTGCCCACGACGATACGATGATCGCCACGGGTGACCACGTGATCCTGTTCCTGGTGGATAAAAAACATATCCGCGATGTGGAGAAGTTGTTCCACGTGGGATTGAGCTTTTTCTGATCAACCGGAGTGACCGACATGCTCGAATCCCTGGAAAAAATGCTCGCCAAGGGTGTGGATAACTCGCTGCTGCGCTTTGGACTGGGCAAGGGTTATTTGGATCTGAAGGACAACGCCAAGGCGGCGGAGCATTTGCAGAAATGCGTCGAGTTCGATCCGAAGTATTCGGCGGCGTGGAAGTTGTTGGGCAAGGCACAGTTAGGCCAGGGTGATAACTCCGCAGCGCGACAGGCGTGGGAGAAGGGCGTTGAAGCGGCCCAGGCCCATGGCGACAAGCAGGCCGAGAAAGAGATGACGGTGTTCCTGAAGAAACTCGACCGCCAAAGCTAAGCAGATCGAAAATGTGGGAGGGGCAAGTCGAATCGTCGCACCGCCCCTCCCACATTTGGTTTTGTATTGTCTTTGGGTCAATACCACCGCTCTTCACCCGGCGGGCGTTTCTTGAAGCGCTTCATGCTCCACATGTACTGGCTCGGGTAGGCGCCGACATAACGCTCAACGACCTTGCTCATCGCGGCGCAAGACGTGGCTGTGTCTGTGCTGTACATGTCTTCCGGCGCAGCTTCCAGGATCACTTTGTAGCCCGAACCATCCGGCAGTCGCAGGGCATGCAGGAATACACCGACCGCCTTATGGCCCGCGAGCATATTCGGCACGAACTTGCTGGTGAGCGCCTGGGTTGCAAAGAATGGCACGAAGATCCCCGCCGATTCCGCCGGCTCCGGGTCAGCGGGAATACCCACTTGGCCACCTTTACGCACTTCCTTGATCACACTGAGGATGCCTTCCTTGGTGGAAGCCGCCACACGGTTGCCCAACTGCACGCGCTGCTTGCGCAGCAACTCATCCACTGCCTTGAGCTTGGGCGGGCGGTAAAAAATGATCGGTTTGCACTGGTTGCAGTAAAAGTGGTTCAACACTTCCCAGTTGCCCAGGTGGCTGGTGATGCCGACTACGCCTTTGCCCGAGGCCAGAGCTTCGTGCAGCACCTCCAGGCCTTCGACTTCACGCACTAGGTCGATGGAACGCTGGGCCGGCCAGATCCAGGCGCAGGCGCTTTCAGTCAGGGACTTGCCGATGTCCATCAGGCTTTGGCCGACCAGGCGCTCCCGGGCGGCGGGGTCCATGTCCGGAAAGCATTTTGAGAGGTTGATCCGCACCGTTTCGCGGGATCGATTGGGGGTTTTCCACATGATCCAGCCGATGGCCGAACCCACGGCTTGCACTGCGCGCCATGGCAGCAGGGCAAACAACCGAAGAGCGCCTACCAGCAAGGCGCCTTTAAAC
The DNA here is from genome assembly GCF_000632245.1 of Pseudomonas sp. RIT357. Lineage (NCBI taxonomy): Bacteria > Pseudomonadati > Pseudomonadota > Gammaproteobacteria > Pseudomonadales > Pseudomonadaceae > Pseudomonas > Pseudomonas sp. RIT357. The sequence goes on from NZ_JFYX01000004.1 coordinate 103,649, forward strand.
TTTTCCACAGGTCACTCCTGATCGTGTGTGGTGCGCAAAGCGCGCATTCTAACCGGCGTTGACCAAGTCCGCGTAACGGTCGCAGTCCTGAGTGTGGTCCATGACCATGCCAGAGGCCTGCATGAACGCGTAACAGATGGTCGGGCCAACAAAGGTGAAACCGGCTTTCTTGAGTGCTTTGCTCATGGCTTCAGCCTCCGGCGTAATCGCGGGCACTTCGCTGCGGTCCTTGAAATGGTTGACCTTGGGCACCCCGCCGACAAACGACCAGAGCAACCCCACCGGGTCCTCCAGCGCCAGCCAAGCCGCAGCGTTGCGCCGGGTGGCGTTGAGCTTGAGGCGGTTGCGCACGATACCTGGGTCGAGCATCAGCGCTTCGATCTCGTCATCGCCCAATTGCGCCAACCGCTGCGGATCAAAACCGAACAAGACCTTTCGATAATGCTCGCGTTTGCGTAAAACGGTGATCCAGGAAAGGCCCGCCTGGAACCCTTCGAGTAAAAGCAACTCGAACAAACCCTGCGCATCGCGTAGCGGCGTTCCCCACTCCTGATCGTGATATGCCATGTACAGCGGATCTTCAGAACACCAAAAGCAGCGTGGCATAAGGCTCCAGGGGATGGTGGCGCGGCCGAATCGGGTATACTCCCGCTCTTTAAATCGCAGCCCAAGTAACAGGTGAATTTCGTGAGCCAGCCTACGCCAGCCGTGCGTACCTTCCAAGACTTGATCCTCGCCCTCCAGCAATACTGGGCCGAGCAAGGTTGTGTGGTACTTCAGCCCTACGATATGGAAGTAGGCGCCGGCACTTTCCACACCGCTACCTTCCTGCGGGCCATTGGCCCGGAAACCTGGAACGCCGCTTATGTGCAGCCCAGTCGTCGCCCGACTGACGGCCGCTACGGCGAAAACCCGAACCGTCTGCAGCACTACTACCAGTTCCAGGTGGTATTGAAGCCGAACCCGGACAATTTCCAGGAACTGTACCTGGGCTCGCTCAAGCATGTTGGCCTGGATCCGCTGGTCCACGATATCCGCTTCGTCGAAGACAACTGGGAGTCGCCGACCCTGGGCGCCTGGGGCTTGGGCTGGGAAGTCTGGCTCAACGGCATGGAAGTAACGCAGTTCACTTACTTCCAGCAAGCCGGTGGCATCGAGTGCTACCCGGTGACCGGCGAAATCACCTACGGCCTTGAGCGCTTGGCCATGTACCTGCAAGGCGTGGACTCGGTCTACGACTTGGTGTGGGCTGACGGCCCGTTCGGCAAAGTGACCTACGGCGATGTGTTCCACCAGAACGAAGTGGAGCAATCCACCTACAACTTCGAACACGCCAACGTCGAGAAGCTGTTCGAACTGTTCGACTTCTACGAAAGCGAAGCCAAGCGTCTGATCGAACTCGATCAGCCGCTGCCGCTGCCAAGCTATGAAATGGTGTTGAAGGCGTCCCATACCTTCAACCTGCTGGACGCCCGCCGTGCCATCTCGGTAACCGCGCGCCAGCAATACATCCTGCGTGTACGCACCCTGGCGCGTTCCGTCGCCCAAGCCTACCTGCTGGCTCGCGCCAAGCTGGGCTTCCCGATGGCAACCCCGGACCTGCGTGATGAAGTGTTGGCTAAGCTGGAGGCTGCACAATGAGTGCTCAAGATTTCCTGGTTGAACTGGGCACCGAAGAGCTGCCACCGAAGGCACTCAACACCCTGGCCGATGCGTTCCTGGCCGGGATCGAAAAAGGCCTGCAAAGCGCTGGCCTGAAGTTTGAAGCCAAGAAAGTCTACGCCGCGCCACGTCGCCTGGCCGTGTTGCTGACCGCGCTGGAAACCCAGCAACCGGACCGCAGCATTAACCTCGACGGCCCGCCGCGCCAGGCGGCTTTCGACGCTGAAGGCAATCCGACCCAGGCTGCCCTTGGTTTTGCCAAGAAGTGTGGCGTGGAACTGAGTGAGATCGACCAGAGTGGTCCGAAACTGCGTTTCAGCCAGGTCATCACCGGTAAGCCGACTGCCAGCCTGCTGCCGACCATCGTTGAAGACTCCCTGAACGACCTGCCGATCCCCAAGCGCATGCGCTGGGGTGCACGCAAAGAAGAATTCGTCCGCCCAACCCAATGGCTGGTGATGCTGCTCGGTGACCAGGTCATCGACTGCACCATCCTCGCCCAACGGGCCGGCCGAGATTCCCGCGGTCACCGCTTCCACCATCCAGAAGCCGTACGCATCACCTCGCCGGCGAACTATGCCGCCGATCTGCGTGCAGCCTATGTGCTGGCCGACGCCAACGAGCGTCGCGAGCTGATCAGCAAGCGCACCGAAGAACTGGCCCGCCTGCAGGAAGGCACCGCCATCGTGCCGCCAAGCCTGCTCGACGAAGTGACCGCGCTGGTTGAATGGCCTGTGCCGCTGGTGTGCTCGTTCGAAGAGCGCTTCCTCGATGTGCCGCAAGAAGCACTGATCACCACCATGCAGGACAACCAGAAGTACTTCTGCCTGCTGGACGTGGACGGTAAGTTGCTGCCGCGCTTTATCACCGTAGCCAACATTGAAAGCAAAGACCCGCAGCAGATCATCGCCGGTAACGAGAAAGTCGTTCGCCCGCGACTGACTGACGCTGAGTTCTTCTTCAAGCAAGACAAGAAGCAGAAGCTCGAAGACTTCAACCTGCGCCTGCAAAACGTGGTGTTCCAGGAAAAACTCGGTAGCGTCTACGACAAGGCTGTGCGTGTTTCCAAACTCGCTGCCTACATCGCACCACGCATCGGCGGCGATGCGGCCTCGGCCGCCCGCGCTGGTTTGCTGTCCAAGTGCGACCTGGCGACCGAGATGGTCGGCGAATTCCCAGAGATGCAAGGTGTTGCCGGCTACTACTACGCCCTCAACGATGGCGAGGCCGAAGACGTCGCCCTGGCGCTGAACGAGCAGTACATGCCACGCGGTGCTGGTGCAGAACTGCCAACTACCTTGACCGGTGCGGCCGTGGCCATCGCCGACAAGCTGGATACCCTAGTGGGCATCTTCGGTATCGGCATGCTGCCTACCGGTAGCAAAGACCCGTACGCCCTGCGCCGTGCGGCATTGGGCGTGCTGCGTATCCTGATCGACAAGAAGCTCGACCTGGACCTGACACAGGCCATCGTGTTCGCGGTGGGTCAGTTCGGTACCAAGGTCAAGCAAGCGGGTCTGGCCGAGCAAGTGCTGGAGTTCGTGTTCGACCGCCTGCGTGCGCGTTACGAAGACGAAGGCGTGGACGTTTCCGTCTACCTGTCGGTTCGCGCCCTGCAGCCGGGTTCGGCGCTGGACTTCGATCAGCGCGTACAAGCCGTACAGGCCTTCCGTAAGTTGCCGGAAGCCGATGCCCTGGCCGCTGTGAACAAGCGTGTGTCGAACCTGCTGAGCAAGGCCGAAGGCCTGGGCAATGGCGACGTCGACCCTGGCCTGTTTGCCGATGCCAAAGAGTTCTCGCTGAATTCGGCCATCGCCAAGGCAGAAAACGCCGTCAAGCCGCTGATCGCCGAGCGTAACTACGCCGAAGCGCTGGCGCGCCTGGCCACCCTGCGTGAACCGGTGGATGCGTTCTTCGAAGCCGTGATGATCAATGCCGAAGATGCCGGCGTGCGGAAAAACCGTTACGCCATGCTGGCGCGTCTGCGCGGCTTGTTCGTCAACATCGCTGACATTTCGACACTGAGTTGACCATGTTGAAACTGCTGATTCTCGATCGGGACGGGGTGATCAACTACGACTCCGACGCTTACATCAAGTCGGTGGCGGAATGGATTCCACTCCCCGGTTCGATCGAGGCCATCGCGCAGTTGAGCAAAGCCGGCTGGACGGTGGCCATCGCCACCAACCAGTCCGGCATTGCCCGTGGCTATTACGACATCGCTACCCTGGACGCCATGCACGCGCGCTTGCGCACGCTGGTGGCGGAGCAGGGCGGTGAGGTGGGGCTGGTGGTTTACTGCCCTCACGGGCCGGATGAGGGCTGCGATTGCCGCAAACCCAAACCTGGCATGTTGAAAACCATTGCAGAACATTACAAGGTGCCCTTGGCTGGGATATGGTTCGTCGGGGACAGCCTCGGTGACCTAGAGGCGGCCAAAGCCGTCGACTCTCAGCCAGTTTTGGTAAAGACCGGGAAAGGCGAAAAGACCCAGGCGAAAAACCTGCCGGTAGGCACCTTGATTTTTGACGATCTGGCGGCGGTTGCCGCAGAACTTATCAACAACTAGCCGCCCTCGACTTCCTGACCAAGGACTGTTCGGGAGTGCGCTTTTAACAGGCGGGCCCTGTCCCGCAACGGTAAATGCCGCCATGTCGATTTTGCAGGCCATCAGAACCTTTTTCTTTTACCTGCTGCTGGGCACCAGTTCGTTTCTCTGGTGCACCCTGAGCTTTTTTATTGCGCCGTTCCTGCCGTTCAAGGCGCGCTATCGCTTTATCAACGTCTATTGGTGCCGCTGCGCGTTGTGGCTGACCAAGGTGTTCCTGAACATTCGTTTCGAGGTCAAGGGCGCGGAAAACGTACCGGACCAGCCGTGCGTGATTTTGTCGAATCACCAGAGCACCTGGGAGACCTTCTTTCTCTCGGCTTACTTCTCGCCATTGAGCCAAGTGCTCAAGCGTGAGCTGCTGTACGTGCCGTTCTTCGGCTGGGCCATGGCCATGTTGCGCCCGATTGCTATCGACCGTGACAACCCCAAGGCAGCGCTCAAGCATGTCGCCAAGAAGGGCGATGAGCTGCTCAAAGACGGCGTGTGGGTGCTGATCTTTCCGGAAGGAACACGAGTCCCCTTTGGGACCGTAGGCAAGTTCTCCCGTGGCGGTACAGCATTGGCGGTCAACGCCAACCTGCCAGTGTTGCCGATTGCACATAACGCCGGCAGGTTCTGGCCGAAGACCGGTTGGGCAAAACGCGAGGGCACCATCACGGTGGTGATTGGCGAGCCAATGTACGCAGAAGGCGAAGGCCCACGCGCTATTGCAGCGCTGAATGAGCGCGCCCAGGCGTGGAATGAGGCACAGCAGCGGGCCATGGGTTCTCTACCGCCGGAGCCAGTTGTTGTGGATACGCCGATGATATGAGGATCTGTGGATAACCTGTGTACGGTTTGTTGGCGAATCAGCTTTTTTGAGTCATAAGAAGCTGATTTACTTACATATTTCCAGAGCCGATAAAATCTCGAAAAACGTGCATAAGTTTTTTCCGCATAAAAAACCGGTCCTTGTGACCGGTTTTTTATGCACAGCAGAAAAGGACGTTTTAACAGTCTTCCAGCAAGGGCAATTGCAGTCTGAATGTGGTGCCTTTGCCTAGGGTGCTTTCACATTCGATACGTCCTCCATGGCGCTCCACGACTGCCTTGACCATGGTGAGCCCTAGCCCCAACCCTTCGCTGCCTTGGGCTGAATCAAAGCGTTTGTACTGACTGAACAGCTCCGGTAAATCCTTGGAGGCTATCCCGGGGCCCTGGTCGCTGATAAGGCATTCCAACCAACCTTGTTCGCTGCTGTGTCTCAACCGGACGGTGGTGCCGGATGGCGAGTACTTGATCGCGTTCTCCAGCACATTGAATAACGCGCGAGTGAGTAGGGACTGATCGGCTGACACCATCCCTTCATCCGCCTCTTCAAGATCGTGGACCAGGTGAATACCTTTGAGCTGGGCGATCAGTGCTACCTGGTCAAAAGCATCCATTACCAGCATGGCAAACAGCGTCGGTTGGAAGTGGTAACCATCGGCCTCCGCTTTCGCCAACTGGACGAAGGATTCAGTCAGGCTCAAGGCTCGGCGTACTTGCTGCTCAATCTGAGAAAATACTGGCGACTCGGCGTTGTGCACGTCGAGCAGCGCGAGGATCGCCGAGTGCGGTGCACGCAGGTCATGGGAAAGGAAACGCAGCATGGTTTCCCGGTGCTGCTGGGCCTCGCGCTCTTTGCTCAGGTCTGTGAGGCTTAGCAACCAACCCAGCGCCACATCCCCTTCGGCAGGTAGTAAAGGAGCAAGCTCCATGCGCAGGCTGCGTTGGTGAATATCACGGAACTCAACAAGCTCCAACGCCGAAAGGGCAGGGCGCACGCCGTTGTGCAGGGGTGGATAACCCAGATCAACCAATTGGTCCAATAGGTTTTGGTTGACCAGATCGCTGCCGAACACGTCGCGGGCAATGCGATTGGCCAGCAGGATATTGCCTTGTGTGTCTGTGATCAGCGTCGCCACCGGCAGGCACTCCAGACCATCGGCCATAAAGCGTCGTGTGTCCCTTGTACGGCTTACCGCTTGCTCTAGGGCAAAGATGCGCCCCTGCAACACATCACCTTTGCTGGCAGGCGCACGTCGGCGCTCAGGCAGAACTTTGGGTTCGTCATCCAATCGGGCCAACTCCCAGCCAAAGTACGCCAGGATTACGCTGAGACGTCGCCAGTTCCAGATCAGGTAGCTGAGCAGCAATCCGATCAGGCAGGCCGCAGGCGACCACCAGTAGCCGATACGCAATAGGGCAAATGAGCCGAGCAAAGCCGTGAACATACAACCAAGGGTCATCCACAGTGCAAAGCGTGGGCGGTAGAGCAGCAGCCCCAGTAGTGCCGCCACCAGGGATGTTGCCATCAGGGCTGCCACCCAGTCGGGCAAGTCCACAATGCTGCGACCTTGCAGCAATCCATTGAGAACGTTGGCCTGAATCTCCACGCCCGCCGTGGTTCCCACCATGGGTGAGAGCGGCGTGACATAGCGATCACCCATTCCCGATGCTGGCGCTCCTACCAGAATCAGACGATTGCGCAGCCGCTCGGGGGAGACTTCGCCACGTAATACGCTGACATAAGACACGCTTGGAAAATGGCTGTCGGGGGCGATATACGGGATGCGAACTGCATACTCTCGATGCCAATCCTGGGAATTCGAATCCACAGGCTCACCTGGCATCTCTGAAGGCTGGCCGCTCATCGTGAACGCCAACCACGCCAACTGAGGTGCCGTCGCATTGGGTGGGCCCTCACGTAAATAAAGGCTGCGCACCACGCCATCGCTGTCAGCCTCCACGTTGATATGCCCAACCCCCTTGGCACATTTGAGCAGCGGCCGCATTTGTACTCTGGGTGGGCTATAACTGGCAGAGTCGTCACGCCCCAAGGGCAACAGTACGTTGCCGGCGTTGCACACCGCATCTGCCAAACGTTTTTCTTGGAGGGGATCGGCGGGATCGCTGAAGATTACATCCAACAGAATGCTGGCGGGTTGTGCAGCGCTCAGACGATCGACCAGGTCGGCGTGCAAACTAGGGGGCCAAGGCCACTGGCCGAGCTTCTTCAGGCTGGCGTCATCGATAGTAACCAGCAGGATACGAGGATCCACCGGCAGCGGTGTTAGACGGCGAAGGCTGTCATACAGCGGGTTGTTCAAAGCCAGGCCAGTACTCATTGAGAGGTAGGCTGTGATCGGCAACAACAGCAAACCGATCCACAACCACTCACGAACCAGACCGTGGAACAGCCGTTGGGCATGGGTGGGTTGACGTTTTTCGGCCTTGCCCCAGAGCATCATTGATCAGCGTGTCCCTGTTGTTGGCATGCGGTAGAAGGTGGCATAGCGCCCAGTGAAGCTCATTTTCGACGCGGTGGAAAAGTTTTACTGCTTGCGACTCGTAAAGGTGGGAATTCCAAAGGGCATCCACTATCAGGGCACAGGAGTTTACGACAGCGCACGCGTCGGCTGATCCTTTTCCTTAAGGCTTGGAGCCGGTATCTTTCCCACGTAGGTACCGAGGACTTTAACTGGGTTAATCACTTATTGATCCCAGCGTACCGAGAGATCCAAGGGGCCGACGAATCTGCGCACAATTCTTCAGATTCGACGGCCGGCATCTGTGCAGTACGTGCCTTCACTACGGCTGCAGTACTCTTCGAGAAGAAAGGACCCACCCATGCGTGTCGCAATACTGGATGACGAACCCGCTGAATTGAGACGGGTGGAACAGACACTGCGACAAATCCCCAGCACCGCCGAACAGCCCTGGACCCTTCATTGCTTCGAGCGTGGCGAAGACCTGCTGCGCCAATTGCGTCGCGAAACCTTTGACCTGCTGATACTCGACTGGCAACTGCCCGATATCACTGGCATCGCATTGCTGCGCTGGACCCGTGAACACATGGAGTCCCCACCCGCCGTGATCATGCTCACTAGCCGCGATGCTGAAAGCGATATCGTCACCGCGTTGAACAGTGGCGCCGATGATTACGTCAGCAAACCCTTTCGCCCCAATGAACTGAAGGCTCGGGTGACCGCCGTTCTACGTCGCCATGGCCTGCAGAAGCCGGCGACCCAGGAAGTACAGAGCTTCAATGATCTGACCTTTGACGACGCCGAATTGACCGTCACTCGTGCGGGAAAACCGATCAACCTCACCGAGCGGGAATACCGCTTGGCGAGCTGCTTGTTCGCCAACCTGGCCCGGCCACTGTCCCGCGAGTACCTCTATGAGCGGTTCTGGACCCATGAAGAAATGGTGTCATCGAGACCCTTGGATACGCATATCTATCGGTTGCGTAACAAGCTGGGGCTTACTGCTGACAGGGGTTGGCAGCTGTTGACGATCTATGGGTATGGGTACCGTTTGGAGAGTGTGGCGACAGCTTCCCATGGGTGAAAACGGTGATGTTCCACGTGGAGCATTTTAGAAAAACTGATTTTCACGTAATAAAAAAGGCCAACGCATAGCGTTGGCCTTTTTTCTGCGGGTCTCGCCTGGATCAGAAATCCAGGTTAGACACTGCCAGAGCATTACTCTCGATGAAGTCACGGCGAGGCTCGACCGCATCACCCATCAGGGTGTTGAAGATCTGGTCTGCCCCAATGGCGTCTTCGATGGTCACGCGCAGCATGCGACGCTGAGCAGGGTCCATGGTGGTTTCCCACAATTGATCAGGGTTCATCTCACCCAGACCTTTGTATCGCTGGATGGTGTGGCGCTTGGTGCTTTCTGCCATCAGCCAGTCCAGGGCCTCTTTGAACTCCTTGACTGCTTTCTTACGCTCGCCACGCTGAATGTAGGCGCCGTCGTCCAGCAGGGTGCTTAGTTGCGCGCCCAAGGTGACCACAGTTTTGTAGTCATTGCTGCCGAAGAAGTCGCGGTTGAAGGTGACGTAGTTCGACAGACCATGGGAGATCAGTTCGACCTCTGGCAGCCATACATTACGTTCACGGTCTTCACGCAGACTGGCTTTGTACACCAGGCCAGATTTCTCCACAGTGCGCAGACGTACTTCGTACTGGGCCAGCCACTCCTGCATCGCTGCATGATCGCCCAACTGCTCCAGGCTCACGGCCGGCAGATAGATGAAGTGTTCGGTCAGTTCCTGTGGGTATAGGCGCGACAGCCGCTTGAGGGTCTTCATCACCATGCGGAAATCGTTAACCAGACGCTCCAACGCCTCACCGGAAATACCCGGTGCTTCGTCGTTCAAGTGCAGGCTCGCATCTTCCAGGGCCGACTGCGTCATGTACTCTTCCATGGCGTCGTCGTCTTTGATGTATTGCTCTTGCTTACCCTTTTTCACTTTGTACAAAGGTGGCTGGGCGATGTAGATGTAGCCACGCTCGATCAGCTCCGGCAACTGACGGAAGAAGAAAGTCAGCAGCAGAGTACGGATGTGAGAGCCGTCGACGTCAGCATCGGTCATGATGATGATGTTGTGATAGCGCAGCTTATCGATGTTGTACTCGTCGCGACCGATACCGCAGCCCAACGCCGTGATCAAGGTGCCAACTTCCTGGGAAGAAATCATCTTGTCGAAGCGAGCTTTCTCTACGTTAAGGATCTTACCCTTCAACGGCAGGATGGCCTGGGTGCGACGGTTACGACCCTGCTTGGCGGAACCGCCAGCAGAGTCACCTTCCACCAGGTACAGTTCGGAGAGGGCAGGGTCTTTTTCCTGGCAGTCAGCCAGTTTGCCCGGCAAGCCGGCGATATCCAACGCGCCTTTACGACGGGTCATCTCGCGAGCCTTACGCGCGGCTTCCCGGGCACGCGCAGCATCGATCATCTTACCGACGACCAGCTTGGCTTCGTTCGGATTCTCCAGCAGGAAGTCCGAGAAGTATTTACCCATTTCCTGTTCAACGGCTGTCTTCACTTCGGAAGACACCAGCTTGTCTTTAGTCTGGGAACTAAACTTAGGATCCGGCACTTTCACCGAGATAATCGCGGTCAAACCTTCACGCGCATCGTCACCGGTGGTGGCAACTTTATGCTTCTTCGCCAGGCCTTCGGCTTCGATGTAGGTGTTCAGGTTACGCGTCAGCGCGGAACGGAAACCCACCAAGTGAGTGCCGCCATCGCGCTGGGGAATGTTGTTGGTGAAGCACAACAGGTTCTCGTTGAAGCTGTCGTTCCACTGCAGGGCGATTTCCACGCCGATGCCGTCATCGCGCTGAATGTTGAAGTGAAACACCTGGTTGACCGCAGTCTTGTTGGTGTTCAGGTATTCAACGAATGCACGCAGACCACCTTCGTACTTGAACAGCTCTTCCTTGCCGCTGCGCTCGTCCTTAAGGACGATACCCACACCGGAGTTGAGGAAGGAGAGTTCGCGAATACGCTTGGCCAGAATGTCCCAGCTGAAGTGGATATTCTTGAATGTTTCATCGGACGGCTTGAAATGAATCTGAGTACCGGTGGTTTCACTGTCGCCAACGATTTTCATCGGCTCCTGTGGAACACCGTGGACGTAGGTCTGTTCCCAGATCTTTCCGCTACGGCGAACGGTCAGGATCAGCTCTTCGGACAGAGCATTCACTACCGACACACCCACACCGTGCAAACCGCCGGATACTTTATAGGAGTTATCGTCGAACTTACCGCCGGCGTGGAGCACGGTCATGATGACCTCTGCTGCCGAAACACCTTCTTCTTTGTGCACATCTACCGGAATGCCACGACCGTTGTCACGCACGGTGATGGATTCGTCCGGGTGGATGATGATGCTGATGTCGTCGCAGTGACCGGCCAAAGCTTCGTCGATGGAGTTGTCGACCACCTCGAACACCATGTGGTGCAGACCGCTACCGTCATCAGTGTCGCCAATGTACATACCGGGACGTTTGCGTACGGCATCCAAACCTTTCAGCACTTTAATGCTGGTCGAGTCGTACGTGTTTTCTTCGCTCATGCCTTCACTCCCGATGGTCGTGGGTCTGGGTGATACGGCCTTGTTCCACGTGGAACAAAGCGACTGGCGTTTCCGTCTGCCAGCCTTCCCTCAATAATTCGTGGTCTACACAGGTGATAAAAACCTGGCAGCGTAATTCTTCCAACAAGCGGCATAACGCACGGCGATGTTGCTCGTCGAGTTCAGACGGCAAGTCATCCACCAGATAAATACACTGACCACGTCGGGCTTGGCTAACCAGATGACCCTGGGCGATACGCAGTGCACACACCACCAACTTCTGCTGGCCACGGGACAAGATGTCCGCAGCATTGTGTGCGCCTAATCTAAGACGCAAATCAGCCCGTTGGGGTCCGGCCTGGGTATGGCCAATTTGCTGATCCCGTTGCAGGGAAGTCGCGAGCACTGCACTCAGCTCACGCTCTTTATCCCAACCACGGTAGTAACTCAGCGTCAGCCCCTCGAGATCCAACAACTCACTCAAGGTCTGCTCAAAGACTGGTTTCAAGGCTTTGATATAGGCGCGGCGGTATTCATCTATTTCATCGCTGGCCAGGCACAATTCCCGGTCCCAGGCCGCTTGCGAAGCGGCGTCAAGTGTACCATGCCGCAGCCATGAGTTCCGCTGCCGCAGGGCCTTCTGCAGGCGCTGCCATGTGGCCATGAATCGTGGTTCCACGTGGAACACTCCCCAATCGAGGAACTGCCTGCGGATTTTCGGCGCACCTTCCAGTAATCGGAAGCTGTCAGGGTTGATCAGTTGCAACGGCAGGATCTCTGCCAGTTGCGCAGCACTGCGAGCGTTTTGCCCGTCGATGCGAATCTGGAACTCACCGCCGCGATCACGCGAAATCCCCAGGCTGCTGTGGCCCCCTTCTGCCAGTTCGACTTGGCCGAAGACCGTGCAGGCCAGTTGTTCGTACTGAATCACCGGCAACAAGCGGGCACTGCGAAAGGAACGGGCAAGCCCTAGTAGGTGGATGGCTTCCAGCACGCTGGTTTTGCCACTACCGTTGGCGCCGTGGAGGATGTTGATGCGGGGGGAGGGGGAGAAGGTCACCGGATGCAAATTGCGCACCGCGGTGACCGAGACGCGACTAAGGGACATCTAGCTTCTGCTGAGCATGATTACAGGCGCATCGGCATAACAACATAAGCCGAGTCGTCGTTGTCGGATTCCTGCACCAGAGCGCTGCTGTTGGAGTCAGACAGGATCAGGCGAACCTGTTCAGTGGTCATCACACCCAACACGTCCAACAAGTAGCTCACGTTGAAGCCGATTTCCAGGGAACCACCGTTGTAGTCAACGCCGACTTCTTCTTCCGCTTCTTCCTGCTCCGGGTTATTGGCCTGAATTTTTAACTGACCGTTGGCCAATTGCAGACGAATACCACGGTACTTTTCGTTGGACAGAATCGCGGTACGGCTGAACGCTTCACGCAGGGCCTGACGGTCACCGATTACCAACTTGTCCCCACCTTTAGGCAGCACACGCTCGTAATCCGGGAATTTGCCGTCGACCAGCTTGGACGTGAACGTGAATTCGCCGGTGGTCGCGCGGATATGGTGCTGACCCAGTACGATGCTGACATTGCCATCCGGCTCGGTGAGCAGGCGTGCCAGTTCGAGAATACCCTTACGCGGAACAATCACCTGGTGACGATCAGGTTGACCGATATCGGCCCGCATTGAGCACATTGCCAGACGGTGACCGTCGGTGGCCACGGCGCGGATGATGCCTTCCGACACTTCCAGCAGCATTCCGTTGAGGTAGTAACGCACGTCCTGCTGGGCCATGGCGAAGCTGGTGCGTTCGATAAGACGGCGCAGTTTACTTTGCTCAAGGCTGCAGGTCAGTGAGCCTGGGCCTTCTTCCACAGTCGGGAAATCATTGGCCGGCAAAGTGGACAGCGTGAAACGACTGCGACCCGCCTTGACCACCAACTTCTGCTCATCAACCTTAATGTCGATCAGCGCGTCGTTCGGCAGGCTCTTGCAGATGTCCATCAGCTTACGCGCTGGCACAGTAATCTCGCCAGGCTCTGCAGGCTCTTCCAGCTGCACGCGGCCAACCAATTCGACTTCCAGGTCGGTACCAGTCAGGGACAACTGCTGGCCCTCGACAACCAGCAATACGTTGGAGAGCACCGGCAAGGTCTGTCGGCGCTCGACGACGCCTGCGACCAGTTGCAGGGGTTTCAACAGGGCTTCGCGTTGAATGGTGAAATGCATGGTCTAGTCCCTTGCCTTAATAAGCTGCGCTGGTGTCATCAAGTGGTCAGTGTACGCAGCAGGTTCTTGTAGTCCTCGCGAATATCCGCGTCGGATTCCTTAAGTTCGTTGATCTTGCGGCATGCGTGCAAGACTGTGGTGTGGTCGCGACCACCAAACACATCGCCGATTTCCGGCAGGCTATGGTTGGTCAACTCCTTGGAGAGGGCCATGGCCACTTGTCGCGGACGAGCCACCGAGCGAGAACGGCGCTTGGACAGCAGGTCGGAAATCTTGATCTTGTAGTACTCGGCCACGGTGCGCTGGATGTTATCCACACTCACCAGTTTGTCCTGCAGTGCCAGCAAGTCTTTCAAGGATTCGCGAATCAGCTCGATGGTGATGTCGCGCCCCATGAAATGCGAGTGTGCGATGACTCGCTTGAGCGCGCCTTCGAGTTCACGCACGTTGGAACGAATGCGCTGTGCGATAAAGAAAGCAGCGTCGTGTGGCAGATCGACTTTTGCCTGATCGGCTTTTTTCATCAGGATCGCAACGCGGGTTTCCAGCTCCGGCGGCTCTACCGCAACGGTGAGGCCCCAGCCAAAGCGCGACTTCAAGCGTTCTTCCAGGCCTTCGATTTCCTTCGGATAACGGTCACTGGTCAAGATGACCTGTTGGCCGCCTTCGAGCAGGGCGTTGAAGGTATGGAAAAACTCTTCCTGTGAACGTTCCTTACGAGCAAAGAACTGAATGTCATCGATCAGCAAGGCGTCAACGGAACGGTAGAACCGCTTGAACTCGTTGATGGCATTGAGCTGCAAGGCCTTAACCATGTCCGCTACGAAGCGCTCCGAGTGCAGGTAAACGACCTTGGCATTCGGGTTCTTCTTTAATAGGTGGTTACCCACAGCGTGCATCAAGTGAGTTTTACCCAAGCCCACGCCACCATAAAGGAAGAGCGGGTTGTAACCATGCTTGGGGTTATCCGCCACTTGCCAGGCCGCGGCGCGAGCCAGCTGGTTAGATTTACCTTCGACGAAATTCTCGAAGGTAAAGGTGCGGTTCAAGTAGCTGGTGTGCTTGAGCGCGCCTTCGACCTGTACGGTGCGCTGTTCGGCGCGAATCGGTGCCTGCTGCGAGCTGGCACCAGCCATGGGGTCAAAGCTGTCGCGAGACGGCTCTTCATTAATAGGTGCGTTTTTCTGTGACGCCGATTTGGAAGGCGTCTGGGCAACGGGAGCAGGCGAGTTATTAACAGGTGCCGCTGCGGCCTGAGCTTGAGAAGCGCTCGCCGCCAATGGCGCATTCGGCGCAGCGCGAGGCGCCGAGCTGCGTTTGCTGCCTATTAATAAGGAGAGCACAGGCGCAAGGCCATTGCCGTGTTCGTCGAGCAATTCGAGAACGCGGCTCAGGTACTTCTCGTTGACCCAGTCGAGAACAAAACGATTAGGTGCGTAGACACGCAACTCGTCGCCTTCGGCTTCGACCTGTAGCGGACGGATCCAGGTGTTGAATTGCTGGGCAGGCAGCTCATCGCGCAAAAGCTCCACGCACTGCTGCCAAAGTTCCACTGACACGGATATCCCCTAAGTTGAAAGCCGGTGAGGCAAAAACAGCCGCCATTGTAGCGGCGAGCCGCCCACTTATCCACATGTAGGTTGCCCACAGGGCACCCAAAATCAATGTCTTATCCCGGAAAAAGCCGACCAGTGGTCTGTGCATAAGGTCTGTGGATAAGCGGCCCTGAGCTCGTTGTACAAGTGGGGGTGAAAGTCTGTGGGTAACTGGGCTGTGGATAACATGCCATTCCACACACAGCTTATCCGACAGCGCAGCACAGGCAGAGCACCGCTTCTCCCCCATGTTGTCATCCTCTGTACATCAAGTTGAATATGGCCTCAAGGCAGTTATCCACAGAGGATGGCCTGCCTAGCTTTTATAAGCTTTATAGAAAAGCTTTAAATAACTTCCTTCTTTATTTTTATATCTATGACATTGCTCATGGAAGCCAGGCGGATAGAAAAGGGGGTTTTACCCGATAGAGATCTAATTGAAGGAAAAGCTGGTTGGAAATTGACCTAGAGGCTTGCTTTCTCTAGAATCGCCGGTCTCTTAAAACGGGGGCCATTCCGGCCCGTTGTGGACGAACCAGGTAACAACGCCATGAAACGTACTTTCCAACCAAGCACCATCAAACGCGCCCGTACTCACGGCTTCCGTGCTCGCATGGCTACCAAGAACGGCCGTGCTGTCCTGTCGCGTCGCCGCGCCAAAGGTCGTGCGCGTCTGGCAGTTTGATAATCCGGTACTGGTGGTGAGTCAGGACTTCAGTCGGGAAAAGCGTCTGCTAACACCCCGGCACTTCAAGGCAGTCTTTGACTCCCCCACCGGCAAGGTTCCGGGGAAAAATCTCCTGCTCCTTGCGCGTAACAACGATCTTGATCACCCCCGTCTCGGGTTGGTGATTGGCAAGAAGAGCGTAAAGCTCTCCGTTGAGCGCAATCGCCTCAAGCGTCTGATGCGCGAATCGTTTCGCCTCCACCAGGACACTCTGGTTGGTTGGGATATTGTTATCGTCGCGCGCAAAGGCTTGGGGGATGTAGAAAACCCCGAATTGATTCAGCATTTCGGCAAGCTCTGGAAACGTCTGGCGCGTACCAACAAACCAGCACCAGCAGTCAGCACCGAAACTGTAGGGGTAGACAGTACCAATGCGTAAACTGGCACTCGTTCCGATCCAGTTTTATCGCTATGCCATTAGTCCTCTGATGGCCAGTCACTGTCGTTTCTACCCCAGTTGTTCCTGCTACGCGTTAGAAGCCATAGAAAATCATGGTCTTCTGCGCGGTGGCTGGCTGACCTTTCGTCGTTTAGGTCGCTGTCATCCGTGGAATCCCGGTGGTTATGACCCGGTTCCACCTATCCCTACCTCCCGTTCTTCTTCGATGGCCGAGTAATCATGGATATTAAACGCACGATCCTGATCGTCGCCCTGGCAATCGTGTCCTACGTCATGGTTCTTAAGTGGAACCAGGATTATGGCCAAGCTGCCCTGCCGACTCAGAATGTTGCTACCAATCAGGCTGCGCCGGCTATTCCGGACACCCCGCTGGGTACCAATGCGTCCGCGAGTGCAGATGTTCCCAGCGCGAATGGCGAGACAAGCGCCCCTTTAGAAACGCCAGTGGTCACCAATAAAGACCTCATCCTCGTGAAAACGGATGTGCTCGACTTGGCTATCGACCCACAAGGTGGTGATATCGCGCAGTTGAAACTGCCGCTGTATCCACGTCGCCAAGACCATCCGGATGTACCGTTCCAACTGTTCGATAACGGTGGTGAACGTACTTATCTGGCGCAAAGCGGTCTGACCGGCACTAATGGTCCGGATGCCCGCGCTACCGGTCGTCCGGTTTATTCGACCGAAAAGAAGGTTTATCAACTGGCGGATGGCCAAAACCAGTTGAACGTCGACCTGAAATTCAGCCTCGACGGCGTCAACTACATCAAGCGTTTCAGCTTCACTCGCGGTTTGTACGACCTGAAGGTCACTTACCTGATCGACAACACCAGCGAAAAACCTTGGAGCGGCAATTTGTTTGCCCAACTCAAGCGTGATGGCAGCTCCGATCCTTCTTCCAGCACCGCTACTGGTACCGCTACCTACTTGGGCGCAGCCCTGTGGACAAGTAACGAGCCGTACAAAAAAGTGTCGATGAAAGATATCGACAAAGGCGCGCTGAAAGAAACCGTCCAAGGCGGCTGGGTTGCCTGGTTGCAACACTATTTCGTGACCGCCTGGATCCCGAACAAGGGTGAAGCCAACCTGGTTCAAACCCGTAAAGACAGCCAAGGTAACTACATCATTGGCTTTACTGGCCCGGCGTTGACCGTCGCTCCAGGTGCCAAGGCTGAAACCAGCGCTACCCTGTACGCCGGCCCGAAAAGCCAGGCCGTGCTGAAAGAGTTGTCCCCAGGTCTGGAACTGACTGTGGATTACGGCATTCTGTGGTTCATTGCCCAGCCTATCTTCTGGCTGCTGCAACATATCCACAGCATTGTGGGTAACTGGGGCTTCTCGATCATATTCCTGACCATGCTGATCAAGGGGATCTTCTTCCCACTGTCGGCTGCCAGCTACAAGTCGATGGCTCGCATGCGTGCCGTAGCTCCGAAACTGGCCGCGTTGAAAGAGCAGCATGGTGATGATCGGCAGAAAATGTCGCAGGCCATGATGGAGCTGTACAAGAAAGAGAAGATCAACCCGTTGGGTGGATGCTTGCCTATTCTGGTGCAGATGCCGGTGTTCCTATCGCTGTACTGGGTACTCCTGGAAAGCGTGGAAATGCGCCAGGCACCGTTCATGCTGTGGATAACTGATCTGTCGATCAAGGACCCATTCTTTATCCTGCCGATCATCATGGGCGCGACCATGTTCATCCAGCAGCGTCTGAACCCAACACCGCCGGATCCGATGCAGGCTAAAGTGATGAAAATGATGCCAATCATCTTCACCTTCTTCTTCCTGTGGTTCCCAGCTGGTCTGGTTCTGTACTGGGTGGTCAACAACGTGTTGTCGATCTCTCAACAGTGGTACATCACACGTAAAATCGAAGCGGCTACCAAAAAAGCCGAGGCGTAATTTACTCTGTGGATAACCACTCAAGACGCCCCCTAGTGGGGCGTTTTGCTTTCCGTCACTTTTGTTCTGGAACCTGCTGATGAGCGCTCCTCGTGAAACCATCGCTGCTGTCGCAACCGCTCAAGGTCGCGGCGGTGTGGGTATCGTTCGAATTTCCGGGCCCCTCGCCGGCATGGCAGCCAAGGCCATCAGCGGCCGGGAATTGAAACCGCGGTATGCCCATTACGGCCCGTTTCTGGATGCAGACCACAGCGTATTGGATGAGGGTCTGGCCCTCTATTTCCCTGGACCTAACTCTTTCACCGGTGAGGATGTCCTGGAACTGCAAGGCCACGGTGGTCCTGTAGTCCTGGATATGCTGCTGCAGCGTTGCCTGCAATTAGGCTGCCGTCTCGCCCGGCCGGGTGAGTTCAGTGAACGCGCGTTTTTGAATGACAAGCTCGATCTGGCCCAGGCCGAAGCTATCGCGGACCTGATCGAAGCGAGTTCCGCACAGGCCGCACGCAATGCGTTGCGTTCGCTGCAGGGGGCATTTTCCCTGCGTGTGCATAACTTGACCGAGCAATTGATCAGCCTGCGCATCTACGTAGAGGCGGCGATTGATTTTCCTGAGGAAGAGATCGACTTCCTCGCCGATGGCCACGTATTGGCAATGTTGGATAAAGTCCGCGAGGAGTTATCCACAGTGCTGCGTGAAGCGGGGCAAGGCGCCTTGCTGCGCGATGGCATGACGGTGGTCATTGCCGGTCGCCCCAACGCGGGTAAGTCCAGCCTTCTAAATGCCTTGGCCGGACGTGAGGCTGCCATCGTCACCGAGATTGCCGGCACCACCCGGGACATCCTGCGCGAACATATCCACATCGACGGCATGCCGCTGCACGTGGTTGACACCGCAGGCTTGCGCGATACCGATGACCAGGTGGAAAAGATCGGCGTAGAGCGCGCCCTCAAAGCCATCAGTGAAGCAGACCGCGTATTACTGGTGGTTGATGCCACTGCGCCTGAGGCTGCGGATCCTTTTGCCCTTTGGCCGGAGTTTCTTGAACAACGACCTGACCCGGCTAACGTCACCTTGATCCGCAACAAGGCTGACCTGACAGGCGAAGCCATCGCCCTTGAAATGGGTGAGGATGGCCACGTCACGATCAGCCTGAGCGCCAAGTCGGCGGGTAATGGCCTGGAATTGCTGCGCGACCATCTCAAGGCCTGCATGGGTTACGAGCAGACCTCAGAAAGCAGCTTCAGTGCGCGTCGCAGGCACCTGGAGGCACTGCGTCATGCCAGTGCGGCCCTTGAGCACGGACGCGCGCAGCTGACCTTGGCGGGGGCAGGGGAGCTGCTGGCCGAGGATCTACGTCAGGCACAGCAGCTGCTGGGGGAAATCACCGGCGCCTTCAGCTCCGATGATTTGTTGGGACGGATCTTTTCCAGCTTCTGCATCGGTAAATAGCAACGTTATCCACAATGGTTTACCAGTTGTAGGACACCGTACCGAGCAAGGTACGGCTGTCACCCCAGTAACAACGCCCTGCATCGTTGCAACCGGATACATATTCCTTGTCGAACAGGTTCTTGGCATTCACATCAACCGACCAGTTTTTGTCGAACTGATAGCCAACGGATGCATCCACCAAGGTGACGCTTCCCGCGTCCAATTTTCCGTACAGCGTGGGCGCGGTGTAGGAAAAGGTACTGTCGAAATAACGCACGCCCGCCCCCAGGGACAACCCCTTGAGCTGACTGTCGAGGAATCGGTATTTGCCCCATACAGACGCCTGATTCCGCGGCACCCCGGTCAGTTGGTGCCCTTCGACCAGAGAAGTAGCGGAGTCCTTAGTGATTCGAGCGTCAGTGTAGGTGTAGGCCGCCGTTAAATTCAGGTTAGGCGTGACGTTGCTGTTGACCTCGACTTCAACGCCCTTGGACCGACTTTCGCCTACTTGGCGGTAGCTGTTAGTGGTGGCGTCGAGGTAGGTATCGTCTTCCTTGCGCAAGTCATACACCGACACAGTCATTGCCGTATCCCAGCCGATCGGTTCGTACTTCACGCCTACTTCGTATTGGCTGCTGGTAATCGGCTTCAAGGGTGAACCGGCGTTGGAAATCTGCTGCACCGGCACGAATGCAGTGGAATAGCTCACATACGGCGTCAGGCCGTTGTCGAACTGGTACATCACCCCGCCCTGATAGGTGAACTTGCGATCTTCAGAGCCGGTATCGCTGGCCTTGTTGACCTTGTCGCGGAAATCACTCTCGACCCAGTCCTGACGGCCACCCAACAGGAATAACCAGCGGTCATACTTGCTCTGCAGCTGTGCATAAACCCCTTTCATCTGCTGTTCGAGCAACGTGTTCTGTACTGCCAGAGGCGTGGTCGGGTCGCGCAAGTAAACAGGGTTATACACATCGATGGTGCCGGCGAACCCGGCATTCCAATCTTGATTGAAAGAAGTGCGGTCGTAGCTGGCGCCGAACAGCAGGGTATTTTCCAGCCCGCCGACCTGAAATTTGCCTTCCAGCTGGTTATCCAAGGAATAAACCATCGACTTGTTGTCGCGATCGTAGGCGTTCATGTTCAGCCGGGTCCCGAAACCGCCGTTGTTCAATTGGCCCGGCCAGGTTTCGTGACGGTTGATACGCGACTGCATGTAGCGCGAGTTCTGGCGGAACTGCCAGTCGTCATTGAAGCTATGAGCGAGCTCATACCCCGTGCTCCAGGCTTCACGTTCGAAGGTGTTCCAGTCTGGATTCCCGAGCATGGTGTGCTTGGACAACTTACCGTTGGGATTCGTCAGTAACGTGCCGGCAGCTGGTAGGCCGAGTTCCAGGTTGGTGTGATCCTTCTGGTAGCTGGCGAGCAGGGTGAGGGTGTTGTAGTCGTCGAAATTCAGGGTCAGGGAGGGAGCAACGTAGAGGCGATCATCCGGCACATGATCAGTCTGGGTATCAGACTTACGCCCCAGCATCACCACGCGTCCAAGGATGTCGCCGCTGTCGTTGAGCGGACCGGAGATATCTACACCCACCTGACGGCGGTTATTCGAACCATAGCCCAGTTGTACCTCGCCTTGCGGCGTGGCGGTTGGATGTTTACTGACCAGGTTTACCAAGCCACCGGGGGCATTTTCACCGTAGAGCAGCGACGAAGGCCCACGGAATATTTCGACCCGCTCCAGGCCATAAGGCTCGCTGGTGGTGTCGTACCGGTTGCCCTGAACACGTAGTCCATCACGCAGCAGGCCGTAGCCATAGTCTGTGGCGTTGAAACCGCGAATGAAGAACAGGTCACCGGCCAGACTATCGCCGGCAGCGAAGGGCGGGGCGAAAATACCCGGCACGTAGCCCAGTACTTCAGTAAGGGACTGGGACTTCTGGTCCTTGATGCGCTGACCGGTGACGACCGATACCGACCGCGGTGTTTCCGACAGTGGCGTGCTGGTTTTGGTCCCAATCCGGCTGTTTTGAGCTTTGTAGCCCACATCCCCGGCGATCTCCTGATTGAAACCGTCCAGTTGAACCGTGCTTACAGTCGTGGGCGCAAGGGTCAGTTCGCCTGTGGGCGCCGTTTGCAATATGTAGCTACCAGGCGCCTGAGCCACAGCCTCTAACGCCGAGTTTTGCAACAGCAGCGCAAAGCCCTGCTCCACCGAATAGTCCCCCTCAAGCCCAGGGGTATTCAAATGAGCGGTCTGCTGGGGCGAAAAGGACAGGATCACATTGGCCCTGGCCGCAAATTGGCTCAAGGCGCTGTCGAGCGGACCTGCGCCAATAGCGAAGTGCTGCACCACGCTGGCTGCAAGGGCGCCTGTTGATAACAACCCGCAGGCAGCGGCGGTAGAGGTAAGCAGCAAACCGTAGGTCAGGCCGTGGCAGGAGAGTCGCTGGCGAAGCTTAGGAGGAAGGCGCATAGGTGGATAAACCCTGAAGGTAGCGTCGTGATTACCTGTAGGGCCGCGTCAGGTAAAAAAAAGATAACCCTGTGGATTATTTTTTTGCTCAGCCGATTCGCTTCACCGAAACCCAGTAACGGGTGAAGTAATTGACCTGGATCGGCAGCGTCGCTTGCAGGTTGGCCAGCACCGCATCGGTGGAATCCAATCGGAATGTGCCGGAAACCCGCAGGCGCGCCGAAGCTGGATCGCATTGCAGGACCCCAGGTCGATAACGACCGAGCTCGTCGATCACATCGCCGAGCCGGGCATCGAGCACGATCAGTTGTCCGTCGACCCAAGCAGCTTCAGCCCCGCTGTAAGGTTGGCTTACCCCTACGCTTTGCCGATTGAATTGCGCACTCTCGCCTGCAATAAGCAGTCGGCTGAGGTCTGGTCGATCAGTGGGTGAAATGCTGACGCGGTCTTCCAGCACTCCGACCCGTGTGAAATCCGGCAGTTGGCGCACAGTAAAGTGTGTCCCCAAAGCCTGGATGCGACCCTGCTGAGTCTCAACATAGAAGGGCATCTGCGCGCCCGACTTGCCAGTGTGGATAAGAACTTCGCCTTCGCGCAGGCGTATCAAGCGCTGGCGTCCGTCGAACAGCACATCAATGGCGGTTTGGGTATTCAGGTCAATCCGGGTGCCGTCGGCCAGTTCGATGCGCCGGCGCTTGCCCAAAGGTGTACGGAAATCGGCCCAAACATTGCCCAGGGACTTATGTTGCTGAACATTCCACCCCAAGTAACCGGTGCTGCCGAGTACCAGCATCCACTTGAGCACCTGGCGACGTTGCTGTGTGGCCGACAAAGCGCGGCGAGTGAAATCCTGGGGCAAGGCACCCAGGCTGCGTTGCAATTGCTCCATCTGATTCCACGCCGCCTGATGGGACGGGTCGATGTTGAGCCATTGCTGCCAGGCATGGCGCTCGGCCGCTGTGGGCGTCTGGGATTGAAACTGCACGTACCAGCCGGCGGCAGCCTCGAAGGTCTTGCGATCAGGCGCTGCCATTACAAGGAGGCCATGATCATTGAACATTCGGTCAACGCGCGAACCATGTGCTTCTTCACGGTCGTCAGTGACACCTGCAGTTGATCGGCGATCTGTTGATAAGTCAGGCCGTCAATCTGCGACAGCATGAAGATCCGCCGCGAGCGTTCGCCCAAGCTGGCGAGAGCTTTATCCACAGCCACCAGGGTTTCGATGATGATCGCCTTATCTTCTTCACTGATGGCAGTGGCATCAGGACGCTCGGCCAGGCTTTGCTTATAAGCCTGTTCAATGGCGTGACGCCTGTAGCGGTCAATTACCAGCCCCCTGGCGATGGTCGCCAGATAATCACGTGGCTCAAGGATCTGCGCCGCATGGCGCCCACCAAGAATGCGCACGAACGTATCGTGTGCGACATCGGCCGCATCGCAGGCGTTATGCAACTTACCTCTGAGCCACCCGTGCAACCAAGAATGGTGCTGTTCGTAAATATGCTGGACGGCAACCGTGTGTGAAGGAGTAGGCATAGGGTGCGAGAGGGCAAGTTAATGATAATCGCTATTATTAACTGCACTGCAGATTTCTCACAATAGATCTCTTTTTACGCTGTTCACTTCCGAGTCGAAGGATTTCGGTGGCTTCACCGTGACCTCGGTATAGCGTGTTTGCTCGATTTCTGTGGATTAAGCCCTGTGAATAACCGCCCCTGTACCCAGTTGATAACAGGGCTTGAAACCTGAGTAAAAACCCCTCTGTGGATAAGTGACTGTTTAATCCACAGGCTTAGCGTACTTATCCAAGGGCCTCATTGGCACATGACCACAGACTTTTGAATCTCTGTACATACCGTAAATAAAGGCCTGCAGATATCTATCCACAGAAATGATGCTCAGTAGAAATAAACATAAAAACAAAGATTTAATAAATTTCTCTCTTTTAATTTCTATTGTCTGTGATTCATCCACAGCTGGTTAAATTTTGTGCAAAGGGTTCTTTAGGAAGGGCTAAGTCCCTATACTTGCCGCCAAAGCTCTAAAACCAGTTCAATCAATCAATTCCTAATTACCTACTTAAGCAGGCACGAGGTGCGTGGTGGATTTCCCTTCCCGTTTTGAAGTGATCGTCATCGGCGGCGGTCATGCCGGTACCGAGGCAGCACTGGCGTCAGCACGCATGGGCGTAAAAACCCTGTTGCTCACGCACAACGTGGAAACCCTCGGTGCAATGAGTTGCAACCCCGCCATTGGTGGTATCGGCAAAAGCCATCTGGTCAAGGAAATCGACGCCCTTGGCGGCGTAATGGCCATGGCAACCGATAAGGGTGGTATTCAATTTCGCGTTCTCAACAGCCGCAAAGGCCCGGCAGTGCGCGCCACTCGGGCACAAGCTGACCGCATTCTGTACAAGGCTGCTGTACGTGAAACCCTGGAAAACCAGCCGAACCTGTGGATATTTCAACAAGCAGCGGATGACCTGATCGTCGAACAAGACGTGGTGAAGGGCGTTGTCACCCAAATGGGTCTGCGCTTCTTCGCAGAATCTGTGGTTTTGACCACCGGAACCTTCCTTGGCGGACTTATCCACATCGGAATGCAGAATTATTCCGGTGGCCGTGCCGGTGATCCTCCGTCGATTGCCTTGGCAAAACGCCTGCGTGAATTGCCGCTGCGTGTCGGTCGCCTGAAAACCGGAACCCCGCCGCGTATCGACGGGCGTTCTGTGGATTTCTCGTTGATGACTGAGCAAGCGGGCGATACGCCGATCCCGGTGATGTCGTTCATGGGTTCCAAGGAGCAACACCCCAAACAGGTGAGTTGCTGGATTACCCACACCAATGCCCGAACTCACGAGATCATTGCCGCGAACCTCGACCGTTCGCCGATGTATTCCGGTGTGATCGAGGGGATTGGCCCGCGCTATTGCCCATCGATCGAAGACAAGATCCACCGCTTTGCCGACAAGGAGAGCCATCAGGTCTTCATCGAACCCGAAGGCCTGACTACTCACGAGCTGTACCCGAACGGGATATCTACTTCCCTGCCGTTCGACGTGCAAATCCAGATCGTGCAATCGATTCGCGGCATGGAAAACGCACATATCGTGCGACCTGGCTATGCCATCGAGTATGACTACTTCGATCCTCGTGATCTGAAGTACAGCCTGGAGACCAAAGTGATCGGCGGGCTGTTCTTCGCCGGCCAAATCAATGGCACAACCGGTTACGAAGAAGCTGGCGCCCAAGGTTTGCTGGCCGGGACCAACGCCGCATTGCGTGCACAAGGCAAAGACAGTTGGTGCCCGCGTCGCGATGAAGCGTACATCGGTGTGTTGGTGGACGACCTGATTACCCTGGGTACCCAGGAACCGTACCGGATGTTCACTTCTCGGGCGGAATACCGTCTGATCCTGCGCGAAGACAACGCCGACCTGCGGCTGACCGAAAAAGGCCGCGAACTGGGGCTGGTCGATGACGTGCGCTGGGAAGCCTTCTGCAAAAAACGTGAAAGCATTGCGTTGGAAGAGCAGCGCCTGAGAGGCACTTGGGTTCGCCCCGGTACCGAACAAGGTGATGCAATTGCCGAGAAATTCGGCACGCCGCTGACTCACGAGTACAACTTGCTGAACCTGCTGTCACGTCCGGAAATCGACTACGCTGGCTTGGTCGAAGTGACGGGCGGCGGCGCAGAAGATCCACAGGTTGCCGAGCAGGTCGAAATCAAGACGAAGTACGCCGGTTACATTGACCGGCAGCAGGACGAGATTGCTCGTCTGCGCGCCAGTGAAGACACCAAGCTGCCTGTGGATATCGACTACACCGGGATTTCCGGGCTTTCGAAAGAAATTCAGAGCAAGCTGGGGATAACTCGACCAGAAACCCTGGGTCAGGCTTCACGTATTCCCGGCGTCACCCCGGCAGCCATTTCGCTGTTGATGATTCATTTGAAAAAACGCGGCGCGGGCCGTCAGTTGGAGCAAAGCGCTTGAGTTCGTTGGTCACCCTGCAACACGCCGAAGAGTTATCCACAGGTGCACGCCAATTGGGCGTCGATCTGACGTCCGCCCAGCATGAGTTGCTGTTGGGCTACCTAGCCCTGTTGATCAAATGGAACAAGGCTTACAACCTCACGGCAGTGCGCAATCCCGATGAGATGGTGTCCCGGCATTTGCTCGACAGCTTGAGCGTGATGCCATTTATTCAAAACGGTCGCTGGTTGGATGTGGGCAGTGGCGGCGGCATGCCAGGTATCCCTTTGGCCATCCTGTTTCCCGAGTCCCAAGTGACCTGCCTGGACAGCAATGGCAAGAAAACCCGCTTCCTGACCCAGGTCAAACTCGAACTCAAGCTGGATAACCTTCACGTTATCCACAGCCGTGTCGAAGAATTCACGCCTGAATTGCCTTTCAACGGAATTGTTTCCCGGGCGTTCAGCAGCATGGAGAACTTCAGCAACTGGACACGCCACCTGGGTGACCGCGATACCCGCTGGCTGGCAATGAAGGGCGTCCATCCGAGTGATGAGCTGTTAGCATTGCCGGCAGACTTCCACCTCGATAGCGAACACGCCTTGGCCGTACCCGGTTGCCAAGGCCAACGCCATCTGCTGATACTGCGCCGCACGGCATGATTGGGAACACAAGCAAGAATGGCTAAGGTATTCGCGATAGCGAACCAGAAAGGTGGCGTGGGCAAAACCACCACCTGCATCAACCTCGCAGCATCCTTGGTCGCTACCAAGCGACGGGTGCTGTTGATCGATCTCGATCCACAGGGCAACGCCACCATGGGTAGCGGTGTGGATAAACACGGTCTGGAAAACTCGGTCTACGACTTGCTGATCGGCGAGTGTGACCTGGCCCAGGCCATGCACTATTCCGAGCATGGCGGTTATCAATTGCTGCCGGCCAACCGCGATCTGACTGCGGCGGAAGTGGTGTTGCTGGAAATGCAGATGAAAGAAAGCCGTCTGCGCAGCGCCTTGGCGCCGATCCGCGAGAACTATGATTACATTTTGATCGATTGCCCACCGTCGCTGTCGATGCTGACGCTCAATGCGTTGGTGGCTGCCGATGGGGTGATTATCCCCATGCAGTGTGAGTACTACGCACTGGAGGGTTTGAGCGACCTCGTGGATAACATCAAGCGTATCGCCGAATTGCTCAACCCAAACCTGCAGATCGAAGGCCTGCTGCGGACCATGTTCGATCCGCGCCTGAGCCTGATGAACGATGTGTCGGCACAGCTCAAGGAACACTTCGGCGAGCAGCTTTACGACACCGTGATTCCGCGCAATATCCGTTTGGCCGAAGCGCCAAGCTATGGCATGCCTGCGTTGGCGTATGACAAATCGTCCCGTGGCGCCATCGCCTACCTGGCTCTGGCTGGCGAGATGGTTCGCCGCCAACGCCGCAACTCCCGCACCGCTGCAGCCCAGCCAACTTAAGGAATCCCCATGGCCGTCAAGAAACGAGGTCTCGGACGTGGACTGGATGCACTGTTGAGTGGTCCGACCGTCACATCGCTTGAAGAACAAGCGGTGCAGGCCGACGAGCGCGAGCTGCAGCACCTGCCTCTGGACTTGATCCAGCGCGGCAAATACCAGCCACGCCGTGACATGGATCCCCAGGCGTTGGAGGAACTGGCCAATTCGATCAAAGCTCAAGGCGTGATGCAGCCGATCGTGGTGCGCCCGATTGGTGGCGGTCGTTTTGAAATCATCGCCGGTGAACGCCGCTGGCGCGCCAGTCAGCAGGCCGGCAAAGAGACCATTCCCGCGATGGTGCGTGATGTGCCTGATGAAACGGCGATCGCCATGGCGTTGATCGAGAATATTCAACGCGAAGACCTCAATCCGATCGAAGAAGCGATCGCCTTGCAGCGCCTGCAGCAAGAATTCCAGCTGACGCAGCAACAAGTGGCCGAAGCGGTGGGTAAGTCCCGCGTCACCGTGTCCAACTTGCTACGCCTGATCGCTTTGCCGGAAGTCATCAAGACCATGTTGTCCCATGGCGATCTGGAAATGGGCCACGCCCGTGCTTTGCTCGGTTTGCCGGAAAATCAACAGGTTGAAGGGGCGCGACACGTTGTCGCACGAGGGCTTACCGTTCGTCAGACTGAGGCCTTGGTTCGCCAGTGGCTCAGCGGCAAACCTGCACCGGTCGAAACGGCCAAACCCGATCCGGATATCGCGCGTCTCGAGCAGCGCCTGGCCGAGCGCCTGGGCTCTGCGGTACAAATTCGCCACGGCAAGAAAGGCAAAGGGCAATTGGTCATCGGATATAACTCCCTTGATGAGCTTCAGGGTGTCCTTGCCCACATCCGCTGAAACATTTGCTTATGTAGCGTGTGATCGGAAATCACTACCCGGCAGTTGAATAGGGGCAGAACCGCCCCTATACTCTGCGCGCATTTTGTCGGCACAAATTATGCCAAGTTATTGATTTCCGGCAGCCGACTATTGAGGAGCAAGAGTGATGGAAACCCGCACGCCAAACACGTTGCCCTTCCATCGCTTGGCTGTTTTTCCGGTTTTATTGGCTCAATTTGTCATTTTGCTAATCGCCGCATTGGCGCTTTGGTACTGGCATGGAGTCGTAGCCGGATATTCGGGACTTTGCGGAGGCCTGATAGCCTTGCTGCCCAATATGTATTTTGCTCACAGGGCCTTTCGGTTTTCCGGCGCCCGAGCAGCCCAGGCTATCGTCCGGTCTTTTTATGCCGGCGAGGCGGGGAAACTGATTTTGACGGCAGTGCTGTTTGCACTGACCTTTGCAGGTGTGAAGCCATTGGCGCCGCTGGCTGTATTCGGCGTCTTCGTGTTGACCCAACTGGTCAGCTGGTTCGCTCCCCTGCTAATGAAAACAAGACTTTCGAAACCTTAGGGCGTTTGAGGCAACCATGGCAGAAACAACCGCTTCGGGCTATATCCAGCACCACTTGCAGAACTTGACCTTCGGTCAGCTTCCCAACGGCGGCTGGGGCTTTGCCCACTCCGCAGCAGAAGCCAAAGAAATGGGCTTCTGGGCTTTCCACCTGGATACTCTGGGCTGGTCGGTCGCTTTGGGTCTGATCTTCGTCCTAATTTTCCGCATGGCGGCGAAGAAGGCGACTTCCGGTCATCCAGGTGCTTTGCAGAACTTCGTTGAAGTATTGGTCGAATTCGTCGATGGCAGCGTGAAAGACAGCTTCCATGGCCGTAGCCCGGTGATTGCACCGTTGGCACTGACCATCTTCGTCTGGGTGTTCCTGATGAACGCCGTCGACTTGATCCCGGTTGACTGGATTCCTCAGTTGGCCATGGCGATTTCCGGCGACCCGCATATTCCATTCCGTGCCGTATCGACCACTGACCCGAACGCTACCCTGGGCATGGCCCTGTCGGTATTCGCGCTGATCATTTTCTACAGCATCAAGATCAAGGGCATCGGCGGCTTCATCGGCGAATTGACCCTGCACCCGTTCGGCAGCAAGAACATCTTTGTTCAAGCCCTGCTGATCCCGGTGAACTTCCTGCTGGAATTCGTGACCCTGATCGCCAAGCCGATCTCCCTGGCCCTGCGACTGTTCGGCAACATGTATGCCGGCGAGCTGGTGTTCATTCTGATCGCTGTGATGTTCGGCAGCGGCCTGCTCTGGCTTAGCGGCCTGGGCATTGTTCTGCAGTGGGCGTGGGCTGTGTTCCACATCCTGATCATCACCCTGCAGGCCTTCATCTTCATGATGCTGACCATCGTCTACCTGTCGATGGCGCACGAAGAGAACCATTAAGACCAGTCTCGACTAGTCTGATGTCCTTCCCGGTGAAACGGGAAGGTGGCCCACCAGGGCTATGAAACGATTTGTTTTACCGCTTTAAAATCTAAAAAACCTAAACCATACGACGTAAAAGTCGGGAGGAAAGATGGAAACTGTAGTTGGTCTAACCGCTATCGCTGTTGCACTGTTGATCGGCCTGGGCGCCCTGGGTACTGCCATTGGTTTCGGCCTGCTGGGCGGCAAATTCCTGGAAGGCGCAGCGCGTCAGCCAGAAATGGTTCCAATGCTGCAAGTTAAAATGTTCATCGTCGCCGGCCTGCTCGACGCCGTGACCATGATCGGTGTTGGTATCGCTCTGTTCTTCACCTTCGCGAACCCTTTCGTTGGTCAACTCGCCGGTTAATCACTCGTCTTTTCGAGTGATTGGTGTGTTGTGCAACGAATGAGCGAGGTATTGGCGTGAACATTAATGCAACCATTATTGGTCAGTCCTTAGCGTTCTTGATTTTTGTCGTTTTCTGCATGAAGTTCGTATGGCCTCCGGTCATCGCAGCTCTGCACGAACGTCAGAAGAAGATCGCGGATGGACTGGACGCTGCAGCACGAGCAGCTCGCGACCTGGAGTTGGCCCAAGATAAAGCGGGTCAACAACTGCGCGAAGCGAAAGCTCAAGCAGCCGAAATCATTGAGCAAGCCAAGAAACGCGGTAACCAGATCGTTGAAGAGGCTGTTGAAAAAGCCCGTATCGACGCTGACCGTGTGAAGGTTCAGGCTCAGGCCGAGATCGAGCAGGAACTGAACGGTGTCAAAGACGCGTTGCGTGCCCAACTGGGTGCTCTGGCCGTCGGCGGTGCTGAGAAGATCCTGGGTGCCACAATCGATCAAAACGCGCACGCGGAGCTGGTTAACAAACTGGCTGCTGAAATTTAAGCGAGGGCGATCATGGCAGAATTGACCACGTTGGCCCGACCTTACGCTAAGGCAGCCTTCGAGCACGCCCAGGCCCACCAGCAGCTGGCCTCTTGGTCAGCCATGCTCGGCCTGGCTGCAGCAGTGTCGCAAGACGACACCATGCAGCGCGTGCTCAAGGCCCCGCGACTGACGAGCGCAGACAAGGCCGCCACTTTTATTGAAGTGTGCGGCGACAAGTTTGATGTGAAAGTGCAGAACTTCTTGCACGTCGTTGCCGAAAACGACCGTCTCCTGCTTCTGCCGGAGATTGCCGCTCTGTTCGACCTGTACAAGGCCGAGCAAGAGAAATCGGTAGACGTTGAAGTCACCAGTGCTTTTGCATTGAACCAAGAACAGCAAGACAAACTCGCCAAGGTTCTCAGTGCACGACTCGACCGGGAAGTGCGCCTGCAAGTTGCGGAGGATGCCACCCTTATTGGTGGTGTCATCATTCGCGCCGGCGACCTGGTTATCGATGGCTCGATTCGCGGCAAACTCGCGAATCTTGCCGAAGCATTGAAATCTTGAGTTTGAAGGGGCAGCAGAGCAATGCAGCAACTCAATCCTTCCGAAATAAGTGAAATTATCAAGGGCCGCATCGACAAGCTCGATGTGACCTCCCAAGCCCGTAACGAAGGCACTGTCGTCAGCGTATCTGACGGCATCGTGCGGATTCACGGTCTGGCCGACGTTATGTACGGCGAGATGATCGAGTTTCCGGGCGGCGTCTACGGTATGGCCCTCAACCTGGAGCAAGACTCCGTAGGTGCCGTTGTATTGGGCGCATACACCAGTCTTGCTGAAGGCATGAGCGCCAAGTGCACAGGCCGCATCCTGGAAGTTCCGGTTGGTAAGGAACTGCTGGGTCGCGTAGTCGACGCACTGGGTAACCCTGTTGACGGTAAAGGTCCACTGGGCAACACCGAGACCGACGCGGTCGAGAAAGTTGCTCCAGGCGTGATCTGGCGTAAGTCGGTAGACCAGCCTGTACAGACTGGCTACAAGGCTGTCGATGCCATGATCCCTGTCGGCCGTGGCCAGCGTGAGCTGATCATCGGTGACCGTCAGATCGGTAAAACCGCTCTGGCAATCGACGCGATCATCAACCAGAAGAACAGCGGCATTTTCTGCGTCTACGTAGCTATTGGTCAGAAGCAATCGACCATCGCCAACGTGGTTCGCAAGCTGGAAGAAAACGGCGCCCTGGCCAACACGATCATCGTGGCTGCCAGTGCTTCGGAATCTCCTGCGCTGCAATTCCTGGCACCGTACTCCGGTTGCACCATGGGTGAATTCTTCCGCGACCGCGGTGAAGACGCGCTGATCGTTTATGACGATCTGTCCAAGCAAGCAGTGGCTTACCGCCAGATTTCCCTGCTGCTGCGCCGTCCACCAGGCCGTGAAGCTTACCCAGGCGACGTGTTCTATCTCCACTCCCGTCTGCTGGAGCGTGCATCCCGCGTTTCCGAAGAGTACGTAGAGAAGTTCACCAACGGCGCAGTGACCGGCAAAACCGGCTCCCTGACCGCTCTGCCGATCATCGAAACCCAGGCTGGCGACGTTTCCGCGTTCGTTCCGACCAACGTGATTTCCATCACCGACGGTCAGATCTTCCTGGAATCGGCCATGTTCAACTCGGGCATCCGCCCTGCAGTGAACGCCGGTGTTTCGGTATCCCGTGTGGGTGGTGCCGCTCAGACCAAGATCATCAAGAAGCTCTCCGGTGGTATCCGTACCGCTCTGGCTCAGTACCGTGAATTGGCGGCATTCGCCCAGTTCGCTTCTGACCTGGACGAAGCGACCCGTAAGCAACTTGAGCATGGTCAGCGCGTTACCGAGCTGATGAAGCAGAAGCAATACGCCCCAATGTCGATCGCTGACATGGCGTTGTCGCTGTATGCCGCTGAGCGTGGGTTCCTGACCGACGTTGAAATCGCCAAGGTCGGCAGCTTTGAACAAGCGCTGATTGCTTACTTCAACCGCGATCACGCCGAATTGATGGCGAAGATCAACGTGAAGGGTGACTTCAATGACGATATCGACGCTGGCATGAAAGCCGGTATCGAGAAGTTCAAGGCCACCCAAACCTGGTAAGCCGCAGCGGGAGCCGCAAGGCTCCCGCTTGCTAACCTGATAGGTGTTACATGGCAGGCGCAAAAGAGATTCGCAGTAAGATTGCGAGCATCAAAAGCACGCAAAAAATTACCAGCGCCATGGAAAAAGTGGCGGTAAGCAAAATGCGCAAGGCACAAATGCGCATGGCTGCTAGCCGTCCTTATGCGGAGCGTATCCGCCAGGTAATTGGGCATCTGGCCAACGCCAACCCGGAATACCGCCACCCGTTCATGATCGACCGCGAAGTTAAGCGTGTGGGTTATGTGGTAGTGAGCAGTGACCGTGGTTTGTGCGGTGGTTTGAATACCAACCTGTTCAAGGCCCTGGTCAAGGACATGGCGGTAAACCGCGAAAACGGCGTCGAGATCGATCTGTGTGTTGTTGGTAGCAAGGGTGCGGCCTTTTTCCGTAACTTCGGCGGTAACGTCGTTGCAGCTATCAGCCACCTGGGTGAAGAGCCGTCGATCAATGATTTGATCGGCAGTGTGAAGGTGATGCTGGATGCGTACCTGGAAGGCCGGATTGACCGCCTCTCCGTGGTATCCAACAAGTTCATCAACACCATGACCCAGCAGCCAACCGTGGAGCAATTGATTCCACTGGTGGCGACTCCGGATCAGGAACTCAAGCACCACTGGGACTACCTCTACGAACCAGACGCCAAAGAGCTGCTTGACGGCTTGATGGTGCGCTACGTGGAGTCGCAGGTGTACCAGGCGGTGGTCGAGAACAACGCAGCTGAACAAGCGGCGCGGATGATCGCGATGAAAAACGCTACCGATAACGCCGGTGATCTGATCAGCGATTTGCAGCTGATCTACAACAAGGCGCGTCAGGCTGCGATCACCCAAGAGATCTCGGAAATCGTCGGCGGCGCTGCCGCGGTTTAACGGTTCAAATATTCAGAGGATCCAGCTATGAGTAGCGGACGTATCGTTCAAATCATCGGCGCCGTTATCGACGTGGAATTTCCACGCGACAGCGTACCGAGCATCTACAACGCGCTGAAAGTACAAGGCGCGGAAACTACTCTGGAAGTTCAGCAGCAGCTGGGCGACGGCGTAGTTCGTACCATTGCGATGGGTTCCACCGAAGGCTTGAAGCGCGGTCTGGACGTAATCGACTCTGGCGCAGCCATCTCCGTACCGGTCGGTAAAGCGACCCTGGGCCGGATCATGGACGTACTGGGCAACCCGATTGACGAAGCTGGTCCGATCGACACCGAAGAGCGCTGGGGCATTCACCGTCCAGCACCTTCGTTCGCGGAACAAGCTGGCGGCAACGACCTGCTGGAAACCGGCATCAAGGTTATCGACCTGGTTTGCCCGTTCGCCAAGGGCGGTAAAGTCGGTCTGTTCGGTGGTGCCGGTGTAGGCAAGACCGTAAACATGATGGAACTGATCCGTAACATCGCCATCGAGCACAGCGGTTATTCCGTGTTCGCCGGTGTGGGTGAGCGTACTCGTGAGGGTAACGACTTCTACCACGAGATGAAGGACTCCAACGTTCTGGACAAAGTGGCACTGGTTTACGGTCAGATGAACGAGCCGCCGGGAAACCGTCTGCGCGTAGCACTGACTGGCCTGACCATGGCCGAGAAGTTCCGTGACGAAGGTAACGACGTTCTGCTGTTCGTCGACAACATCTACCGTTACACCCTGGCCGGTACTGAAGTATCCGCACTGCTGGGCCGTATGCCTTCCGCAGTAGGTTACCAGCCGACCCTGGCTGAAGAGATGGGCGTTCTGCAAGAACGTATCACTTCGACCAAGGAAGGTTCGATCACTTCGATCCAAGCGGTATACGTACCTGCGGATGACTTGACCGACCCATCGCCTGCGACCACTTTCGCCCACTTGGACGCCACCGTCGTTCTGTCCCGTGACATCGCTTCCCTGGGTATCTACCCAGCGGTCGATCCACTCGACTCGACTTCGCGCCAGCTGGACCCGAACGTGATCGGCCAGGAGCACTACGACACCGCTCGCGGCGTTCAGTACGTGCTGCAGCGTTACAAAGAACTGAAGGACATCATTGCGATCCTGGGTATGGACGAGCTGTCGGAAGCCGACAAGCAGTTGGTAAACCGTGCTCGTAAGATCCAGCGCTTCTTGTCGCAGCCGTTCTTCGTGGCTGAAGTCTTCACCGGTGCTTCGGGTAAATACGTTTCCCTGAAAGACACCATTGCTGGCTTCAAAGGCATCCTCAACGGTGACTACGACCACCTGCCAGAACAAGCGTTCTACATGGTCGGCGGCATCGAAGAAGCGATCGAGAAAGCCAAGAAACTGTAATCCAGGCGCCCGGAAACGGGCGCTCATCAGGTTGAGGCAATCAGATGGCTATGACAGTCCATTGCGATATCGTCAGCGCGGAAGGGGAAATCTTCTCCGGTCTGGTAGAAATGGTGATTGCACACGGCGAACTCGGTGACCTGGGTATTGCCATGGGCCACGCGCCGTTGATCACCAGCTTGAAGCCAGGTCCGATCACTCTGACCAAGCAAGGCGGGGAACGTGAGGTGTTTTACATCTCCGGTGGTTTCCTTGAGGTTCAGCCGAACATGGTCAAGGTACTTGCCGACACCGTGCAACGTGCTGGCGATCTGGATGAAGCCTCCGCTCAGGAAGCCGTCAAGGCTGCTGAGAAGGCCCTGAACGAAAAGGGTGCGGACTTCGACTACAGCGCTGCTGCTGTACGTCTGGCCGAGGCTGCAGCTCAGCTGCGCACGCTCCAGCAGATCCGCAAGAAGTAAGCGGCTACGCCGTGATGCTTATGCGCGATTGATTAAAAAGGGTAGCCTCGGCTACCCTTTTTCTTTTTTAGCAAAACACATCTTTGGTCTGAAGCCGGACCGTCCAGGATTGGTAGCCATTCATGTCTCTTGAAATCGTCATTCTCGCCGCAGGCCAGGGCACCCGCATGCGCTCGGCCCTGCCCAAGGTGCTGCACCCGGTGGCCGGCAACTCCATGCTTGGCCATGTTATCCACAGCGCCCGGCAGTTGGACCCGCAACGCATCCACGTAGTGATCGGCCACGGTGCCGATGCAGTGCGTGAGCGCTTGGCTGCGGATGACCTGAATTTCGTATTGCAGGACAAACAACTGGGGACCGGCCACGCCACCGCGCAAGCTGTGCCGTTCATTACCGCTGACACCGTGCTGATCCTCTACGGCGACGTGCCGCTGATCGAAGTGGAAACCCTGCAACGCCTGCTTAAGCACGTAGTGCCTGGTCAGATGGGCCTGCTCACCGTGGAACTGGAAGACCCCACCGGCTACGGACGCATCGTGCGCAATGCCGATGGCAAGGTCGCGGCCATCGTTGAGCACAAGGACGCCAGCGAGGCCCAACGTGCCATCACTGAAGGCAATACCGGTATTCTCGCCGTGCCTGGCAACAAGCTCGCCGACTGGATGAGCCGTCTGTCCAACAACAACGCTCAGGGTGAGTACTACCTCACCGACGTGATTGAGATGGCCGTGAGTGATGGCCTGCTGGTAGCTACCGAGCAGCCCCACGACCCTATGGAAGTGCAGGGCGCCAACGACCGCAAACAGTTGGCCGAACTGGAGCGTCACTACCAACTGCGAGAAGGTCGCCGCCTGATGGCTGAGGGCGTGACCCTGCGTGACCCTGCGCGTTTTGACGTACGCGGTGAGGTCACCGTGGGGCGCGACGTGCTGATCGACATCAACGTGATCCTCGAAGGTCGCGTAATCATCGAAGACGACGTAGTCATCGGCCCGAACTGCGTGATCAAGGACAGCACCCTGCGCAAGGGCGTGGTGATCAAGGCCAACAGCCATATCGACGGCGCGGTGATGGGCGAGGGCAGCGATGCTGGCCCGTTTGCTCGGTTGCGTCCGGGCACTGTGATGGGGGCCAGAGCGCATGTCGGCAACTTCGTCGAACTGAAAAATGCACGAATGGGCGACGACGCAAAGGCCGGCCACCTTGCCTACCTCGGCGATGCGGTGATCGGTGCTCGCAGCAACATCGGCGCTGGCGCAATCACCTGCAACTACGACGGCGCCAACAAGTACCAGACCACTATTGGCGAGGACGTATTCATTGGCTCGAATAACTCGCTGATTGCGCCCGTGACGATCGGTGATGGTTCGAACACTGCCGCAGGCTCAACCATTAACCAGGATGTGGATAAATCCCAACTGGCCGTAGCTCGGGCCCGCCAACGCAATATCGACGGCTGGAAACGCCCGGTCAAAATCAAAAAGACCTGAGTTATCCACAGCCTCATCAGTAGTGCTATCCAAATGTGGGAGGGGGCTTGTCCCCGATGGCGGATTTTCAGTCAATGTTCTAGATCGACTGATCGACTGCAATCGGGGGCAAGCCCCCTTCCACATTTGGCCTGCGTTGTTTGAAGAATCTGTTCCAGACGCTTGACGATATAGTCCTAATAGGTTTTGATTGCCTTCGTTATCTTTCGAAACGAAACTTATAAATACCATGTCGAAACGAAATACACCCCAACGACGCCACAACATCCTGACCTTGCTCAACGAACAGGGCGAAGTCAGCGTGGACGAATTGGCCAAGCGTTTCGAAACCTCGGAAGTCACTATCCGCAAGGACTTGGCCGCCCTAGAAAGTAACGGCCTGTTGCTGCGCCGCTACGGTGGTGCGATCACCATGCCTCAGGAACTGGTAGGCGATCCTGCCCAACCGATCTCGGCCTATAAGCGTGCGATCGCCCGTGCTGCCGTGATGCGTTTGCGGGAACACGCCCGCATCATCATCGACAGCGGCAGCACCACCGCCGCCATGATCCCGGAACTGGGCCACCAGCCCGGACTCGTGGTCATGACCAACTCCCTGCACGTAGCCAGCGCCTTGAGCGAATTGGAACACGAGCCGGTGCTGTTGATGACCGGCGGCACCTGGGACCCGCATTCGGACTCGTTCCAGGGCCAGGTCGCCGAGCAGGTGTTGCGTTCCTACGACTTTGATCAATTGTTCATCGGCGCCGACGGCATCGATCTGCAGCGTGGCACTACCACCTTCAACGAATTACTGGGTCTGAGCCGTGTGATGGCCGAGGTCGCCCGTGAAGTGGTGGTGATGGTCGAATCCGACAAGATCGGCCGCAAGATTCCCAACCTGGAACTGCCCTGGAGCAGCGTCCATACCCTTATCACCGATGATCGCCTGCCGCTTGAGGCCCGCGACCAGATCCAAGCCCGCGGCATTACGCTGATATGCGCGGCAATCATCTAGGAGAAGCACCATGTGTGGAATTGTTGGCGCAGTCGCCGAACGTAACGTTACCGCCATTCTGATCGAAGGCCTCAAGCGCCTTGAATACCGTGGCTACGACAGCGCCGGCGTGGCCGTCTTCACCAACGCCGGCAAGCTTGAGCGCATGCGTCGCCCGGGCAAGGTCAGTGAGTTGGAGCAGGCCCTGGCCGGCGAACCGCTGGTAGGTCGTTTGGGGATTGCCCACACTCGCTGGGCCACTCACGGCGCACCGTGCGAACGTAACGCCCACCCGCACTTTTCCGGTGACCTGGCCGTGGTGCACAACGGCATCATCGAAAACCACGAAGTGCTGCGCGAACAGCTCAAGAGCCTGGGGTACGTGTTCACCTCAGACACCGACACTGAAGTCATCGCCCACCTGCTCAATCACAAGCTCAAGGACCACAGCGACCTGACCACCGCTCTCAAGGCCACGGTCAAGGAACTGCACGGCGCCTATGGCCTGGCCGTCGTCAGTGCCAGCCAACCGGACCGTGTGGTAGCCGCCCGCAGTGGCAGCCCGCTGGTGATCGGCCTGGGCCTGGGCGAGAACTTTCTCGCTTCCGACCAACTGGCCCTGCGTCAGGTCACCGACCGATTCATGTACTTGGAAGAAGGCGATATCGCCGACATACGCCGTGAAAGCGTGGCGATCTGGGACGTTAACGGTAATTCCGTCGAACGCGAAGCTGTGCAATACCGCGACGGCGCCGAAGCGGCCGATAAAGGTGAGTACCGCCATTTCATGCTCAAAGAGATCCACGAGCAACCTGCCGTGGTCCAGCGCACGTTGGAAGGTCGACTGAGTCAGAGCCAAGTGCTGGTCAACGCGTTCGGCCCCCAGGCCGCCGAGCTGTTCGCCAAAGTGCGCAATGTGCAGATCGTCGCTTGTGGCACCAGCTACCACGCCGGCATGGTTGCCCGTTATTGGCTGGAAGACCTGGCTGGCATCCCGTGCCAGGTCGAAGTCGCTAGTGAGTTCCGCTACCGCAAGGTGGTGGTGCAGCCCGATACCCTGTTCGTGACTATCTCCCAGTCCGGCGAAACCGCCGACACCCTGGCCGCGCTGCGCAACGCCAAAGAGTTGGGCTTCCTCGCCAGCCTGGCGATCTGCAACGTCAGTATCAGCTCCTTGGTACGTGAGTCCGACCTGACCCTCCTGACCCAGGCGGGTCGCGAAATCGGCGTAGCTTCCACCAAAGCCTTCACCACCCAACTGGTTGGTTTGTTGCTACTGACCCTGTCCCTGGGCCAAGTGCGAGGCACCCTGGCCGAAGGTGTTGAAGCTACCTTGGTGGAAGAATTGCGCCGCCTGCCGACTCGCCTGGGCGAAGCACTGGCCATGGACAGCGTCGTGGAAAAAGTCGCCGAGCTGTTCGCCGACAAGAACCACACCCTGTTCCTTGGCCGTGGCGCGCAGTACCCGGTGGCGATGGAAGGTGCCCTCAAGCTCAAGGAAATCTCGTACATCCACGCCGAAGCCTACCCGGCCGGCGAGCTGAAACACGGCCCGTTGGCCCTAGTGGATGACGACATGCCGGTGGTCACTGTGGCGCCGAACAACGAACTGCTGGAAAAGCTCAAATCCAACCTGCAGGAAGTACGCGCCCGTGGCGGCCAACTGGTGGTATTCGCCGACGAGAAGGCGAGCATGATCAATGGCGAAGGCACCCACGTCATCAACATGCCGCACATCAACGACACCTTGTCGCCGATCCTCTACACCATCCCGCTGCAGCTGCTGTCGTACTACGTGGCCGTGCTCAAGGGCACTGACGTAGACCAGCCGCGTAATTTGGCCAAGTCGGTGACAGTCGAGTAATACCTCGCTCACCTGGAGGCCCATCGGGTCTCCAGGTTTCAACGCAAGGACGCCACGTTGATGCCATCTTCCTTTCCCCACCTCGGCGAGCGTTTGCACAATCGCCGATTTGTGGTCGCGAATAACACCCATGGGCTTTCCGGTACCGGCACGGTGTTTCATTACCGTGTCGACGGTGATGCCCTATCCAGCACCTACCAAGGCGGCCGAATCCGCACGGGGACGCAAGTCGGTCGCGTGACCGGCGCCGATACCATTGAGCTGCTTTTTCAGTGCCTGACGCTGGACGGTGAGCTGCTGTCCGGTTGGTCGCGAGGCACAGTGACTGTGGATACGTCTGGGCGTACCAGCCTGAGCTTTGTATGGGGTTGGTTATCGGGTGCGACTGGAGGCGGGGAATCGAATTATGTTGAGCTTGCTGAGGGTGACAACTGCTCCTAAGGCACAAACTCCACCCGCAACCCCCGACTTGTGCTGCGTCCTTGATCATCACTCACCCGCAAACGATATTCCCCTGACTTGCCCGGCCTCCAGTTCAGCGTGGCTTGCGGCGTGCCTTGGCCGATCAAGGTTTGATCAGCGAACCAGTACAGCGTCGCCGCATCGCTGGCCGCATTCGCGTTCAGCGGGATGCTTTCCTGGGGTTGAGACAAGCGCAGTTGGTAGCTCACCTGAGTCAGTGGCGATCGAATCTGCGGCGCTTCGCTCTGGTCGGTGATGCGGTTGGGTTGGCAGTTTTTCATCACGTTGGGCGGGGTTCGGCGGGGCAGGCCGGCTGCTCGGTACAGGCGTTGAACGTCGCTGGGCCAGAACTCGAAGATGTCCTCTCGTGTGTATTGCGGATCGAACGGCGGGCACGCGGCTTTGCCGGTGCGGGTGTCGATCAGCACCGGGCGGTGCAGGTTGGAAACACGGATCGGCGAGACGCCGGGGATGTACCAGGTCTTGCGGGTTTGCGGGCACCAGCGGTTGGGCAGCTCACCGGAGGCAGCGCAGACATCAATGCGCACCAGCCCCGCGGGCGGCTTGTCGGCTTTGATCGCGACGTTGGGTAATGCCAGGGGCAAAGCGTCAGCAATGCGGAAGAATAGCGGCGCGGCGGTCTTGGCACCAATAAACGCTGGATTTGGCCGACCATCGAAGTTACCCACCCACACCACCAACACATACGGGCCGACCAGTCCGGCGCTCCACGCATCGTGAAAACCCCATGACGTACCGGTTTTCCAGGCGGTTCGCCAATGGCGGCCGGGCAGGCCATCTGGGCGTGGGTTGCGGCGCAGCATGTCGCGCACCATAAACGCAGCCTGCGGGCTAAGCAGTTGTGCGCCGGTGGTTTGCGGCTGTTGCTGCAAGTAGCGCAACGGCCGTAAATGCCCGTCTCCCGCCAACATCACATACAGCCGCGCCAGCTCCTCCGGGGTCATCTCGCCGCCACCCAGTGCCAGGGCCAGGCCGTAATGGCTTTCGTCGCGTAGGCCTTTGATGCCGGCGCGTTGCAGCAAGCCGTATAGAGAAGGCGACTTGACCTGGCTGGCCAGCCACACGGCGGGGATATTGCGACTACGGATCAACGCATCCCGGGCCGTCAGTGGGCCGACAAAACTGCCGTCGAAGTTTTCCGGTTGGAAGTAGCCGAAGTTACTCGGTAAGTCCTTGAGGATGCTCATGGGGTGGATCACCCCTTGGTCCAGCGCCAGCCCATAGAGAAACGGTTTGAG
Source organism: Pseudomonas sp. RIT357 (assembly GCF_000632245.1). NCBI lineage: Bacteria > Pseudomonadati > Pseudomonadota > Gammaproteobacteria > Pseudomonadales > Pseudomonadaceae > Pseudomonas > Pseudomonas sp. RIT357. Next base: position 145,219 of record NZ_JFYX01000004.1, read on the forward strand.
CGTAGACCCCGGCGAGCGCCGTGATAGCACACCATTGACCTGTCCATGGATGCCTGTGGATAAGTAGTCCGCTGAGCCCACCAGCGCCTTGACGCTCTGATCGCGGCTGTCGATCAGGATCGCGGTGGCGTTCTCCACCCCGGTGCTGCGCCGTTCGGCGATAAACCCGGTGATCAGACGTTCCAGCAATTGTTGCAAAGGCAGATTGAGCGTGCTGTTCAACTCATTACCAGCTTGAGATGCCAGCAATTGCTCGCTCAAGTGTGGCGCCAAAAAAGGAATTTGCTGGCGGTTGCGCGCTTCCAAGGGCAAGTCCAGCAAACTGTCATTACGCGGGTCTTGTGGATAAGTCTCGCGCCAGTCAGCCATCAAGCGCAGCCGGGCGTTTTGCAGCGAAGGCCCGAAGCGTGCTCGACGGCCGGGCTGTTGGGGGATTACCGCCAATGCCAACGCTTCGGACAGCGACAAGTGCGCCGCCGCCTTGCCAAAGTAGATGCGACTGGCCGCTTCGGCGCCTTCGATATTGCCGCCCATGGGCGCCAGGTTCAGGTACGCCTCAAGGATGTCGTGCTTGCTGTAGCGCGCTTCCAGCCACAGCGCCAACGCCATCTGCTGCAATTTTCCGGGCACTTGGCGGGTGTTGAGATCCCACAGGCGACGCGCCAGTTGCATGCTCAACGTCGAGCCGCCTTGGCGCTGGCCTCCGCTGTAGGTGGCCATGGCCGCCCGCAGCAACGCCGGGGGATTGATCCCCGGGTGCCAGTAGAAATTGCGGTCTTCCTTGAGCAGCAGTGCCTCAATCAATGAAGGTGAAATGCGCTCCAGTGGTAGCCATAGGCGATATTGACCGTCCTGGGCCAGCGTCATACGCAACAGCGAGCCGTCATCGGCCAATACGACCCTGGAGGAGGTAATGGCCTGTTCCAGCGGCGCATGGGGCCAAAGCCGCACGCCGGCCAGTAACGCCGCAGCTGCCAGCAGCGGCGTCAGGCGTTTAAGGCTTGGTAATTTCAAGCTGGCCTACTTTGCCGCGTCCCTGCAGGGTGGTTTCGTACATGCCTTCGGCGTAGGCCGGTGGCGTATTGAACGTCCCTGCGTTGGTGGCGCGTACGCGGTAAACGAAAGTGCCTACATCACGTAGCGCAGTGCCGTACAACACCACCCGATCATCCCGCACATCCACGTAGTCTGGCTGCCAGTTGCTCAGCTCGGTTTCGCCGATGGGGGCCTGCCAGGTGTCAGCTTCTTCTTCGCTGGCTTCAACGTACTCGGATTCTTCGCCTTCGCTTTCCTCGCTGCTCGCTGCTTCCGGCTCTGGAGGCAAGTTATACACAGGCTCGACACCGCCGGGCAGCAAGTCGACCACGGCCACTTGCTGCACTTGGTCACGGTCGGTAGCCCGTAGGCGCAAGCGCACCAGGAACTCATCACCCACGGCTACCTTACTCACCGGCTCGCCTTTGAGGTCGAGGTATTCGTGGATGATTTCCAGGCCGTTGTTGATGGCTTTGAGCTTGGCGCCTTTATCAAAACCGGCTTCGCTGAGCATGTAGAACGCTGCCGGGCCATCGGATTTTTCCATGACCAGCTTCTGCGTGGCGCGCGGTACGGCGGCGCGCGGTGGCTGGCCGGCCATTTCCAGCAATTGTTGCTGTTTATCGCCCAGCCAGGCTGTGGCCTTGAGGGTCATGTCGCTTTGCGCGCGCTGGCCATAGTTGTCCAGGGCGCGCAGCAACAATGCCGCCGACAGCGAGTTGTAGCGCTGCTCGTTGAGGCGTTTGCCGAGCTTATCCAGTAGCGCGGTGGGCACGTCATCCATCAGTTCAGGGAAATGGCGCGCCAGCAGGTGCAAGTGTTCGGCATCGTGCACCAGCGGGTCGTAGTACAGGCCGTCGCTGTCCCACTTATCCACAAGCGAACGCCACGGGATTTTGCGGAACAGCGTATCGGCCTGCCGATCCTGCTTGAGCAGTTTGTAGCTGGCAGCCAGGTAGGCGGCGCCCAGGTCGTTCTGCCAGCTGTCCTTGAAGTAACTCTCGTAGCGCTCGCGGATGTCGCTCAGCGCGCCGCTCACCAGAATCCCCTGACGGCTCAGCAGGTAACTGGCGTAGGCACGGTTGCGCAATTCCGACAGGCCTTCGCTCGGGCCGTTGGCCAGGTCTGTCAGATACGCGTTGGAACGCACCAGCAGGTCTTCCGGCACCGGCAGCCCGCGCTCCTTGGCTTCGATCAGGAAATCAGTGGCGTACAGGCTGGCGTACGGCGCCACGTCAGGGTTGGCTGCCCACAATCCAAAGCCACCGGCCTGGTTTTGACGCTGGCGCAACATGCGGACCGCGTTGCTGAAGGCTTGTTCAGCCTCGGGTGCGGTGCCGCCCCAGATCAATGCCGGCATGGCCTTGGACACCAATTGCTCGGTGCATGCATAGCCGTAGTCATCCAGGTAATGCTTGAGGCCGTTGGCCCATACCAGCGGCGAGGCGGCCACGCCCAACTGCACATCACGCAGCTGGCTGAACAGTTCACGTGTGGGCTTGAGTTCTTTGCTGGCGCTGTCGAAACGGCCCAGGCTCAGAGCGACGCGGTGTTCGCTCAAGGGGCGGATTGACGTGGTTTCCGCCACCTGGATCCGCTTGCCATCCGGCAGCACCGCGACAAAGCGCAGGTCTGCCGAACCGAGGGTGTCGCCGACTTTGATCTTGAATTCGGCAGTGCCTTCTTTGCGCGGTTGCAGTGACAAGGTGCTGCCCTTGTCGCCCTGCACCACGAGGCCGGCGCTGGTCTGCACTTCAAATTTCACATCCGCTGCCGCGTCGAGGTTGCTGAACACCCCGGCGCTGACGTTGAACACATCCCCCGGCGCCACGAAGGCCGGCACATTGGGCGTGATCACGATCGGGCCGCGCACGTCGGTAGTGGTCTCGCTGACGCCCACGCTGTCGGTATCCACCGCGACGGCAAACAGGTGCAACTTGCCGTTGAAGCTGTCGGGTACCTGGTAATGCAGCACGGTTTCACCGACCGGCAAATCCACAAGCCCGGACCACCACGCCACTGGCGGCTGATGTTTGCGTTTGAACGGGTTGAGGTGATTAGCCAGGGCGCCTTCCGTATCGCCTCCAGGCGCCGCCCCACTGAGCAGGCGGCTGAACTCCGGCAGGATCAGGTCAAGAATCTGACTGGTGCCGACTTCCAGCGCACGCTTCTGGAAGAAGAAACCCAGCGGATCAGGCGTTTGATAGCGCGCTACTTGCAGGATGCCTTCGTCCACCGCGTAGATCACGGCGCGACCCGGGCGGTCGGTGTTGACCTTAATGTCGAGGGTCTGCCCCGGCTCGATCTTCGCCGGGCCGTCGACCTTCAGTGCCATGCGCCGCGCGTCCAGGTTGATGCTGAAGGGCACCACACCGTAGGAAAGCGGGCTCATATAAACCTCGGACGAACCGATGTCCCGCACGAACTGCACGTTGACGTAGGCATTGCCCTCAAGGCCCGCAGGCACGCGGATATGTTGCACGCTGTTGGTGCTGTCTGCCTTGAACCACTGCTGGGTGTAGACCTTGTCGCGCTCGATGGTGATCAAGCCCGCGCCGGTGTACGGCGCGCGAATGCTGATGGCGATCTCATCACCGGTGGCGTAGCTGCGTTTATCCAGGCGCAGTTGCAGCTCGGCGTTACGCTCCAGGGAGCGCGAGGTGTTGCCGCGCCCGGCCACGCTGTAGTCGATCTGGTTGAGCAGGTTGCCGTTGGCGTCCTTGAGTTGCAGGGTGAAATCCCCTGGCGTACCGGTATTCAGGGTCTGCTTGGCGCCGTCTTTGGTCATCACCAGCGGTGAGGCCGGTTGGCTGATGTTCTTGATACGTGACTCGTACTTGTAGGTGCCGTTGGATTGCTTCACCAGCACCGACACATAACGGTGCTCGACCACTTCGCTGGTCAAGCCATCCACCGCAAGCGGTGTGAGGTCTGGCGCGACGGCCAGCCATTGCACCTGGCGCGGGGCGTCCTTAGCGACGTATGACAGCGAATCCTGACTTTTCACACCCACCAGGTACGGTGCGGACGACACCAGCAGTGCACTTTGCGCCGCCACGTTGCGGCCACCTTCAGCCTCGAACACCTGGGTCATCACTTGCAAACGATAGGTGCTGTTGGCGAAACGTTGCAGGTTGAGGTCGAGCACGGCCTGGCCGTTATCGTCGACGGTGGTTTCGGCCAGGTCTTCGGTGCTGGCGTCTTCCAGGGAATCATTGAGGCGGAAGCGGTAGTCGGGGTAACGGTCGAATGCCGCGAGCGTCGGGCTCAGTGACATTTTTGCAGTAACGCGACGGCCCGAGGCCGGGGCGCCGAACAGGTGCATGGCGGTGACTTTAGCCACCACTTGGTCCGGGGGAATCCAGCCCTGCACCGGCGTGTCGTGCAGGCTCAAACTGACCTTCATGCGGTCCGGCTCGAAATCGCGGACTTTGAAGCTGACACTGCCCAGGTCTGTGCGCGTTTGCTTCTGGCCAATCAACTGCAAGGTCGCGGTGTATTCCCCGGCTGGGGCTACTTCGCTGCTGGGGAAATCAAAGGTTTCAAACCCGCTGGCGGAGAGCTTCAGTGGCTGGCGAATCACTTCCAGACCGCGCGGGTCGGTGATTTGCAGCTCCACCGGCAGACCTTGCAAGGCGCCTTTCCAGTTGCCGCTGCGCACGATCATGCCCAGGTGGGCGGTTTCGCCGGGTCGGTACAGGCCGCGGTCGGTAAACAGGTAGGCGCTGAGGCGATCAATCGCACCGTCTTCTTCCAAACCGCCTACATCAAAGCGCGACAAATCCAGCTGCTGGGACTGACGGGCAATTGGCAGGAACGATTGGTCATTGCCGCGACTGACCACATACATAAGCGGCGTTTTCTCACGGCGCAGTTCATCCAGCTTGGCGAAATGCACATGGCCTTCGCTGTCCGTGTGACCGCTGCTCACCGGCAAGCCATTGCGACCGATGATGTCGACTTGCGCGTCGGCCACCGGCGAACCATTACCGATGGACTGCACATACACGTCGTGACTGCCGTCGCTGGAGCGTTTGGCGATGATGCCGAGGTCGGTCACTACGATAAACCGCAGGTCGCTGGTACTGCTGCGTTCATATTCGAACGTACGCTCGGCCGGTTCATCCTGTGGGCTCAGCTTGAGCACGAAAATGCCGCGACGGCCGCCGTTGGCGGTGATGTAGTGGCTCAAATCTACGTTGTCGTAGACGGTTTTGGCCGGGTCATTGGATGACAGAGGAATGTCCAGAGACTGACGCTCGACCATACGATCGAAGTACTCATTGCCAAAGTTCGGCCGCGCAAAACTGCCGCTGCTCTGGCCCACCAAGTGTTGCAACTGGTTGGGCAACAGGCGGGCGATTTCCACGTGGGCGCCGGGCACTCCCCTGGCCATGAAGCCCAGGCGTTTCTCGCCAGTGAGGCTGAGCAGGGCGCCGTCAGACAGGAACTGCAAGGTGCGCGGATACGCCGGCATGCTGACCAGCGACGCCGTAGGATCCTTCGCCAGATAGCCGCCGATGGCCTCCAGGTTAGCGGGCACGCGTACATACAGCGCACGTCCGGCAGGGGCCTTGAACTTGAAGGCGTGCAGGGTGTTCAGCGGTTCGACGCTCGGCACGTGGGTCAGGTTGACCTTGGTGCTGCGGGCGAGCAGGGCGTCGTCGATCTCATTGGTGTTATAGGGGCGGGTGTCGTCCTGGGCTTTTTCCGGCAACAGCCAGGCTTGGACTTTACCGGCGATGGTGTCATCGGCTACAGCGCTGGAACTGCTGAACATCAGCACAGGCTCTGGCTCTGCGCGTTCGTTATCCACAAAGCTGATTTCGGCGCCCGTAAATGTCAGGCGATAGCGACCGGGTACGGTGACTTTGGCCACCAACGATGCGGCGCTGGCGTTGCCGCCATCGCGAGCCTTGATGCCTTCGTCGAGTTTGGCGCTGACCGGGGTGCTTTCCAGCGGGGTGGCCAAGGCTGCGGAGCGTACGTAGGCGTTGAGTTTTTTCTCGTCGAAGGTGATCTCCGGGCGATTTGGTAATTGGGCGTCGCGGTAGGTCAGGCCTTTGTCGAGGGTCACCGTTACGTGCTTGCGCAGGCTGTCTTCATCCACAGGGTGGGAAAAATGGAAGGTCGCCACCAGCTGCTTTAGCGTCGGGTTGGATGGATCCTGGTACAACTCGTTGGCGGCCAGGGTGGCGCGGAACGGTTGGGTGGAGAACTGGGTGCTGTACTGATCCAGCAATACGCCATCTGCCAACAGGTTTTTCTTGGCCAGATCAAGGGTGTAATGGGCGTCGATAGGCCAGTCTTTCTCCGGCACGAACAACAGGCTACGGTCATCCGCCCAGCGCCAGGTGCCTGCGACCTCGGGCTTTAGGGTAATGCCCTCGGTGACGGGTTTGCCGATGGCCGCAAGGGGCGCCACGGACTCGGCGAAGCGCACTTGCAAGTTATCCACAACTGGCGTTGGCTGGGCGTAGTCAGTCAGGTTGGGCTTGTGCAGCGAGTAGCTCGCGGTATGCGGCTGCGGCAGATTGGAATACCAGTGCCAGCCGTAGAAGCCAGCGGCCACGAGCAGTGCTAGCCCGAGCACTCCGGCACCCGTTTGACGCGGGTAAGCACGGGCTTTACTCCCAAGTTTTTCCACGCCACGGCCGATAGCACGCAGCCACAGCGGAGGATGCCATTGGCCGAAAACGGCCCCCACCACGGTCAGAAACACGCCGACAACACGACGGCTGATGGCTTTGAGCGAATCGAACATGGTGAGCATCCCTGGCTAAGTGCGGCGTATCTTACAGCGTCTTTGATACAAAAGATGACGCCGATACGCCGTATGGCGGGATGTTTATAGGGTTAGTGAGCGCCCATGCATGCCAGCGAGCGGTTGACCATGAGGTTGGCCATGTCCTTCAGGTGTCCGGCGGCTTTTGTGGGAGTGGGCGAGCTCCCGATGACGGTGGATCAGTCAACATCTTCAGCGAGTGACACACCGCCATCGGGAGCAAGCCCCTCCCACATTTAGCGCTCCATTGAGCTGAGAATGCTGGTGGTCAGGTCCACCAGTAGCGTACGAGGTGGAAGAAAATCGGCGCGGCGAAGCACACCGAATCCAGCCTATCCAGCATACCGCCGTGGCCTTCGATCATATGCCCCCAATCCTTAACGCCCCGATCCCGCTTGATGGCTGACATGACGATCCCACCGGCAAAACCGAGCAGGTTGATCAGCAAGGCGATCAGGAACGACTGCCATGGGTTGAACGGCGTGGTCCACCACAGCGCGGCGCCGATCAGGGAGGACAGCAGAATCCCGCCGACAAAACCTTCCACGGTTTTGGACGGTGACAGGTTGGGCGCGATCTTGTGTTTGCCGAACAGCTTGCCGCACACGTACTGCAACACGTCCGAGAGTTGCACGACGATCACTAGATAGGCGATCAGCAGCAGGTTGCGGCCTTCGTAGCCGGGGATGTCCAACGTCAGCAGGGCCGGGACGAAAGACACGCAGAACACCGCGATCATCAAGCCCCATTGCACTTTCGAGGCACGTTCGAGGAAGTGTGTGGTGTCGCCGCCCAATGAGGCGAGGATCGGCAGCAGCAAAAACACGTACACAGGGATGAAGATCGAGAACAGCCCGTACCAGTCCGAATAAATCAGCAGGTATTGCAGCGGCAGGGCGAGGTAGAACGCGGCCACCAGCGCCGGGTAGTCGCTGCGTCGGGTCGGGGTGAGGGTGAGGAACTCGCGCAGGGCGTAGAAGGACACCGCGTAGAACAACAGAATCACCGCACCGGTGCCGAGCCAGAAGGCGATACCGATCACCACCACCATCACCCACCAGGCATTGATACGGGCGTTGAGGTTGTCGATCACCGCGTTCGGCGTGCCACGGGTGCGCAGTTTGAGGATCAGGCCGATCAGTGAGGCGAGCACCAGGATCGCGCCGATTCCGCCGAACAGCATCAGGGTTTGGCTATCCATGTCAGACATGCTCCGGGGCGAGGGCGAGCAGGGCGTCGCGTGTGCGGGCTAGAAATAGCGCCTTGTCTTCACCGTCTTCCAGTTGCAGCGGTGCACCGAAGCTGGTTGTGCATAACAACGGCAGCGGCAAAACGCGCCCCTTGGGCATGACCCGGTTGAGGTTGGCGATCCACACGGGGATCAATTCGGCCTGTGGGTAACTTTTTGCCAGGTGGTACAGGCCGCTTTTGAACGGCAGTAAGCCGTCCTCCGGATTGCGCGTGCCTTCAGGGAAGATGATCAGCGAATCGCCACCCTCCAGGGCAGCGAGCATAGGCTGTAGAGGGTTATCCACAGGGTCCTTGCGTTCGCGGTCGATCAGCACACCATTAAACACGCGGTTGATGATGTAACGACGCAGCGCGCTTTTATTCCAGTAATCACTGCCGGCCACCGGGCGCGTGAATTTGCGCAGGTTTTGCGGTAACGAGGCCCACAGCAGCACAAAGTCGCCGTGGCTGCTGTGGTTGGCGAAGTAGATGCGTTGCACCGGCACGGGCGCGCAACCCAGCCACAGGCTGCGGGCGCCGGTGACGGTGCGGGCCATGGAGGTAATCAGCGTGGCGACCACAGGTTCGAACATGGGGATTCCTTATCCGGCGAAAGGCAGCCAAGGGCTGGCGAGGATCACGCCCAGGGTCAGCAGCGCTTGCGCGCCCAGCAGCCAGGCTTGTTTGCGCAACAATTTGAGGGCGCCGCGACGGCGCTCGGCCCAAGGTCGGCCGGCCCGATTGGGCGATTGCAGGCCGAGGGTCTGCAGGGCTTGGTCGAGGTCGGTGGTGCGCTCAGTATCGCGGGCCAGCAGGGCGAACAGGTCGGCGTCGAAGGCCACGCGCAGCGCCCAGTACTTTTGCAGCAGGCCGAGGATAATCATCCACAGGCTGAGCAGCAGGCAGATGATCGAAATACTCGCCATCAGCAATTGGGCCAGGCCGAATAGCACACCGGCCACCGTCAGTCCTGTGGATAACTGATCCAGCGAACGGCCACGGCGCAGCAGGCTGGCCACCACCTGGAGTTCCATATCAGCGGGCATGGGGCAAACCCTCCAATGCTTCACGGTGAGCGGGGTGCAGGACCACATCGGTCCGTGCTGCACGAATAATAGTCAGCGCTTCGTCCACCGTCGTGGCGCGCCCGCTGTGCAACAGCCAGGCGGCGACGGCGGTAGCGCTGCGTGAGTAGCCGAGGGCGCAGCACACCAACAGCGGGCCGCGTGCGCGGAGGCGTTCGATGGCTTCAGCAGCTTGCCGGCATTCGGTGGGTGTCGGCGCTATCAGATCGAGCACCGGGATGCATTGATACGCGCGGCCCTGTGGATTAATCGGCAGTTCGGCGCATAGATCCACAATGGCGCTGAATGAACTCTGCTCCTTTGAGGTAGGAATCCGCCCCAGCCAAACGTTATCCACAATCACGTTGGGCTGTGGATGGTTGCGTGTCCACAGCCGGGAATTGATCCAGGCAGCCACTAGATAGGGCGCATATAACCAGCGCGCGGCGGGTGTGAGCTGACCATCAGCGCGCTTCTGGAAACCCGCCGCGCCCAGCACGAAGTAATTCGCCTTGATCAGCCCAAGGGAAACCGCTGGCCACAGCAGCCACAGCCACCAACCGCCCAGGCTTAACGCCACGATGATCAGCGCCAGGGCGCCCAGGCCGTAGCGCACGCCCAGCTGCCAGCGCTTGCGGTCTTGGGTAAGCCGCGTATTCAGCAGCGGGCTCGGATGTTCGAGCGGCCACAACCACACGCAAATCCAACCCGCGAGGGCGCCTGTGGGTAAGTCGATAAAGTGATGTTGATAAGTGGTCAGCACCGAAATTCCGATCAACGCGAACCAGCCATGCACCAGCCAGCGCCAGAAACCTTGGGTATGACGTTGGAACATGACCCACAGGATCACCAGCAGCGCGATGTGCAGCGACGGTGCCTGGTTGAATGGCTTGTCGAAGCCCGCCAACACCGCAAACAACCAGCCAAACACGCCATCCAGCTCGGGCCGCTCGAAGGTGAAACGCAGTGGCCAGATCAGGAAGCAGCTCACCGCGATCACCTGGGCACTCAGCAGGCGCAGTGCGTGTTGCTTGAGTTCATGACGGGTGCTGGGCAGCAGCAGGGAGAAACCGTAGAGCAGGTCGATGGACCAGTAAGGCACGATGGTCCAGGCCCAGAACGGCATATGGGTTTCCCAGCCGAACACCAGCGTGCCCACGTCGCTGCGCTGGCTGGTGACCCAGGTGGCAAAGCCGTAGGTGCTGAAGAACAACGGCGCTAATAGCAGCAGCCACAGGACGGCTGGTTTCAACAAACCGGGTTCGCGCATGCTCAGATCTTCTGTGCCAGTGACACGGTAAAGATGCCCCACTCATCCACACGCTGGGTGATTTTGCGGAAACCGGCGGCTTCCACCAGTTGGTCCATTTCCGCCTGGCTGCGACGGCGCATCACCCAGGCCTGGCCTTGGCGATGGCTGGTCAATGCGCGGGCAATCAGCTCCAGTTGCGGGTGCCATGGCTGGCCGGTGTACACCAAGTAGCCACCGGGTTCGACCGCTTCGGCGAGGCCGGCCAGCGAACCGCCGACCATGCTGTTATCGGCAAACAATTCATACAGCCCAGACACCACCGCCAACGTCGGCTTGGGTTCCAGCGCCGCCAGGTCCGCGCGATCAAACGCATCGCCTTTGACGAACTGCGCGATATCCCCCAGGCCTTTCTCGCGGATCAGCGCGCCACCGTCGCGCACGTTGATGTCGCTGTAGTCGCGCAACAGGATCGATTCCGGCAGCGGCGACACGCCCTGCAAGGCTTCCAGAATGTAACGCCCGTGGCCGGCGGCGATGTCGACGATACGTACTTCACGCTGTTCATCCCGCAACTTGGCCATGGCCAGGCGCAGCAGTTCTTCGACGTTCAGCTTGCGCTGACGGATGCCGCGCCAGCCGATGGAGTTGAGGTAGTTGGTGTCGATCATCCGCCCCAGCCCGCCCTTGCCGGTGGGTTTGTTGCGGTAGACGTAGTCCAGGGTACTGCCGGAGTCGAAACCGGTGTCGAAGCCCAGTTTCACCCCATCTGACAGGTTCTTGCCCAAGCCCATGCTGGCGCGGGTCATGCGCCAGTACAGGTCACGCAGGGAGTTGCGCGGCAGCGGCGCGGCGAGGGATTCGGACTCGGCGCAGGTGGCGCCCAGTTTGTCGGCGTCGAGCAGGGAGGCGCGGTCCAGCGGGTGAGCAAAGTTTTGCAGGATAAAGCGCCTGGCACTGCTCACCGCCACGGCGCGGTCACGTTCGCCGAGGGTGTCGTGGAAAAAACCGGGCAGGATATGCAGCTCTTTTTTCAGGCTGCCTAGGCGGTCGAAAAATTGCTGCTGGGGTTTGCGATGCACCACGAAGTCGGAGCCGGAGATGAGCAACTGAGTCGGCACTTGGATGGCCTGGGCATCCGCTACAACCCGGTCGGCTGCTTCGTACAGACCCAGCAGCACATTCACTGAAATCGCCTTGGTGATCAGCGGATCGCTGTCGTAGGACGCCACCCGCTCCGGGTCATGGCTGAGGAACTTGGCCTTGACGTAGCTGTTGACGAAAAAGTTGCCGCGAAACTTGCGCATCAGCGCCAGGCCTGGACGAGCGAACGGCACGTACAGCTTGACCTTGAACGCTGGCGAGGCGAGCACCAACGCGCGGATTTTCGGCGCGTAATCGTGCACCCATGTGGCCGCGATTACCGCACCGACGCTTTGGGCGATGACAGCGAAGTTTTCCTCTTCGATGCCGTAGGTGGCGCCGATATGGTCACAAAAGGTTTGCACGTCGCGGGCGCTGGTGGCGAAGCTGGGGCTGTCACCGCGCTCGCCGGGGGATTGGCCGTGGCCGCGGGCGTCCCAGGCGAAGAAGTCGAACTGGGGCAGGTTCAGCTCATCGACCAGATGGGCGATGCGGCCCGAATGCTCGTGGCCGCGATGGAACAGCACGATCGCCTGGCGTGGCTCGCCATCCGCAGGGGAAGTGGCCGGCCAGTGTCGGTAAAAAAGCTCGACGCCATCATGGGTACTGAAGGTGTGTGCTTGCTGTTCGCGCATCGCAAAATCCTTATGCAGAAGGGGAAGGGGTTTCTTTCAGGCCTTGGCGTACGCGGTTGACCAGGGTGTAGGCGAGCAGGGCGGCGACCAGCCACATCACCGTGTCGACCCAACCTGCGCCGAGCCAGCCCAGCGCTACACCGGTGGCCAGCACGCCGAGTACAAACGCCCGATCACTCTTGCCCATCGGCCCGTCGTAGCGCCGTGAAGCGCCGACCATGGGCCCGAGCACACCGGCGTATTCGCTGAATACCGCCAGCAATGCCACCAAGAGCACCGGCGCCAGGCTCACGCCCGGGATCAGTGCAAAGGGCAGGATCAGCGCGCTGTCCGCGATCACGTCACACAATTCATTGAGGTAGGCGCCCAAGCGCGACTGCTGGCCGAATTCACGGGCGAGCATGCCGTCGATGGCATTAAGGGCCATGCGCGCAATCATCCACAGCGGGATCAACGCAAACAGCCACAGGTGTTGGGCGAAGCTGGCAATCAGCAGGCCCACCAGCAGAGAAATCACTCCGGCCAGAACGGTGATTTGATTGGCGGTGGTGCCGTTGTCGTAGAGGCGCTGCACGAGAGGACGCAGCAGGTTTTGAAAACGCGGTTTGAGCTGATAGATCGAAATCATGGGGGGTGACGCTTCCTTGTCCGTGAGCCCGCGAAAAACTGGCTTGGAGTGTGCCGATTAATCATGAGATCTACCAGTGATGGCTCGTGTTTATGGGGGTTTAGTCACGCTCTGGAGAGCACTGAGAAACAAATGTAGGAGGGGGCTTGCTCCCGATGGCGATGGATCAGCCAGCACAGGCACCAACTGACAGGTCGTTAACGGGAGCAAGCCCCCTGTCACAGGGGATGTGTGTCGTGTTCAAAAGCGCTTTTTGACGAACAAAAATTTCACGTCGCGTGTTATATCGTAACGAATTGTGTACAGACGGGCGTGTTGGGATGCAAGTTGATCTAGAAGCTGACGGCGCTTCTGTAGAAGGCCTCGCGCGCTTTCAACAGGGGCAGTTCCATGCCCGTCGATTGCGTCAGGCCGGTATCAGCCTGACAGTGCTGGCCGTCGCCGGTTGGGTGCTGGCGCTGTTTGTCGCCTTGTTTGCGCCGCTGTCGATCTGGCCGGTGGTATTGATCAACAGCGCCTGCGCGTTGCTGGTGCTGGTGGCGGGTTTACAGTCGGCGTGGTGGGTGGCCGATTGGCGCGCCCAGGCGCTGGAGGAACCCGCGGTTGAAGTACCGGTTGAGCAAACGGGCGGGTACGCGCGGCTGGTTGGGCGCTTTGGCAAGCAGATTGGCGCGCCGGTGTTGTGGCTTGGCGGCTGGTCGCTGCTCGCGCTGGTTAGCGTTATCGAATTCTGGAACCTGGCGTTGCCGGCTTCGGCTGTAGGTCAGTCCGCCAGTATTGGCGCCGCGTTGGCCTTGGCCCTGGCGTTTGGCTTGCTGGTGTTCGAACGTCGCCTGGCCCAGGAAACCGCCGCGCAATGGCCGGAAGCTTCGCAACTGGCGCAGTTGAGCCGAGTGGCGATCAGTTGCCTGGTGGTCAGCGCGATTTGCCTGCTGTTTGCCGGTGCCGAGTCCGTGTGGCCGTTGCGTCTGGCGGTGTTGATTGGCCTGCTGCCGGCACTGGTGGCGGCGGAGTTTCTGCTCAGGGGCGCGTTGTCATTGTTCAGCCCGCGCCAACCGCATCTTGAACCCCGCCTGACGGCGCAAAGTTTTATCGCTGGTTTGCTGCGCTGGCCGCCACAACCGTTGCTGGCGTTGCAGCACGAGTTGCACAACCGCTTCGGCATTGACCTGCGTCAGATCTGGGCCTTTACCTACATGCGCCGCGCATTTTTTCCGGTGCTGCTGGTGGTGCTGGCGATCGGTTGGGCGCTGACCGGTGTGCATGAAGTGCCCCTGCAAGGCCGTGGGATCTATGAACGCTTCGGCAAACCGGTGCAAGTCTTCGGCCCCGGCCTGCATGCCGGGTTGCCTTGGCCATTGGGTCGCGTCATTAAAGTGGAAAACGGCGTGGTGCATGAATTGGCCACCAGCGTCAGCGAAACTGCTTCGCCCGAGCTGACACCTGCGGAAGGTCCGGCGCCGTTGATTGCCAATCGACTGTGGGACGCCAGCCATGTGAATGACAAATCCCAAGTCATCGCCAGCAGCAGCGGCGATAAGCAGGGCTTCCAGATCGTCAATATGGATGTGCGCTTCGTCTACCGCATTGGCCTTACCGACGAGGCCGCGCTGGCGGCGACGTATAACAGCGCGGATGTACCGACCCTGATCCGCAGCACCGCCAGCCGCATCCTCGTGCACGACTTTGCTTCGCGCACCCTCGACGAATTGCTCGGCGAACAACGCACCAGCCTGGCTGACGAAGTGGGGCGCGCGGTGCAGGCGGATCTGCAGAAACTCCACAGCGGTGTGGAAATCCTCGCCACCGTTGTGGAAGCCATCCACCCACCGGCCGGTGCCGCCAATGCCTATCACGGCGTGCAAGCTGCGCAGATCGGTGCTCAGGCCCTGATCTCCCGCGAGCGCGGAGCCGCCAGTGAGCAGACCAACCAGGCCCTGTTGCAAGCCAGCATTGCCCGCGATCAAGCCACGGCCACGGCCCATGAAGTGAATACTGGCGCACAGGCGGCCGACCTGCGTTTCGCCGCCGAACAAAAGGCCTATGCCAGTGCAGGCCAGGCCTTCGTGTTGGAGCAGTACCTTGGCCAACTCAGCCAGGGTCTGGCCCACGCCAAACTGCTGATTCTGGATCATCGCCTGGGCGCCGATGGCGCACCGACGATCGATCTGCGTTCTTTTACCTTGCCGGCCGATCCCTCGGTGCCGCGTAAAGCCGTTCAATAAGGAGTCTGTCTGTTGAGCGCTCATTCTCACGATCACGGTCATCACCATCATCACGGCCACCACCATCACGGTGATGAGCACGCTGCTGGTCCATTCCCTTGGCGGCGTATGGGCTGGGCCGTGTTGCTCGTATTGTTTGCGGTCGCTGCGGCAAGCCTGGTGCAAGTGCGGTCCGGCGAAGCCACGGTGATTACGCGGTTCGGCAACCCGTCGCGGGTGTTGCTGGAGCCGGGCCTTGGTTGGCGCTGGCCGGCGCCGTTCGAAGCGGCGATCCCGGTGGACCTGCGCCTGCGCACCACCTCCAGCGGCTTGCAGGACGTGGGCACCCGCGATGGCTTGCGCATCATCGTGCAGGCCTATGTGGCGTGGCAGGTGCAGGGCGATGCCGACAATGTGCAGCGCTTTATGCGTGCGGTGCAGAACCAGCCGGATGAGGCGGCGCGGCAGATTCGCACCTTCGTCGGCTCGGCACTGGAAACCACGGCGGCCAGTTTTGACCTGTCCAGCCTGATCAACACCGACGCCAGTCAGGTACGTATCGCCGATTTCGAGGCGCAGTTGCGCCAGCAAATTGATCAACAATTGCTCACTACCTACGGCGTACGCGTGGCCCAAGTCGGTATCGAGCGGCTGACGTTGCCCTCGGTGACGCTGACCGCCACCGTCGACCGCATGCGTGCCGAGCGCGAAACCATCGCCACCGAACGCACTGCCGTGGGTAAGCGCGAAGCGGCCCAAATCCGTTCCGCCGCCGAGCGCGACGCGCGCATCGTGCAGGCCGACGCCACGGTGAAAGCCGCCGATATCGAAGCGCAATCGCGTGTCGAGGCCGCGCAGATTTACGGGCGGGCCTACGCGGGTAATCCCCAGCTGTACAACTTGCTGCGCTCGCTGGATACCTTGGGCACGGTGGTGACGCCGGGCACCAAGATCATCCTGCGCACCGACGCCGCACCATTCCGTGCGCTGGTGGACGGACCGAAGGACGTCCAGCCATGACCGAGCGTGACAGCCCGGACAGCCCATGGATTCAGGCCGGGCGCCTGACGTTCATGGCGCTGTACGCGGTGACTGTGTTGGCGGCGTTGGCCTGGGCATTTTCCAATGTGCGCCAGATCGACCCGCAGAACCGCGCCGTGGTGCTGCACTTCGGCGCCCTCGACCGTATCCAGAATGCTGGCTTGCTATTGGCCTGGCCGCAGCCATTTGAGCAGGTGGTGTTGCTGCCGGCCGCCGATCGGGTGATCGAGCGGCGGGTGGAAAACCTGCTGCGTTCGGAGGCGGCGGTGCAGGCTGACCGCGTGGCCAGTTTCGCCACGCCCTTGAGCGATGCCATGGCCGGCTCCGGCTACCTGCTGACCGGGGATGCCGGAGTGGTGCAGCTGGATGTGCGGGTGTTCTACAAGGTCACCGAACCGTATTTCTTTGTATTGCAGGGCGAGCATGTGTTGCCGGCCTTGGATCGCCTGGTCACGCGCAGCGCCGTGGCCCTGACGGCGGCGCGGGACCTGGACACGATTCTGGTGGCGCGCCCGGAACTGATCGGCGCCGACAATAGCGCCGCCGAGCGTCGTGAACGGTTGCGCGGTGACCTGGTGCAAGGCATCAATAAGCGGCTGGCGGAGTTGACCTCAAGCGGCTTGGGCTTGGGGATCGAAGTCACCCGTGTCGATGTGCAGTCGAGCCTGCCGGGCCCGGCGGTGAATGCGTTCAATGCGGTGCTGACGGCCAGTCAGCAAGCCGATAAAGCGGTGGCCAATGCGCGCACCGAAGCGGAAAAGCTCACCCAAACCGCCAATCAGCAAGCTGACCGTGTGGTGCAGGTTGCCCACGCCCAGGCCAGCGAACGCTTGGCCAACGCCCAGGCGCAAACCGCCACCGTCGCCAGCCTCGCCCAGGTCAAAGACCCGGGTTTGCTTCTGCGTCTATACCGCGAGCGCTTGCCGAAGATTCTCGGCCAGGCGGGCTCCGTGACCACGGTCGACCCTAAAGACGACTCCCGCTTGATCATCCAGGGAGCCGAGCAATGAGCGCACCTATGTTGACGTCCGCCGAGCAGCGCAGCGCTGCCCGGCAATTGACCCTGGCCATGCTGGCCTTGGGATTACTCGTGCTGGGTCTGGTGTGGCGCTGGCTGGCGCCGGACCAGACTGGCGTCAGTCAGCTATTACTGGGTGTGGCATCACTGCTGGTGGCCGTGCCGGTGATGCGTTCGGCGTGGTACAGCCTGCGGTTTCCCAGCCTGCATGGCATTACCGATCAACTTATCGCCTTGGCCATGCTTGGCGCCTGGGCTACGGGGGATCTGCTGACGGCGGCGTTGCTGCCGATCATCATGATCTTTGGGCATGTGCTGGAAGAGCGCAGCGTGATCGGTTCCCAGGAAGCGATCCATGCTCTGGGCAAACTGACCCGCAGCCATGCGCGGTTGGTGCAGGCCGACGGCAGCATTGTTGAAGTGGACAACGGCACGCTGAACACCGGCGATATCGTGGAAGTGCGCGCCGGTGACCGTGTGCCCGCCGATGGTGTGGTGTTGTCGGGCCAGGCGAGTCTGGACACGGCGCCGATCACCGGTGAGTCGGTGCCGTTGGAAGCCAGCGTCGGCGTGCAGGTGTTTGGCGGGGCGATCAACCTCGACGGTCTGCTGCGTCTTGAAGTGACGCGCACCGGCAACGAGTCGACCTTGGGCAAGGTCATCGCGCTGATGCAGAACGCCGAGCGGTCCAAGCCGCCGATCACGCGACTGCTGGAGCGCTATGCGGGCAGTTATATGGTGTTGGTGCTGCTGCTGGCGGCGGTCACCTGGTTTGTGACCAATGACGCCCAGGCGATGCTCGCCGTGCTGGTGGCGGCGTGCCCCTGTGCGTTGGTGTTGTCGGCACCTGCCACGGCGATTGCCGGGATCGCCGTGGCGGCGCGCCATGGGATTCTGATTCGCAGCTCGGCGTTCCTGGAAGAGCTGGCGGACTTGACCTCGCTGGTGGTCGACAAGACCGGCACCCTGACCTTTGGCACGCTGCGATTACAGTCCATCGAAACCCTTGAGCCGGACCGGCAGGCGTTGCTGAATCTGGCGGCCAGCCTGGGCTCGGCGAGCAGTCACCCAGTCAGCCGCGCGCTGGCGGGGTTGGTTACCCAGCAACAACTGTTGATGCTGACCGACATCCGCGAACGCCAGGGCCTCGGCGTGGTGGCGCAGACCGAGCAGGGCGAAGCGGCCCTTGGGCGTCCGGAGTTGTTCGAGCAGTTGGGCATTGCCACCACGGGCGTGCCCAACCATGACGGCCCGATTGCCGGGCTGGCCCTGAACGGGCGATTTCTCGCCTGGCTGTTGCTGGCTGACAGCGTCAAGCCGGAAGCCCGCCAGGCGCTGCAAGAATTGCGTGAGCTGGGCCTGGGCCGCCAATTGCTGCTGACCGGCGACCGTCAAAGCGTGGCCGACAGCTTGGCCTTGGACGTGGGCATCAGCGATGTCGAAGCCCAGGCGTTGCCTGAGGACAAGCTCAACCGCGTGCTGGGCGAAATCGGCAGCGGCTTTCGGCCAATGGTGGTGGGCGACGGGATCAATGACTCCCTGGCGCTCAAGGCCGGCGTGGTGGGCGTGGCAATGGGGG
>NZ_JFYX01000005.1:0-134364 GCF_000632245.1 Pseudomonas sp. RIT357
CCCCCCCACTGCCTGACCCTGATCGGCAAACTCTGTTCCAGCGCCTCCAACGTCTGCTGCGAATCATCCAACGGAAACCGCCCTGTCACCCGCAACCCCGCCACTGCCGAGTCCAGCCGTACGATGCCATTGCGGTAGGGCCGAATCGCATCCACCACGCTCGCCAATGTCTGATTACGCACCACCAACCAACCCTCCAACCAAGCGGTCTCACTGGTCGCCATCGGCACCTGAGTGAGAATCCGCTGATGATCAAACACCGTGCTCTGATGCATCGCCACGCGCTGCTGCGTACCGCCTTCGAGATGCAACACCACATCGCTGTCGAGGGTGACCAGACGCAAGGCCGCACCCTGCTCGCTCAGCATCAAGCGACCGCTGGCGCCAGTGATACGTCCGGCACGGCTACTGACCTGCAACGGGCGCGAGGCATTCACCAACATTTCGCCTGCACGCAGCTCCAGGCTGGGCTGCCCGTCGGCGAGCGTCGCGATCACCTGGCTGCGGGCATTGAGTTTGAGCGTCGAGCCGTCGGGCAACTGCCAGGTACGTCGCTCGCCCGTGCCGGTGGCGTATGACTGCCCGCCCGGTTCAAAGCGCGTCACCCAACCCACACCCGCCGCCAGCCCCAGCGCACACAAGCTGGTGCGCAGGAACGCGCGGCGACTGTTGGGCTGTTCCAGGCTGCGCAACAGTTGCGAGCTGGAGCGTCCACGCCACGGCGAAGCCTTGAGTTGATCCAGCCCTGCGATCAGTTGCGCGTAGACCTGACGATGATGGGCCGAAGTGCCACGCCACGCCTCCAGCGCCGCTTGCTGTTCGACACTGAAATCTCCGGACTGGATCTGCACCAGCCAACCAATGGCCTCCTCGGCCACCGGGTCGTTCAACGCTCGTTTGCTCACTCGTTCAACCCTAGGTAACAGGCGCGCAGGGCCTGGGTCATCAATTGGTGGATGCGCCCCAGCGACAGGCCGAGCCGTTCACTGATCTGCGCGTAGGTCATGCCGTCCAACTGGCTGTGCACGAACACCGCCTTGGCTTGCCCTGAAAGGCCATCCAGCAGCCGGTCGATGGCCAGCAGGCTTTCGATCAGGATCAACTGTTCCTGGGGCGACGGGTGCACGTGTTCAGGCACTTCGGCGAGGATTTGCAGGTAGGCTTTTTCCAGATCGCGACGGCGCCAGCCCTCATACATCAGGCGCTGGGCGATGGTGGTGAGCAGCGCGCGCGGTTCGCGAATGGCCGTGGGATCGGGCAGCATCCACACCTTGAGGAAGGTCTCGGCGGCGATGTCCTCGGCGCTGTGGCTGCAACCGGTGCGGTACGACAAGCGTGCGCACAACCAGCTGTAGTGCTGTTGGAAAATCTGGCCGATGAGGCGGCTCTTGAGCAAGGCATTCGGGTCCATAGGTCCATAGTCTTCATGGACTGCACACGCCAGCGGACAAGTGGTGGTGGGCCTGTCGGTTTGAGGTAGACCTGCATCCAGGCAGGTGAGTCCAGTTTGCCCCAGCGGGCATCACCGGATAAAAGAATAAAAACATCCAATAAGCTGCATTTTCTGCATAACCCTTGGCATCCCTGCAGGCACGCAAAAGCACCGCCTGCGAGCACCGCAGGCGGTGTGGTGAGTCACTCAGTTAGCGGCTAATTGCGCCTCCGTACGCTCCTGTTCACGCAGCGGGCGCACCAACCAGGCGACCACTGCGGTCAGCACCAGCAGGATCGCGGCCAACACCCAGAGCACGCCGTGGAACGCACTGTCATAGCCGCCGATAAACAGGCTGTGCACCGTGCCGGCCTGTTCCGTACTCAGGGCTTGCAACGACCCGGTGAGATTGCCGGCGGCCACGTCATCGATCCAGCGTTGCAGGGTCGAGGGATCGGCCGCCAGGCGGCTCAAGGTTGTGCGCAATTGGCTGTCCAGCAAGGTGGCCAGCAACGAACCATACAACGCCACAGCAATCGCCTCGCTGCCCAGGCGGAAGGTGTTAAGCAAACCGGCAGCCATCCCGGCTTTTTGCTCGGGCACGGTCTTGAGCGCCAGACCATCCACCAGCCCGGCCGACAATCCCATGCCAATGCCCACTAGCAGCAACGGCACTGCCAGTTGCCACAACGCCACGCCAACCTGGCTGACCAGCGCCAACGACACGACGCCCACCAGCAACGCAATTAGGCTGACCTTGAGAATGCCGATCGCCGACACCCCACGCGCCGCCCACTTGCCGGCCAGAATCGGGCAGAACAGCATTGGCACCGTCAGCAGCAACATCGCCAGGCCTGCGTGGGTCGCGCTCAATTGCAGTACGCCGAACAGGTAGCTCGGCAAGTACGTCAGCAGCGTCACAAAGCCAAACGATGCCGCCACGGTGACCAACGCCAGGCCGACAAAAGGCCCGCTTGCCAGCAGCGACAGGTCCAGCATCGGCTGGCGATGGCGGCGTTCCTGCCAGGTAAATACCGCCAGCAACACCGCCGCGACCGCGACCAGGCCCAGCACGCCCGGGCTGCTCCAGCCCCACTGCGAGCCCTGCACGATGGCAACCATCAGCGCCAACAAGGCCAACACAAATAACGTCGCGCCCGGCACATCAAAGCGTGCAGTGCGTTCTGCCAGTTCGCCGTCCCGCGTGATCAACGGGGTGCCCAACAGCACAATGACCAAGGTGACTGCGTGTGCCCAGAAAATCGCGCGCCAGCCGACGCTGTCCAGCAGTAAGCCGGACAAGGTCGGCCCCAGGCTCACACCCAGCCCCGCAACAGTGCCGAACAAGGCAAATGCACGTAACCGCGCCGGCCCACTGAAGTGGGTGGAGAGGATGGCAATGCCGCACGAGAAAATCGCCGCCGCACCAATCCCCGCCAGCCCCCGTGCCGCGTCCAGCAACCACGCGCTGTCGGCCACCGCAGACAGCACCGAGGCCACCACATACAGCGACGCACCGGCGACAAAACAGCGCTTGCGCCCGAGCCGATCAGCCAGCGCGCCCCAGGCCAGGGTGAAGCAGGCAAACGCCAGGTTGAAGGCGTTGACCACCCATTGCAGGCTGGTCAACGGCGCCTGGATATCGGCGCCGATGGCCGGCAGTGCGAGGGCCGTGCCGGAGATGGAGCTGGGCACAACGAAGATCGCCAGCAGGATGATCGAGAGTAGAGCCGTGTCGGCAAACGAGTTTTTCATGGGTCCTTCCAGGGTCAGGTTGAAGTGAAACCGTGCACCGGCAAACGCACCGGTCGGCGCAGGATGATGCCGTCGACCCAGGGCACCTGGTCCGCCGGCACCGCCAGGCGCAAGTTGGGAAAGCGCTGCACCAGAATCTGCAACACCGTGGTGATTTCCAGGCGCGCGAGGGCCGCGCCCATGCAGTTGTGCATGCCGTAGCCGAACTGCAAATGCCGCGCGTCGTTACGGTCCAAGCGAATCGCCAAAGGTTCAGGAAACACCGCTGGGTCACGGTTGGCTGCAAATGCATCGGCGTAGATGATGCTGCCCTCGGGGATCAACCCCCACGGCCCGTCAAGGTCGACACTGGCCAGGCGCGGAAAGGTCGAGATGGTGCCCAGGGGGATCACGCGCAGCAGCTCTTCGACAGCATTCGGGATCAGCGCAGGGTCGTCCACCAACTGCTGCCACAGCTCGGGCGCGGCCAACAGGGTGTACACCGCCTTGGTGAGCACGGTAAGAATGTTCTGGTCGCCGCCGATCAGCACGCCGAGCAGGATGCCCACCAACTCCTTGTCGTTGAGTGGCGGTTCACTGTCGTTGCGGGTGGCGACGAAACGCTGGATCAGCCCATCGGGATAGGTAGGGCGCGCGCCCGTCACCAGGTCGGTGAGGTAGTTGTAGACGCCCCAGAATTGGTTCAGCAGCTCCGGCACATCTGCGTCCGACGCGACCTGCACCGTATGGCTGAGCGGCCGATAGTATTCACGGTCACTCAGGGGAATGCCGAGGAGTTGGCAGTCCACCGTCGCAGGAATGTGATCAAGCACCTGGGCAAACAGGTCTGCACCGGGGGCCTGGCGCTGTAATACATCCAGGCGCTCATGGGTCGCCTGCTGCACTTTTTCCGCCAGCAACGCCACCCCACTGGGGCTGAAATCCCGCGCGACCACTTTACGCAGGCGGCCGTGATCGGGAATGTCGTTGTTAAGCAGTAACTCTGGCGGCGTGATGGTGGGCAGAAAACTCGCACCGTCTTCTTCGTTGCACGGAGCGCGAATGGCGCGGTTGTCCAGCAGCAACGCCTGCACGTGTTGATAGCGGGTCAGGTGATACGCCAAGTGGCCGCTGGGCAAGAGGATCCTGGGCAAGCCATTGGCGGGGCTGGCGGGTTGATAGGCTGGCGGCGCATCCAGGTTGGGGATGCGCGCCACGGTGACTGGCGGGGTGGTGACGACGGCGATATTCATCAGGCAGGCTCCCCGACAGGTTGCACCAGGTTCACACCAGTCAGGCGCTGCAACTGGGTAAGGGCCTGGTGGTTGTCGATAAAGTGCAGCACTTGCCAGCCCAGCGCGGCGGCGGCGTCGATGTTTTCGGCCACGTCATCGATCAACAAACTGTCAGCCGCGCTGACGCCTGAACGTGCGGTGGCGACCTCGAAGAACGCCGCTTCCGGCTTGCGGGTGCCTTCCCGGCTGGAATCGACGAT
The DNA here is from genome assembly GCF_000632245.1 of Pseudomonas sp. RIT357. Taxonomy (NCBI): domain Bacteria; kingdom Pseudomonadati; phylum Pseudomonadota; class Gammaproteobacteria; order Pseudomonadales; family Pseudomonadaceae; genus Pseudomonas; species Pseudomonas sp. RIT357. Next base: position 4,662 of record NZ_JFYX01000005.1, read on the forward strand.
CAGGTCGACCACCTCGTCCAAACCCACCATCGCCCGCCAGTGCTGCTCCCACTCCACCACGTTGTTGGTGAGGATGCCCACACGCAATCCAGCACGCTTGAGCGCACGCACCGCGGCCACCAACGGCGCATTGGCCGGCACTCCGGCGAACCAATGCTCGCCAAAGGTTTGCAGGCGCGCACGGGACAAATCAATCTGCGGGTCGCGGCGCCGCAATGCCAATTCCAGGCGTTGGCCCCACTCCTTTTCGGTGAGCAAAGCGCTCTCCACCGGCGCCAGCATCGGCACGCCCAGTTCCTCGGCCACATCACTCATGGCCTGTTGCAGCACGCGCGGGGCCAAGCCGGTCTTGACCTGATACTGCTCGAACAACGCGGGGATCGGCGGCGACAGCACGCCCCCGAAATCGAACCAGATAAACTTCAAATCGCTCATCGCACACCCCCCGCAACCAAGGCCAACGGCTGGCTGGCCGCCACGGGCAACAACTCAAGCTCGGCTGTAGCAATCACCACGCCGCCCTGCTCCACGTCCAGGGCCAGAGTGATGCGCCCGTGTTCATCGATTGCCAGGGCATCGAGATCGGCACGCACCCGTGTCGGCAAACCGAACTCGCCGAAGCGGGTGAACACCACATGGCAACTGGACAACAGCCACTGATCAGGGGCGGCCTGCAATTGCCGATCCGCCACCACCAAGGCCGCTTGCCGGAAACCTTCGAGCAGCAGCATGCCGGGGATGTGGTCGAGGGGATGGTCGAAGATCGCCGGGTTGTTAAGGTCCACAATCAGCGGCGCCACCAGGCGGTCGCCGCCCTGCTCAACGTCCTTGCCCAGCACCACGTTGTTCAGCCAATGGCGCCCTACCGCCGACGGGCTCAACGGTGGCGGCAGTTGCGCCAACGGGTCCGCGTCGGCGGGAATCGCCGCCAGGCCACGGGCGCGCATCTTGTTCCACGCAGCGCCGCTCATCCAACGGATGCTCATGCGTTCGTGCCGTGCGGCGACTTCGCCATTGATGCTCAGGGACATGTTCAGGGTCACGCCACTGCGCTCGCCATGGCGCAGGTATTCGTCCACCACAAACACATCGATCTGTGCCGACGCCGGGCGATCCCCCACCACCAGCAAACTGCGCTCGGTGACGCGAGTGACACTGTCCAGGTAAATAAACTTGTCCTGGGCACTCACATCCAAGAACGCATGAGAGATATAGATCGACGCCTGGCGGAACACTTCCAGCAATAACAACATGTCGTAGTGGGCCGAACGATGCGTATGTTCACTGAAGTAACTGTGGGTACGCGGTAGTTGGGCGCTGCAGCGGAAGTGACCCTCTTTTACCAACTCCGCGCCCGTCAGGAAGACTTCGCTGACAGCAGCACGGTGCACCATGCTACGCGGCACAGTGTTTTCGCAATGGATCGCCGGCGCTGGGCTGGCTGGATTTAGAACGGACAATTCAGACATGGGCATCTGTCTCCTGATGAGCTTTTCCGTAAGCGTGCAGACCGCTGTACAAGTCCATGACTTGTGAGCTTTGCGCGGACAACCCGATCTGGCTGTCAGTACCCTTGTGCAGATACTCCCTTATATTTTCACTGCACACTTAGATCAGTTTGATCGAAGCTTATAAGCGCAACTAAATGATCTAGAGACCGAACTAAGTGTTCTAACTTAGCAGTGAAAAAAAGCCCATGAAGTTGCTCAAGGTCGTAAAGAACATCACGACCCGGAGCAGATTGGCATGTTGAAAACAGGATTCACCCTGGCGCCCCTGGCGTGCGCATTGGCCCTGGGCGGCCTGGCGCTGCCAAGCCTGGTGCTGGCGCAAAACGATGCGGCCGCCGTACACAAGGTCATTGAGTTCAATATTCCCGCCGGGCCCCTGGATGAAGTGCTGCTGAGCATTTCCCAGCAAAGCGGCCATTCCATCGCTTTTGATCCGCCGCTGGTTGAAGGCCGCGCAAGTCGTTCGATCCAGGGCCGCTTGAGCCAGGAGCAGGCGCTGGGGATCGCCTTGAGTGGTTCACAACTGGGCTTCAGCCAGACCGCCAGCGGCGCCGTGTTGATCCATCGCCTGACGGACACCAGCACACCCGCAGCCGCGATCAGCAGCGAACCTGCCGCGCCACGCCTTAAGTCGGTTGAAGTGATCGGCACCCGCCGTAGCGATGTCACCGCCCTGCAAAGTGCGGCACCGGTGGATGTGATCAGCAACGAAAAACTGGAGCGCAGCGGCACCGATAACCTGGCTAAGGCCCTGGAAACCCTGGTGCCGTCAGTGAACTACCCGCAAGTCAACGGCACCGATGGCGTGTCGTCGCAGCGACCGGTGTCGCTGCGCGGCTTGGCGTCGGACCAAGTGCTGGTGCTGGTCAATGGCAAGCGTCGACACGCCTCAGCATTCGTCAATACCAAGGCCACCTTGGGCCGGGGTTCCCAGGCGGTGGACTTGTCGACGATACCGGTCAGCGCCGTCGACCATATCGAAGTGCTGCGCGATGGCGCCTCGGCCCAATACGGCTCCGACGCAATAGCCGGGGTGATCAATATCGTGCTCAAGGAGCAGGATCACGGCGGCGCGGTGCAAAGCACCTTTGGCCAATACACCAAGGGCGATGGCTTTCGCCGCTCGGTCGGTGGCTGGACCGGTTTCACCTTGCCCGGCGACGGCTTCCTCACCCTCAGCGGCGAGGGCCTGCGCAGCGAGCGCACTTCCACCGGCGGCACCGATGGCCGGCAGTTCTACCCCACTGCAGATGCCCGCGAAGCGGATGCCGACCGTCATTGGCGCTACGGTTCTCCGGGGCTTGAGGATTGGAACCTGGCGCTCAACACCGGCCTGTCGCTCAACGATGCGGTCGACCTCTATGGTTTCGCCACTTACCAGGACCGCACCGGTGAATCCCAGGCCACCTTTCGCCGGCCTATCGACGCCAACAACCTGGTGGCCGTGTACCCCAACGGATTCCTGCCCCTGCTCGACGTACGTTCGCGGGATGCGTCGGTCACTGGCGGGGTGAAATTGCGCGATGACAGCCTGGGCAGCTTCGATCTCAGCGCCAACTTCGGCCGCAATCGCATCGACTACCACCTCAGTGATTCGCTTAACGCCAGCCTCGGACCTGCCAGTCCCACCAGCTTCAACGCCGGCGCGTTGATCAACGAGCAAACCAACGTCGGTCTGGACCATGTGAAGGAATTCAAGGTGGGCTGGGGCGCGGGTCCACTGGTGTTTTCCAGTGGTCTGGCGTGGCGTAACGAAGCCTATGAAGTGATCGCCGGCGACCTTGCATCCTGGACCCATGGCACGGCCCTGCCCACCCGTGCCGGCGGCGCCCAGGGTTTTCCCGGCACCCAGGACAGTGACGAAGGCCGTTATGCACGCCATGTGTTCGGCGGCTACCTGGGCCTGGAGCAGCAGGTCACCGACAAACTGCAACTGGGCCTGGCCGGGCGCAGCGAGCACTACGATGATTTTGGCACCACGACCACCGGCAAGTTTTCCGTACGCTACGACCTCACCCCGCAGTGGGGCCTGCGCTCGACGGTAAGCAGCGGTTACCGCGCGCCGACGTTGGGCCAGATCGGCACCTCGGCGACCCAGACCGAATTCAAGGCCGGCGACCCCACGGCCTATCAGGTCGGCACCGTCAGCGTGAACACGCCGGTAGCCCGGGCGTTGGGCGCCAGTGACCTGAAGCCGGAAAAATCCACCAGCCTGTCACTCGGTGTGGTGTGGCAGCCGCTGGAGCGCGCAAGCGTCAGCGTCGACGCGTATCACATACGCATTCAGGACCGTATCGCCCTGTCGGAAACCCTCAGTGGCACCCAGGTCAGCCAGATCCTCGCCAGCCAAGGCTATGGCAACTACTCCGGCGTGAGCTTTTTCACCAACGCCCTGGACACCAAGACCAGCGGCGTCGATGTGGCCGCCCACTATCGTCTGGACCTGGACGACGCCAGCCAACTGACCCTCAACGGCGCGTTCAACTACAGCAAGACCCAGGTCACCGATATCAAGGACAACCCCGGCCCCCTCGCCGGCACCGGCATCACGTTAATCAACCGCGAAGCCCTCAGCTACGTGGAAAGTGCCTCGCCCAATACCAAGCTGATCCTGGGGGCCGACTGGCGTAAAGGCGCGTGGCAGGCGAGTTTCAACACGATCCGCTATGGCACCTACACCCTCGATTCCAACCTCGGCGAAGCCCGCGACCAGACGTTTTCCGCGCAGTGGGTAAGCAATGCCAGCGTGTCCTACGACATCAGCCAGGCCCTCACCCTGACACTGGGCGGCAACAATATTTTTGACAGCTACCCCGACAAGATCGACGTGGCCAACCGCTTTGTCGGTGGGCGCGTGGCCTACCAGAGCATCTCCCCGGCCGGTGCCGAAGGCGCCTTCTACTACGTGAAAGCCGACTACCGCTTCTGACCCTCATTAAGGAGTTCACATGAGCTTTGATCCTGTGCGTTTTACCCAAGAGTTCGAGCATGACTTTGCACTGGCCAAGCAGTTGCTGATCAAGCATCAGGTGCTGTCGGGCAATGAGGCGGGAAATATCAGCCTGCGTGTTCCCGGCGAAGAGTGGCTGGTGATTGCCTCGTTGAGCGGGGCTGACAGCGGTGTGGCGGCGATTGTGGATTTCGAGTTGCAGCGCAGCCAGGGCAGCCTGACTGACAACCTCAAGGAGGTGGCGGCACTGCATGTGGCGATTTATCGCGAGCGGGGCCAGGTGAATGCGGTGATTCATACGCACTCGCCGTATCTGACGGCGTTTGCGATTGCGGGCCGGCCGTTGCGGGCCCATGCCTCTCAGTTGTTGGGGATTCTGGATGAGGATCAGGAGGTGCCACTGACGGCGTGGGGGCCGCGGTATGCGCCGGAGCCGGTGGTGGCGGCGTTGCGCGAGCATCCGCGGGCGCCGGCGGCGTTGCTGGCTAATCATGGTCCGTTTGCCTGGTCCGAGCGGGGGGTGTTGGCGGTTACGCGGTTGTTGATCAATTTGGAGGAGGCGGCGTATTTGACGTTTTTGGCGCAGCAGCTCGGTACTCCGCAGCCGTTTCCCAGTGGCGCGGCGCAGCGGTCGCGGTTGGGGTGGAGTGCGACATGAGCGGTGTTGCGACTGACACGGCACGGTCTGGGTTTGGGAGGGGTGGTGCGACGATTCGACTGGCTTTCGGTCGTGGGTTATCGGTGTGCGTATCCGTTGCTGCGGTAACGGCGGCTTTGGGTTCCGCTCTTACAGCGGCTCACTTTTGGAAGAGCCCAAAAGTAAGCAAAAGGCTCTCGCCCCACCACTCGGTGCCTCGCCTAGGCTCGGCATGCCCTCACTCCGGCCAGCGTGGTCGACGGGGCGCTGTAGATCAAAAGCCAGGTCAAAAACCGGATCAAAAGCATCGCTTTGCGGGCTTCCGGCCGGGTGGGTTGGTTGCGGCGGTGCTTGCTTTCAGTGTGCTTTCGGCTCACGCCGAGGTTTTGCTCGAACGGGCTCAATCCCGTGGCACGCTCAATGTCTGCACCAGTGATGAGTTTCCTCCGTTCAAGATGCTGGATGCCCAGGGCAAGCCCAGTGGGTTGATCATGGATTTGATTGTTGATCTGCAGCAGCAGTTGTCTGCTCGGGTCGGTCAACCGTTGAAGTTGTCGTTGGTGCAGGTCAATCCGCTCAATCGTTTGTTGTTTCTCGATCAGGGACGTTGCGAGGTGTTGGTGACGTCCTTGTTGGACACGCCAGCCCGGCGTCGGGAAGTGGATTTTGCCAGTCCGGGGTTTTATAGCTCGGCGGCCACGGTGTTTGCGCCGAAAAGTACGGCGGTGCCCGATTGGGAAAGTCTGCGCGGCAAGACGCTCTGCGCGCCGGCCACAAGTGTGTGGGTGCGGCCATTCGAAAGCCGCTACGGCGTGCAGTTCGCGTCGTTTAACGGCACCGCCGAGGTGCGCAAGGCGGTGGCTGACAGTCGTTGCCTGGGGGCGATGGGGGATGATGCGTTGTACAGCGCCCTCGCCCGTCAACCTGAGTGGGCCGACTACGAGGTCAAGCTGCCGGGGCAGGCACCGGCGCCGTGGGGGATTGCCCTGCGCAAGGGCCAGCCGGAGTTGTTGGCAGCGGTGTCGAACATTGTCGAAGGCTGGCATGCCAAGGGCCTGATCATCACGTTGGAGCAGCGTTACGGTCTGGCGCCGAATGCCTGGGTCGCGCAGCAGCATGCGCAGGCACGCCATGAGTGAGGTCAACCTGCGCCTGTGGCTGGAGCAGCACGGCCTATCGCTGAGCATCGTCTGGGACCCGATGGACCGTCAGCGTTTTCTGCTGGGCCTGGGCCTGACCTTGCTGTTGTCACTGGCAAGTATCGCGCTGTCGCTCTTGATCGGTGTCGTCGGCGCCGCCGGCCTGGGTTCGCGTCAAGGTCTGTGGCGCGGGATCAGCGGCGCGTACGTGGCGTTGTTTCGCAACACGCCGCTGTTAGTGCAGTTGTTCTTTTTCTACTTCGGCGTCGGTGCGTTACTGCCGTTGGTGGACGGGGTGCGCCTGCTCAACGGCACGCAGTGGGCGATCATTGTGATCGCCCTGCACAGCGGCGCGTTCCAGGCAGTGAACCTGCGCGCCGGGATTGATGGGGTGCCACGCGCCACGCTCCAGGCGGCCGCCGCCCTGGGTATGCAGGAGCGCACCGTGCTGCGCCATATCGTGCTGCCGCTGGCGCTGCGCAATAGCCTGCCGGCGATGGGCAATACGGTGGTGCAGACCATCAAGTCCACCTCCATCGCCTATGCGATCGCGGTGCCGGAGTTGCTCTATGCGAGCAACCGAATCTGGTCGGATAACTTCAACGTCGCCGAGATGATGCAAGTGCTGTTGCTGGTCTGGCTGTTGTTGATCGGCCTCAGCAGTTGGCTGTTGCGCCGCCTGGAGTATCACCTGCGCCTGCCGGGCCAGGAGTTGCCGAATGCTGCCTGAACCTTCGCCACTGATGCTGCTGTGGCAGTGGGCCCCGGCGCTGCTGCAAGGCTTTGGCCTGAATATCCTGATGGGCGTCACCGCCATGTTGGTGGCGACGGTCTTCGGCGTCCTGCTTGGCAGCCTGCAAGTCAGTGCTCGCCCGGCTCTGCGCCGTGGTGCCGGACATCTGAGCCGTTTGCTGCGCAACCTGCCCTGGCTGGTGGTGATGTTTTACGTGGCCTACTTGCTGCCTTACGAAGTGCAGTGGGCCGGGCGCTGGTGGCAGTTGCCGGACTGGCTGAAAGTCGCGCTGGGCCTGGCGTTGCCCGCCATCGGCTACGTCTCGGAGATTGTGCGCGGCGGCGTGTACGCGGTGCCGTCGGGCCAGTGGGAGGCCGCCCAGGCCTTGGGGCTGCGCCACGGCCAGGCCCTGCGCTACGTGATCATTCCGCAGACCCTGCCAAGCCTGGTAGCGCCGTGGATGAACCTGTATTGCGCGGTGACCATGTCCACTTCCCTGGCCAATCTGCTGGGGGTGGAAGAGCTGATGACCACCCTGCAATCGCACCTCTCCAGCCAATTGCGCAGCGACCTGCTGCTGCCCGCCTATGGCGTGGTGTTTATCGCGTTCTTTCTCTACATCTATCCCCTTTCACGCTGGGCCAAACGGCTGGAACGCCGATGAGCCTTTCGACGAGTACCACGACCATGCGCGACGACACCCTGTTGACCCACCTCGGCCGTGATCCGGCCAACCATGCCGGTACCGTCAACACCCCGGTGTATCGCAGCTCGACCTTTATCTGGCCCGACACCAGCACCCTGACAAACCACCTCCAGCAGGCCGACGACCCGCACTACCGCGGGCATATCTACGGACGCAACGGCAACCCCACCACCGCCGCGTTCGAAGACGCCGTGGCCGAATTGGAGGGAGGCTTTCGAGGGCTGATCATGCCCAGCGGCCTGGCGGCGATTGTCGGTGCGGTGTTGGCCGTGGCGCGGGCCGGCGACCATATTCTGGTCACCGACAACTGCTACTGGCATGCGCGCCAGGTGTTCGACCAAATCCTGCCGCGCTATGGCATCCAGGCCAGCTATTTCGCGCCGATGCTCGGCGCAGATATCGCCGGTTTGCTGCGCCCGAATACACGCCTGGTGTATGCCGAAGCGCCCGGTTCAAGCACGTTCGAAGTACAGGATATTCCCGCCCTCGCCCACGCGGCCCACGCCCATGGCGCGCTGCTGATGCTCGATAACACCTGGGCCACGCCGCTGTTTTTCAAGGCGTTTGAACACGGCGTGGATATCTCGATCCATGCCGCCACCAAGTACCTGGTGGGCCACAGCGACGCGATGCTCGGCGTGATCGTCACCACGCAAGCGCTTTACCCCGGCGTGCGCGAAACCGTGCGTCAGCTGGGCTATATCGCCAGTGCCGACGACGCCTACCTGGGCCTGCGTGGCCTGCGCACCCTCGGCGTGCGCCTGCGCCAGCACGAGCGCTCGGCACTGACCGTTGCGCAGTGGTTGCTACAGCGTCCGCAAGTCGCCCAAGTGCTGCATCCGGCCTTACCGGGCGCGACGGGACACGACGTGTTCAAACGCGACTTTCTCGGCTCCACCGGCCTGTTCGGCGTGGTGCTCAAACCCATCTCAGAACCGCAAACCAAAAGCTTTCTGGAAAGCCTTCGGCTGTTCGCCATGGGCGCCAGTTGGGGCGGTTTCGAAAGCCTGATCCGCCAGCAGCAACGCCACCCTTCGGCCCAGATTGAACCCGGCGTGTTGCTGCGCCTGCACGTGGGCCTTGAAGCCGTCGAAGACCTGATCGCCGACCTGCAACAAGGCCTTGAACGCCTGACTGTCACCCCATCTGCCCCAAGGAGTCTGCCATGAGCCAAACACTGTCCACCCACTACAGCATTTGCCCGCTGCTGGTCGCGTCCAACATCGCCGTGGAGCTCGGCTGGCTGGATGAGGAATACCAGCGCGTCGGTGCCGAAGCGATCTACCTGCGCTCGCTGCCCGATAACCAGGGCTGGCTGCCGCACTTCACCCATGGCGAGTCGCGGTTGATTCGTGACGGCGGCGCCGTGCCCGCCCTGTGGGCCCGTGCGGACCAGGCCGACACGCTGCTGGTGGCCACCACCGCGAGCCAACGCGCCGGGCAGATTCTGGTACGCGCCGACGGGCGTATCCGCCAGGTCGCGGACCTATTCGGCAAACGCATCGGCGTCCCGGTCAGCCGTAACAAGGCGCGGGTGGATGTGCTCAAGGCGCTCGCCGAGCATGGCCTGTTCAATGCGCTGCAACTGGCCGGACTGGAACCGTCCCAGGTGCGGCTGATCGAGCTGGAGGATGAAGGCGATCCCCACACTTTGCAGCCGGCCGCGCGGCCATCGGCGTTCTGGGCGCAATTGCACGGCCTGCACGGCAAGCCGGGCCAGGAAGTCCGTGCATTGGCTGAAGGCCGTGTGGAGGCGGTGCATATCGCCGCCGGGCACGTGCCGGCGTTGCTCGCCAGCGGTGAATTCACGGTGATCGAAGACCTGGAGCGCTACCCCGACTGGACCCTGAAAAACCACAACGGCCCCTACGCCACCACCGTCAACCGTGCCTTTGCCGAACAACACCCCCAAGTAGTCGTGGCGTTCCTGCGTGCGGCGATCCGCGCGGGGCGCTGGATCAACCAGCACCGCGAGGCCGCCGCTGAGTTGTTCACCCGCGTGACGTTCCTGCCGGATGCCGGGTTTATCCGCCAGGCCATCGCCGAGCTGGATTTTGTACCGCAACTGGGCCCGCAGAACCTCGCCGCGCTGGAGCTGAAAAAGGATTTCCTGGTGCAGCGCGGTTTCTTGCAGAACGACTTCAGCGTGCATGAGTGGGCCCGGCCCGACTTCCTCGCCCAGGCCCACGCCGGGCTCTAACATTCCAACCAAGGACGAACAATGATTGCTCAGTACCGTAAAACCCTGCTCGCCAGCCTGCTGCTGGCCGACTCCACGTGGGCCGCGCAAACCGCCAGCTCCACCGAACCGCAACTGAGCAAGGTCGAGGTGGTCGGCGCACGCGTCACCGAGGCCAGCGCCGCCATCGGCGAAGACAAGATCAGCAACACCCTGAGCATCTCGCACCAGGCGCTGCTGTCGGCGCCGGCGGGCACCTCGGGGCTGAAAATGCTCGAAGCGCTACCGGGCTTCAACGTGCAGGTCAACGATGCGCTGGGCTTGTATGAGTTCGGCAACTCGGTGTTCGTGCGGGCGTTCAATTTGCAGCAGATCGGTTTTTCCATCGACGGCGTGCCGTTGGGCCGTACCGACCAGTTTGGCGGCAGCCCGATCTATCGCTACGTCGACAACGAAAACACCGAACGGGTCACGGCCTCTACCGGGGCCGGGGATGTGTCGCAATCGGGCTATGCGTCACTGGGTCCGTATGTGGATTACCAGACCAGCAACCCCACGGTGAAGCCTGGCGTGAGCCTGTCCTATACCTTGGGCAGCGACAGTCTGCGGCGCAGTTTCGTCAAGTTGCAAAGCGGCGAATACCAAGGCCTGTCAGCGTATTTCAGCCGTTCAAAAATCGACGGCGACCTGTGGCGCGGCCCCGGTACCATCGATCGCGAACACTTGGAGGCCAAAGTGCGTTATCGCTTCGGTGATCGCAATGAAGTGTGGCTGCGCGCGGTGCACAACTCGTTCTACGACTATGATTCGCCCTACGTCACCATCGCCCAGTACGACGGCAGCGCCAACGACCTCTTCGGGCGTTCGGGCCGTTACTTCGCCTACCTGGACAGCCTTCCCGATCTACCCGAAAGCGTGCCGGGTGTGCGCTACAGCAACACCGGCTACAACCAGTTCTACAAACAGGCGGTGAACCAGCGGCGCGACACCTTGTACAGCCTCGGCGGCCAGTTCGAGATCCGCCCGGACCTGCTCAACTACACCACCCTGTACTACGAAGCCAAGAAAGGCTTTGGCGTGTCGCCCGAGGCCTACGCCACCTCCCTGGCGCTGCACAATGCCGAAAGCAATGTGGACGGTCTGTTCGCCCCCAAAGGCGTGCAATACGGGCTGTCGTCCCTGAGCGGGCACCGGTTCGGGGGGCGTACCGGGCTGCAATGGGAAGTGGGTCAACACCAGATCGACACCGGGCTGTGGGCCGAGACCGATGTGTTCAACCGCCAGCAAGGCCGCTACAACCTCACCGATGGCAGCCCGGCTGGCGAGCCGCTGTTCAATGAACCGGTGCACCTGCAAGGGGATTTCAGCTCCACGCGCAATTCGTTGCAGTACCACCTCAAGGACACCTGGACCCTGCTCGATGATCGCCTGCGCCTGCAATTCGGCTTCAAGAGCTTGAACCTCAAGTACCGCATCGAGGGCTATCGCAACGCCGGTGACTACATCAACAATCGCCAACCGCGCCTCAGTACCCAATGGAACGACGCCTTCCTGCCCCAGGCCGGGCTGGTCTACAACCTCACCGACGACACCCAAGTGTTCGCCTCTTACTCGGAAAACATGGCCCTGCCCCGTGGCGCCGACGACATTTTCCGCGCTGCCAGCCCCAGCGCACCGCCGCCGGATGCCGAACGGGCGAAGAACTACGAGGTGGGCTATCGCATCAACCGTCCGACCTTCAACGCCGCCTGGGCGCTGTACCGCACCGACTTCGACAACCGCCTGCAAGCCTTTGCCTCAGCGGTGCCCGGCAGCAGCCAGGTGGAAACCTACTACCAGAACGTCGGCAAGGTGCAGGCCTATGGCACGGAGCTGAGCGGTCAATGGAAACCACCGATCCTGGCCGACAAGGTGGTGCTCAACGGCAACCTGACCTACAACAAATCCACCTTCCAGAACGATGCCGCCGGCCTGTCGATCCGTGACAATGACGTGCCCGACAGCCCCCGCTGGCTGGCACAGGCCGGGGTTACTTACGAGCTGGCACCGTGGGCGTTGCTTAACTTTTCGGCGCGCTACATCGGCGAACGCTACAGCAACTTCACCAACAGTGAATCGGTGCCCGGTTACACCCTGTACAACGCCTACCTGGACCTGGGCGGCGAGCGCGTGCATTACGGCCCGCTGAAAAACGTCAAGTTGCGCTTTAACGTCGACAACCTGTTCGACAAGGACTACCTGGGCTACATCCTCACCAGCACCAGCGGCCCCGCCGTGTTCCGACCCGGCTCGCCGCGCACCTTCCAAAGCACCTTGAGCATGGAGTTTTGAACATGACCAAGCGCCTGCTGATCCTCGCCTTGTTGCCGTTTCTGGCCCACGCGCAAGTGATTCCCACGACCCTCGCCCTGCACCAGCGCCTGCTGGTGCTGGACAGCCACCTCGACACACCGCTGACCCTGACCCGACCCGGTTGGAACATCCTGGAGCGCCACGACTACGAACAGGACGGCAGCCAGGTCGACCTGCCGCGCATGCGCGAAGGCGGCCTGGATGGTGGCTTTTTTGCGGTCTACACCCCTCAGGGCCCACGCACCGAGGAGGGCCGTGCCTACGCCAGCGCGTATGGCCTGGCCACCCTCACGCGCATCCGCGACGTCATCGACCGCAACCCCGACAGCTTTGCCCTGGCCCTCACCGCCGACGACGCCCGGCGCATCGCCGCCCAAGGCAAGCGCGTAGTGTTTATCAGCATGGAAAACGCCGACCCGCTGAGCTCCGATCCCGATTTGCTCAACACCTACTACCGCCAAGGCCTGCGCATGCTCGGCCTGGTGCATTTCATGAACAACGACCTGGCCGACTCGGCCACCGCCCTGCCGGAATGGAAAGGCCTGAGCCCCAAGGGCCGCGACCTGGTGCAGCGAGCCAACCGCCTGGGCATCCTGCTGGACGTGTCCCACGCCAGCGACGCGGTGTTCGACCAGATGCTGGCGTTGTCCAGCGCCCCACTGATCGCCTCCCACTCCAGCAGCCGCGCGGTCAACCCGCACCCGCGCAACCTCGACGACAACCGCGTGCGCCAACTGGCGGCCAAGGGCGGTGTCATCCAGGTCAACGCCTACAGCGACTACCTGATCCCCCTCACGCCCAACCCGGAACGCAACAAAGCCATGGCCGCCCTCGGTGCACGCTTTCACAACCTTGCCGCCCTGAGTCCAGAACAGATCAAGGCGCTCTACCAAGAACGCGACACCCTCAACCATCGCTTCGCCCAACCCAAGGCGAGCCTCGATGTGTTCATGAAGCACCTGCTGCATTTGCTCGAAGTGGCCGGCCCCGATCACGTCGGCATAGGCGCCGACTGGGATGGCGGCGGTGGCGTGACCGGGCTGGAAGATGTCAGCCAGTTGCCGGTGATTACCCAGCGGTTGTTGGATGCCGGGTATAGCGAGGCGCAGATCGCGAATATCTGGAGTGGGAATTTGTTGCGGGTGTTGCAGGCGGCGCAATCCGCCGCCCTGTAGCGTTAACCTACTGCCACCCTCCCCCCATCACCTTATACAAACTCACCCGATTACTCTGCTCCGCCAGGCGCAGGGTGATCAGGTCCTGCTGGGCGCTGTACAGCGAGCGCTGGGAGTCCAGGGCTTCGAGGTAGCTTTGCGAGCCGGCGCGGTAGAGCGCGTCGGACAGGTCGTAGCTCTTCTGGCTGGCATCGGTCAGCGCTTGCTGGGCGGTGAGGCGTTGGTCCAGGGTGCTGCGCACGGCCAGGGCATCGGCGACTTCCTTGAATGCGGTTTGCAGGGTTTGCTGGTAGGTCTGCACTTGGATCTCTTTCTCGACCTTGGCCGCATCCAGGGTCGCGCGGTTACTGCCGGCATCGAAGATCGGCACGCTGATGCTCGGGGCGAAGGTCCAGGCGCCGCTGCCGGCCTTGAACAGGCTGGACAGTGACGAACTGGCGGAGCCCGCATTCGCGGTGAGGCTGATGCTGGGGAAAAACGCCGCACGGGCCGCGCCAATGTCGATGTTCGCGGACTTGAGGCTGTGCTCCGCAGCGAGGACATCGGGGCGTCGCTGCAACAGGCTCGACGGCAGTTCGGCCGGCACCTGCACCAACGCCGCCGCCGATTGCAGGTGGGCGTCGGGCAGCAAGGCGTCGGGAATGTCGCTGCCAACCAGCAGGCGCAAGGCGTTGCGGTCCTGGAGAATCTGGCTCTGATACTCGGCCACATCGACCCGCGCCGACTCGACGGTGGTTTGCGCCTGGGCCACGGCCAACGCCGTCGAACCACCCAGGGTGTGGCTGCGCTGGGTCAGTTCGTAGGTGGACTGCTGGCTGGCCAGGGTCTCCTCGGCCAGTTGCAGGTGCTCGTTGTCGGCGGCCAGGGTCAGCCAGGCGGTGGCCACTTCGGCCACCAGGCTGATTTGCGTGCTGCGCCGGGTTTCGGTCAGCGCCAGGTAGTCTTCCAGCGCTTCGTCCTGCAGGTTCTGCACGCGGCCGAACACGTCGACTTCATAGCTGCTCAGCCCCAGTTGGGCACTGTAGTCGTGGCTGGTGACGGCCGTGCCGCTGCTGGACAGCGAACCCGGCGTGCGGCTGTGAGTACCGCTGACGCTGGCGTCGATGGTCGGGAACGCCGCGGCGCGCTGAATACGGTATTGCGCCTGGGCCTTCTCGATATTCAGGCTGGCCAGGCGCAGGTCGCGGTTATTGGCCAGCGCCAGGGTTTGCAGTTGTGCCAAGCGGCGGTCGGTAAAGAACTGCTGCCACTGGATGCCGGCCGGCACCTCACCCTGCACGCCCGCTTGCCATTCGCCAGGCACCGGGGCTTCAGGCTGTTGATAGTGAGGCGCCAGGTTGATGCAGCCGCTGAGGACCAAGGCGGCCACTAACGGACAGAGAAAGCGGATCATGCGTCACCTTTTTCGACAGTGGGCGTCGTGCTGACACGGCCAAAGCGGCGGCGGATCAACACAAAAAACAGCGGTACAAAGAAGATCCCCAGCACCGTGGCGCTGAACATGCCGCCCAGCACACCGGTACCGATGGCGCGACGCCCGGCGGAACCTGCGCCACTGCTCACGGCCAGGGGCAGCACGCCGAACATGAAGGCCAGCGAGGTCATCAGGATCGGCCGCAAGCGCTGGCGCACGGCAATCAGCGTCGCCTCGCGCAGGCTGTTGCCCTGCTCTTGCAGGTGCTTGGCAAATTCGACGATCAGGATCGCGTTTTTCGCCGCCAGCCCAACGGTGGTCAGCAGGCCGACCTGGAAGTACACGTCATTGCTCAACCCGGTCAATCGCGTGGCCAACACCGCGCCGACGATGCCCAGCGGCACAACCAGAATCACCGAGAACGGCACCGACCAGCTCTCGTACAGTGCGGCCAGGCACAGGAACACAAACAGGATGGACACCGCATACAGCAACGGCGCCTGGGACCCTGAAAGACGCAGTTGGTAGGACTGGCCGGTCCACTCGTAGCCGATGCCATCGGGCAGTTGCCGGGCAATCGCTTCCACCGCGTCCATCGCAGCGCCGGAGCTCACGCCGGGCGCCGGGTCGCCGACCACTTCCAGGGAAGATGTGCCGTTGTAGCGTTCCAGCAAAGGCGAGCCATAGCTCCAGGCACTGCTGGCAAATGACGAAAACGGCACCATTTCACCGTTGCTGTTGCGCACGAACCAGTGATCCAGATCCGCCGCTTGCATGCGGGTGCTGGCGTCGCCCTGCACGTAGACCTTCTTCACGCGGCCCTGGTTGAGGAAGTCGTTCACATACGTGCCGCCCAACGCCGTGGACAAGGTGCTGTTGATGTCGCTGGTGCTCAGACTCAAGGCCCCCGCCTTGCGGTCATCGATGCTGATTTTGAGTTGCGGTGCGTCGTCCAGGCCATTGCTGCGTACGCCCAGCAGGCGCGGGTCTTGCCTGGCCAGCGCAATAAACTGCTCGCGCGCCGCCACCAACGCATCGTGGCCAAGACCGGCGAGGTCCTTGAGCTGCAAATCAAACCCTGAACTCTGGCCCAGGCCGCGCACGGCGGGCGGTTGCATCACGAACACATCGGCATCGCCAATGCTTGCCAGTGCCAACGTGGCGCGTTGGGCAATCGTAGCGGCATCGTCTGAGCGCTCACTCCAGTCCTTCAAGCGAATAAACGCGCGCGCGGTGTTCTGGCTGTTGCCGCCCATGCCCAGCCCGCTGATGCTGATCATCGCCTCGACTTCCGGCTGCTTGAGCATGTACTGCTCGAACTGGTGCAACACCGCCTGGGTACGGCTGTCGGTGGCCCCCACCGGCAGCTGGATTTGCGCCATGAGAATGCCCTGATCCTCATCCGGCAGGAATGAGGTAGGCAAGCTGGCGTAACCCGCCGCCATGGCTGCGGCGATCAGCGCGTACACCACCAGGCTGCGGCGTGAGCGTTGCAGGACACCGGCAACCAACGTTTCATACGCGCGGGAGCAACGATCAAAGGAACGATTGAACCAGCCGAAAAAGCCCCGTTGAACGGCGTGCCCTGGTCTGAGCAGCGTGGCGCACAGTGCTGGCGTGAGGGTCATCGCAACCACCACCGAAAGCACCATGGCCGAGACGATGGTCACCGAAAACTGCCGATAGATAATCCCGGTGGAGCCCCCAAAAAACGCCATGGGAATAAACACCGCACTCAACACCAGGGCGATGCCGACCAGCGCGCTGGTGATTTCATCCATCGATTGCCGCGTGGCCGCCAGGGCCGACAAGCCCTGCTCGGCCATCACCCGTTCGACGTTTTCCACCACCACAATCGCATCGTCGACCAGCAACCCAATGGCCAGGACCATGGCAAACATGGTCAGGGTATTGATCGAGTACCCGAACAACGCCAACACGCCAAACGTGCCCAACAGAACCACCGGCACCGTGATCGCCGGGATCAGCGTAGCGCGCAGGTTTTGCAGGAACAGGAACATGATCAGCACCACCAGCACGATGGCCTCGCCCAGGGACTTGACCACTTCCTCGATGGACAGGCTCACAAAGGGCGTGGTGTCGTAGGCGATCACGTTCTTCAATTGCATTTCAGTGGGGTAGAACGGCGCCAGCTCCTTGAGCTTGGCCTTGACCGCCTCGCCCACGTCCAGCGCATTGGCGCCCGCCGCCAGTTGCACGCCCATGGCGGCGGCCGGCTTGCCGTTGAGGGCCGAGTTGATGTCATAACTCTCGCTGCCCAACTCCACGGTCGCCACGTCGCCGAGCAGCACTACCGCGCCGTCGCTGCTGGACTTGATCACCACGTTGCGGAACGCTTCGGCCGTTTGCAGTTTGCTGCGCGCGCTGATGGTGGCATTGAGTTGCTGCCCCTTCACCGCCGGCAATGCGCCGAGTTGGCCGGCTGACACTTCGGTGTTTTGCGCCTCCAGCGCAGAGCTCACATCCGACGGCATCAGCGCGTATTTTTCCAGTAGCGCCGGGTCCAGCCAGATGCGCATGGCGTAGCCAGAACCGAGGGTCTGTACGTCGCCCACGCCGTCGATACGGCTGATGGAATCGAGCAAAGTGCTGGAGATGTAGTCACCAATCTGGGTTCCGGTGACGCTGGGATTATCCGAGGCCAGGGCGGCAATCATCAAAAAGTCCGAGCCACCCTTGGTCACCGTCAGGCCTTCGCTCTGCACCGACTGCGGCAAGCGCGACTCGGCCTGTTGCAGCTTGTTCTGCACCTGCATCTGCGCCACATCCGGGTCGGTGCCGGCGCCAAAGGTCAGGCTGATACTGGCACTGCCCGCCGAACTGCTGGAGGCGGACATGTAGGTCAGGTTGTCCAGGCCTTTCATTTGCTGCTCGATGACCTGGGTCACCGAGTCTTCGACGGTCTTGGCCGACGCGCCGGTGTAGGTGGCGGAAATACGCACGGTGGGCGGCGCGATGTCCGGGTACTGCTCCAGCGGCAACTGACTGATCGATAACGCACCGCCGAGCATGATGACGATGGCGATGACCCAGGCGAAAATCGGTCGATCAATAAAGAAACGCGCCATGTTCAACCCTCCTGCGCCAGGGCGCCGGCATCTGCGGCCTGGGTCTGGACCACGGCGCCGATGCGGACTTTTTGCCCACCCTCGACGATCACCTGGTCACCGGCCTTCAAACCGGCGGTCACCCACCACTGGTTGCCCACGGCGCGGTCAACGGTGAGCACGCGTTGCTCGACCTTGCCGTCAACCACCAGCAACACCGAGGTCACGCCGCTGGCGCTGCGGCTCACGGCTTTTTGCGGGATCAGGATCGCCTGGTCATCGCGGGCCTGCTCCAACACGCCGCGCACGTACATGCCGGGCATCAGCAAATGCTCCGGGTTGTCGAATACCGCGCGCAAGGTCACGGTGCCGGTGCCCTGGTTGACGCTGACCCCGCTGAACTTGAGGCGGCCATCGTGGTTGTAGGCGCTGCCGTCATCCAGCTTGAGGCTGATGCGGGCCTCGCCGTCACCGTTGGCCTGCAACACGCCACTAGCCAGGTCGCGCTTGAGGGCCAGCAATTCGGTGGTGGACTGGGTCACATCCACATAGATCGGGTCGAGTTGCTGCACGGTCGTGAGTGCGGTGTCCTGGTTGGCCACCACCAGCGCACCGGGTGTCACGGTAGACGTTTCGATGCGCCCCGCGACCGGCGACGTGATGCGGGTATAGGCCAGGTTGATGCGGGCGGTGTCGAGGTCGGCCTGGGCCACCTGCACGTCAGCGGCGGCGGTCAGCAGGGTGGCCTGTGAGTCCTCGTTGGTTTGCTGGCTGATGGCGTCGATCTTCACCAACTGGGCGTTACGCGCGGCGGTGGTCTGTGCCGACTTCAACGTGGCGCGCGCCTTGGCCAGGCTCGCCTGGGCCTCAGCCAGCGCCGCCTTGTACGGTGCCGCATCCAGTTTGTACAGCGCCTGCCCGGCTTTCACCTCGGCGCCTTCGACAAACAGGCGCTGTTGCACGATCCCGCCGACCTGCGGGCGAATCTCGGCGACCATAAAGGCCTGGGTACGCCCGGCCAGTTCAGTGGTCCGCACCTGGCTCTTGGGTTCCACGGTGATCACCGAGACTTTGGGGGCAGCGACTTCGGGCGCGGGGTCGCCAGCCGAGCAGCTGCCGAGCAGCACCAGAATGATGAGGGACAGGAGAACCGCGGCGGTTACCAGGTATTTGGCGAAGAATTTGGTCGACATAGTTGCCTCTGCAAGACGGGGTAGTGCAAGCCTTACCCTCATGCTGCAAGGCAAATGTGCAGGAAAATTGAAGATTGCCGACCTGGGTTGAATCTTTCGTCCGTGGGGGCCTAAATGGACGCGTCCCTTTTGTTACGGCCCCCATTCATGAAGTTGAGTATCTCCACCAAGTTGTTTGTCGCGGTGCTGGCCGGTGTGTTGCTGGTCATCCTGAGCATGGGCCTGGCCACCAGTTGGAGTTTTGGGCGGGGGTTCCTGGGCTTTATCAATGAGCAGGCAATGGAGCGCATGGCCCAGGTGGTGCCGCGCCTGGCCACGGCTTACCAACGTGAGGGCAATTGGGACTTTCTGCGCAATCGGCCGGATCGCTGGTTTGACGTCATGCGGCCCGACCCTGATGCCGCGCGTGCGTCGGATGATTTGCGGCCCCCGCTGGCCTCGGACTTGACCGGTGCACTGTTTCGCATCGCCCTCCTCGATAAAGACAAGAAACGCGTCACCGGTTACCCGGCCATTGGCGAAGATGCGCTGGTACAGCCCGTGGTGGTGAACAGTGAAACCGTCGGCTGGCTGGCCGTCACGCCATTCCAGAGCGTGACCGAAGCCGGCGGCGAACGCTTCCAGCAGTACCAACTGCGCACCAGCTTGGTGATGGGCGTGTTCTCGTTGCTGCTGGCGATGCTGATAGCCTGGTGGATCGCCCGCACACTGCTGGAGCCGGTCAAGCGCGTGGCCGCCGCCACACACCGCCTGGCCAGCGGCGACTACAGCAGTCGCGTGGCCGTGGCCTCCGACGACGAAGTCGGCCAACTGTCCCGCGACTTCAACCAATTGGCCTACACCTTGGAGCGCAACGAGAAAATGCGCCGAGAATTTATGGCCGATGTCTCCCATGAACTGCGCACCCCGCTGTCGGTACTGCGTGGCGAACTGGAGGCGATCGAGGACGGCGTGCGCAGCCTTGACCAAAGCTCAATGAAGTCGCTGCAAGGCGAAGTCAGCATGCTCAGCAAGCTGGTGGATGACCTGTATGAACTGTCGCTGGCGGACGTAGGTGCCCTGACCTACCGCAAGGCCCCATGCCTGCTGAACGACCTGCTCGAAAACAGCCTGGCGATGTACCGGGACCGCTTCACCGCCCGCCAGTTGCAGATCGACCTGGAGTTGCCGCGCCAGCCCGTGGAGTTGCTGGCGGATGCCAGTCGCTTGCAGCAATTGTTTTCCAACCTGCTGGAAAATGCCGTGCGCTACACCGACGTCAACGGCACGTTGCGCATCAGTGTCGGTGTCGACCGCGACACGGTGCGTATCGACTTTCTCGACTCCGGGCCGGGCGTGTCCGCAGACCAGTTGCCGCGCTTGTTCGAGCGGTTCTACCGCGGCGAGTCATCGCGCAACCGCGAGCATGGCGGCGCTGGCCTGGGCCTGGCAATCTGCCGCAGCATCGCCAACGCCCACGATGGCAGCCTGGTTGCCGACCACTCGCCCTATGGCGGCCTGTGGCTGATCCTGCGCCTGCCCCGGAGCCTGTGAACCATGAACGATGAACAGCCGATCCTGATCGTCGAAGACGAACCCAAACTCGCCGCCCTGATGCGGGACTACCTCGAGGCGGCCGGCTACACCACCCTGTGCCTGGACAATGGCCTGCACGTGGTGCCCGCCGTGCGCGCCCACGAACCCAGATTGGTCCTGCTCGACCTGATGCTGCCCGGCCGTGACGGCATGCAGCTGTGCCAGGACCTGCGTGGTTTCAGCGCGGTGCCGATCATCATGATCACCGCCCGCGTCGAAGAAGTGGACCGCCTGCTCGGCCTGGAACTGGGCGCCGACGATTACATCTGCAAGCCCTTCAGCCCCCGTGAAGTGGTGGCGCGGGTCAAGGCCATCCTGCGCCGCAGCCCGCAGTTGCTGGACACCAGCGCGCCACGCCTGCTGATCGACGAGGCTCGCTACCAGGCCTCGCTGGACGGCATCACGCTGGACCTCACGCCCCTTGAATTGCGCCTGCTCAACACCTTCGCCCGCGCCGCCGGCCGCGTATTTTCCCGCGACCAATTGTTGGATCACATCTATTCCGACCACCGCGTGGTGACCGACCGCACGGTGGACAGCCATATCCGCAACCTGCGGCGAAAGCTGGAACAGGTGTGCCCAGGGGAAACGCCGATTGAGTCGTTGTATGGGGTGGGGTATCGGTTTCAGTTGGCTGAAAAGCGGCCACATGCCTGAAAACACTGCGGGTTCAAATGTGGGAGGGGCGGTGCGACGATTCGACTTGCCCCGGATAGCGGTGTGTCAGTCACTAATTTAATAACTGACCCACTGCTATCGGGGGTCGGGGGCAAGCCCCCTCCCACATTTGGTGCTTGGAGGATTGGGGTTACATCGGCGTGCTGCCGATAACCCGCAACGCCAGGCCCTCGTACGCATCCAGGGTAATGGTGAACTCACCGTCCGCCGTCAGATCCCCTTCTACCCGTTCGTTGATGATGTCCACCACCATCCCCGCCGCGATACCCGGCAGGTTGAGGGTTTCGGTGATCGGCGTCGCGCCGAAGTTCAGCGCGGTGATTTGCGTGCCCTTCCCGGCCGGCAAGTCGTGAACCATGATCAGCAGCGCCGGGTTTTCCACGTCTGGCACCAGGATCTGACGGCTGGCGGCGATGTCGTAGGCGCGGCGTACGGCTAAGATTTTTTGCAGCTGCGAGGCAAATGATTCGGGGTCCAGCAACTGGCTGTTCAGGCTGCCGTACAGGCTTTTCGAGCGCGGCATCTGGCCGGCCGACAATTCTGCGTCCGGGTTCAGGTCTACCAGGTCGTAGGCGCCGCGATGAATCCAGCGGGTGTCGCCGTCCTGCATCAAGTGCTCAACGTCGTCGGCCGCCAACGGCAGCGCCCCGACCAAATCCCAGCCGGACAAGGCAAACACCCCTGGCTGCATGGCGTTGTACATCACCAGCAGTAAATGGATCTGGCGGATCTGTTCGATATCCGCAGGCGTAATCGCGTCCAGATCACGAATGCCCAGCGCCGCCGTGATGATGCTCGCCGTGGTGCAGGACACGCCATTGGTGACGAACTTAAGGTTGTACGGCGCATGCTCGCCCGTCAGGCGTTCGTACATCTGTTCGCGAATGTGCTCGCGCAGGATATTGCCGGGGAAGGTCTGGCCTTGGTAAAGGAAGCTGTCGTTGGCGTGCAGGGTCCAGAAGTGCACCAGTTCAAGGGTCAACTCGTCGTGATTCTGCAAGGCATGGATCAGCGAGCCAGGGTCGATGCCCTGACGGTGCATTTCACGCAGCATCAGGCGCAGGAACTCGGCATCGCCCATCAGCAGTGCATGCTGGTACGCGGGACGGGTGATGAAGTCATAGGACAGGTCGGCGCCGCCGTGGGACATGGAGGCGATATCGTCGACAGTGAGGTTCAGCTCCTGAAAACTGAACCCTCCCGCCTTGCGAATCGCCCCGCCGAGCAGTTGGTTGCCGGTGATCGACAGGGGATGGCTCTCCGACCAGGCCGTGCCATCGAGCTTTCGTTCCACACCAAGGAAGCCGTTGGCGTCCAGGCGCAGGATCTTGGCACCCATCACGTCGATGGCGTGCAGGGCGTCGCCGATGATCATCTGCTGCGCGGCGAAGGTCGGGTCCAGCCAGTTGAGTGACGGCTGACCTTCCTTGAAGTAATGCAGGTACACCCAGCGACGCGGCTTGCCATCCACGCCGATGACCACGGGCGTGGTGCTCCAGTCGGTTTCCTTCACGCCAGGCTCAAAGAAGATCACCCGCTGCAATTGGCCGACGATGTAGTGCTTGTCGCGCAGGGCGTCCACTTGCAGCGGGCTGAGGTTCTGCGCATCGCGGCCCTCGGCCACGTCGGGCAGCAACGGCCAGTCTTCCTCACGAATTTCCACCATGTGGTAGAGGCCGGGGTAATCCTCGTACGCCATTTCGGCCAGGCGGAAATCCGCGCCCTTGCCGGTGTGGGACGGGATCACATCGTCAATGATCACCGCGTTGTGCGCCGCCGCCATGCGCGTCAACGCCTGCAACTGCGCCTCAGTGCCCAGCTGCGGGTCGATCTCGAAGCTGATGCGGTCGAAGTTGCCGTCGATGGTCGGCGTGTGCCGTGTCCCGCTCAGGCCACCGGACTTTTTCAGCGGGCCGTTATGAATGCCTTGGATGCCGATCTTCGACAGGGTATGCCATAGGGTTTCATCCCCCAGCGCCTCCAGCACCGTACCGCCCTCACGGGTCACGATCGAGGCCGGATAGGCGGTGAACCACACCGACGAGAGGGCCGTGGCGTCCCGCGGTCGTGTCTGTGCAAAGGGCTGCTGCCACAACCGGCCCTGCCCCGAATAGAGCTTGGCGCGCTGGCGGGCCGCATGCAGCATCGATTGTTCTACCAGCCAGTTCACATGGTTGTTTTCAGCAGCGGTCATAAGCTCGGTACCTGTCGTCGTGAAACGTTACTCGTAGACATATGAGGGGTACGGAGCCCATTCGTTGCATTGCAATGGCCGTCATTACGCCGTGGATCGACAGGATCGATTCTGAACAGAGCGACCGCTCCCACAACGGATCGGCGTCGGCTATTTGACCAACCGCTTCTCCTTCGAGGGGCGATAGCCGAAATACGAGCTGTAGCACTTGCTGAAATGGCTCGGCGACACAAATCCGCACGCCACCAGCACTTCCACTTGTGACAACTCGGTGTGCTGCAACAACCGACGCGCTTCCGTCACTCGCAATTCCATGTAGTAGCGCTGCGGCGTGGTGCCCAGCTGCTCCTTGAACAACCGCTCAAGCTGGCGGCGGGAACGACCCGCGTAGACGGCGAGCTGGTCCAGTTCTAAAGGCTCTTCGAGGTTGGCGTCCATCAGCTTCACCACTTCACGCAACGGCGCGCTGACGCTGACGTTTTCAGTGGGTTTGATACGCCGGTAGCGGGACTCCTCGAACGCCAGGATGTCTTCGATACCTTCGACCAGAGCCTTGCCGTGCAGGCTCTTGATCCAGTCCAGGGCCATATGGAACGCGCCTGAAGGGCTGGAGGCGGTCAGGCGGTCGCGGTCGATCACGTAGGGTTCACTGGTGACGTCGGTGGCTTTGGACACTTCCGCCAGCGCCGGGCGGTGTTCGGGGTGGATGGCGCAACGGTAGCCCTGCAACAGCCCTGCGCGACCAAGAAACCAAGCGCCGTTCCACAACCCCGCGAGGTGCACGCCGCGCTCGCCAGCGCTGCGCAGCAGTTGGATGAAATCCTCGCCGGCCTTGAGTTCAGTGCGAAAACCGCCGCAGATCACCAGCAACTCCAAGTCATGCAGCGCAGCAGCATCAAGGCACGCATCGGGGCGGATGACCAGACCCAGGTCGCTGATCACTTCGCCGTCGCCCCAACCAAACGTCCGCGAAGCGAACAGATCGGGACGCAGCAGGTTAGCGGTGACGAAGGTGTCGAGGGTCTGAGTGAATGCCGGCAGGGAGAAGTGTTCGAGCAACAGGAAGCCGACACGGGTGACCGATGCCGGTTGCGGGGTTTCATTGAGGTAGCGCAGGTTCTTGCCTTTCATGCCGCCGCTGAATTGACGTCTTTCCATCGAGGGTTGGCCCACTGTTATTGTTGATGCCGTGGGCGCCATCTTAGGGGGAAATGCGTTGGCTGTCTCAGGCGCTGATCTTGTAAAAAGCACAGCCCCCGGAAGCCCGTGGCAGAACAGTACAAGGCCCATCTGATACGGTTTTTTCTTTGTTATCTGCGCCTGTATTGAAATGCGCTCAAGGCGGACAATACCCCCAATCCTTATTCCCTTCCCTTCGGAGGCCTTATGACCAAGATGGCGATTTTCCTGTTCGGTTTTTTAGTGCTGACCATCGGCATCGGCCTGCTGGCGACGATCTCACCGGTCTAGCGCTTAACTGGCAAACAACATCGGGTACAGCGACAGCACCAGCAACGCGGCCATGGACCAGTTGAACAGCCTCAGCCAACGCGGCTCACGCAACACATTGCGCAGGCCGCTACCACAGCCCACCCACACGCACACGCTGGGCAGGTTCACTACCGCAAACACCAACGCAATCACCAGCACGTTGGTGACGTAACCCTCGGCCGGCGTGTACGTGGTGATGGCTCCCAGCGCCATGATCCACGCCTTGGGGTTCACCCACTGAAACGCAGCGGCGCCGAGGAATGTCATGGGCTTACCGTGTTCGTCATTGCTGTCGGACATGCCGCCTGCCGTCG
Source organism: Pseudomonas sp. RIT357 (assembly GCF_000632245.1). Taxonomy (NCBI): domain Bacteria; kingdom Pseudomonadati; phylum Pseudomonadota; class Gammaproteobacteria; order Pseudomonadales; family Pseudomonadaceae; genus Pseudomonas; species Pseudomonas sp. RIT357. The sequence goes on from NZ_JFYX01000005.1 coordinate 29,971, forward strand.
CAATCTTCCACGCCAGGTACAACAGGTACGCGGCGCCGACATAGCGCAATACGGTGTAGGCCCAAGGAAACACCTTGAACACTTCGCCCAATCCCAGGCCGACCGAAATCACCAGCAGCATGAAGCCGATACTGATCCCCAGCGCATGGGGCATCGAGCGGCGAAACCCGAAGTTAACCCCCGAGGCGAGCAACATGGTGTTATTGGGCCCAGGGGTGATCGAGGACACGAAAGCGAACAGCACAAAGGCTGAGAGCAGGCTGGTGGACATGAACATGAGGCAGCATCCAAACAGGGGTTGTATGCCAGCGACAGTAGTGGGTTATGGCCTCCACTGCCCCATACAGCCATGCGCGGATTGAGGCGTACACTTTTCACAAACCTTTCACAGACGACCGAATAGGGTAGACCCAGCTCCTAATGAACATCCCTTTTAGCCCGCACTCCCCATCGCGGGCTTTTCTTTGTCCGCGATTTATCCCAGGCAAAAAAAGGCAGGTCATTGTTCATGACCTGCTCTCGTTGACTAACGGTTAACGCTGACCACCACCGCCGCCAGGGCCGCCGCCTTGACCATGACCACCACCGCCATGGCCGCCGCCACCACCACCGCCCGGTGGCATAAACATCCAGCAGCCCGACAAGGTGGACAACAGTGCGACAACAACAGCCGCCTTGGTAAGGTAATTCAACTTCATGACAACGCTCTCTGCTTTACAAGGTTTGGTGTACGTAAAGTAAGACCGCTGTAAATGAAGTCCGTCACGGCTTTCGTGTAACGTCTTGGTAGGGTTTGTGTTGTAGTGGATACACGTATGAGCAATGGGTTTGAGTTAACCGGGGCGATTTAGATGATCAATATTCGTGCAGCGACTGAAGCCGATCTCGATAGCCTACGAGCATTGGGCTGCGAGACCTATCAACAGCATTTCTCGACCTTGTGGTCCCCTGATGGCATGCGGGATTTCCTGGATCAGGATTTCTCACGCGACGCGTTGAGCCGATCACTCGACCTGCCCGAGCGTCAGTCATGGCTTATCGCCTCAGATGAACGGGGCACACCCATTGGGTTTTCCAAGGTCAACTGGTCAACACCAACGCCAATCACCGGTGAGCTTGGCGCAGAACTGCAAAAAATCTATTTCCTCAAAACCGCTGCCGGACTTGGCTACGGCAAGCAACTTTTGCAGTTTATCTGCGATCAGGCAGTGCAGCGTGGAGAGCACTTACTGTGGCTGGATGTGCTCAAGAGCAATTCAAACGCCCGACGGTTTTACGAAGCGTTTGGGTTCCGGGAGATCGGTGAAATCCCATTCGATACGGATTTGGCGGAAGTCGGGATGGTTGTCATGGGCCTTGAGCTGAATCGGCACCAAACGGAGAAATAAATGGAAGACTTGATACAGGGCCTCGACGGGCCCAGAACCGCCCAGCAGGAATTGTTCTACGACCTTGAAGATGCCGCGGCTGTTATTGGATGGTCAGTCATGGAGTTGACCACCCTGGCGTCCAAAGGCAGAACGCCGGATGAGGCGGCAGCATTGATGAGAATGTGCGCGCTGCTGGCAAATCAACAGGCAAAACTAGCGGCGTATGCGGATGAGGTTAAGGGGCTGCGCATCAACCGGTCGTGAATCAACGCGGCGGGTCTGGCCGGAACACCGTCAGCGCGCCAAGCGTGACTGCAAACGCGCCGAGAAACGTCGAGGTGTAGCTGGGAATAGCCCAAAGCATCAAACAGTGAACGACCAGCAGGAACGCAGCCAAGAGGCGGATTTGCAGGTTTGAAAATCTGCTGCCGTATCGCTCAGCGGCGCTGTTGAAGTATCTGATCCATTTCATAAGAAGACTCCTGACTGAGCAAAGAATGATTCTAACCGAGTGAACGACTCCAACTTTTCACCAGACAATAAAAAACCCCGTAGACGTTAATCTACGGGGTTTTCAAGAGTGGAGGCCGAGGTCGGAATCGAACCGGCGTAGGTGGATTTGCAATCCACTGCATAACCATTTTGCTACTCGGCCTCAAACGATCAACGCCCTGGTTGCTGACATTCACCGCATAAAAACTTGAGTGGGCTACAAAGCCATGCCTCTACTCTAACTCATTGAATACATTGAAGTTTTTAATGCTTCGTTGCGTTCGATGGGCGCCATTATGTACTCATTTGCCAATGCCTGCAACCCCTTGATTTCAAAAATATTTCGCATTGGCATCAAGGGGTTGCGTGCCTGCCCTACTCCTTGATGCGCTGCGACTGGTATTGCGGGTCGGCCTTGATCTGGGCGTCGGTGAACGGCAGTGAGCGCAGTTTTTTCTCGGAGAACGCTTGGGTCTGGTCCTTGGCGTATTTCGATGCGGGGTTGCTGGACAGGGAGAACGCCAGTACGCCCTGGGCGTGTGGGCCTTGGTCGTCGAAGGTGACGATTTGCAGGTAGCTGCTGCCGCTGACTACTTCGCGCTTGCCATCGGCACGGGGCACGGTTTGCATGGCGTTGTAGATCCCCAGTTCCTGCGGGCCGCCGTGGATCGGGGTTTGGCCGGAGACTTGGACATCGCCCCATTTACTGCCGGGCTTGAGGCCGAGTTTGGCGACGTCTGCGGCAGAGGCCAGCATGGCTTCGCGCAGGGCCTTGGCGACCGCTGCACGGTCGATGGCCAGGCCGCGCGGTGTGGTCAGGGGTTGGGCCGGGTCGAAGGCAACGCGCCAGGCATCAGGGATTTGCTCCAGCTGTTCCACCAGGTTGATGAAGTGCACTAGACCCAGGCCGCTGTCGAGGTTGGCGTGCCGGTCCCAGTCTTTGAGGCTGGTGCACAGCGGCTTCAGTGCAGCCGCATCGGTGCCGAGGTGTTTGGCGCAGAACGCCAGCAAATCCGGCATGACCTGGCCGGCCAGGTACACCTCGTTGTCCATCACCATGTTTTGCAAGTCGGCAACGCTGATCGGTTGCTTATCCAGGGATTGCAGGCGCTGCAGGGCAAACCGCGCTCGCGGGCCCAGGCCGATGTTGTCCTGGCTGATCACCGGTGAGAAACCTGCCAGCGGCGCCTTGGGGTTGACCATCCAGGCCGAATCGTTGGAGTGCTGCACATAGTCAGTGCGCTCCAGTTGCGGCAGTTGGTCAGCCGGAAAGATGCCGGGCTGGGCTGAGCGTGGGTCGACGTCCCAGGCGCAGGCGCTGTGGGCGCCGTCGAGCATGATCATTTGCAGGCCGGCACGTGGATCGCTGCACTGGGCAAGCTTGGCCGCGCTGACGTTGGGCACCACCGAGAGGTTCATGTACAGGCTCTGACCCTGATCGTCGGCGGCCAGGGTATTGACCCATGGGATGCCTTGCAGGGTGTGCACCGAAGTTTGCAGCTCGTTGAGGCTGCCGGCGCGGTTCATCGCGTACCACTGTTGCAGGACGCGATCGTTGCCAAGGTTGGCGTCGCGCAAGCTGAACGCGTAATGGCTGTCCCAGTCCAGCTTGCCAGGCCATTGCACGACGGGGCCGAACTGCGAGCTATAGACCGGATGAACCACGGGTTTAACACTGCCGTCCGCTTGCTTGACCTGCACCGTCACCGGGGTTTTTTCCAGGGAGACGGACTTGCCATCGAGCATGTAGCGCGTCGAGTCCTTCGGATCCAGGGTGAGGCGGTACAAGGTGAAATGCTTGGACGTGTCGACCGTATGGGTCCATGCCACATGCTGATTAAAGCCAATGTTGACCACTGGCAAGCCCGGCAACGCGGCGCCCATCACGTCTAATTGGCCTGGAATGGTCAGGTGCATCTCATAGAAGCGCATGCCACCCACCCACGGAAAGTGCGGGTTGGCCAGCAACATCCCACGCCCATTGAACGAGCGCTCACGGCCCACAGCCACCGCGTTGCTGCCACGATCAAGGGTGAAACGCTGCTGGTTGGCCGCAGCCAATTCAAACGCCCTGGCGTTGGGCTGCACACTGGCAGTGGCTTGAGGCGGCGCCGCGCCAACCAGCGCTTCGGCGAATTGGCCGACACCGCCTTCCACCAGCAGCCTGCGGGTCAATTTCACCACGTCTTCAGCGACCAACGGGCGTACCCATGCCGCCTGGCACTGCGCGGGAGCGCCCTGCTCTTTCAAGTAACGGTTGTAGCCAGCGACGTAACCTTCGATACGGTCTTTTATCTCGGGGCTCTGGGCTGTCCAAAAGGCCGCCACCGTCTCTGGCGTATTCAGCCAGGAAAAAAACACATCACTGGCCAGATTGTTGCGCTCTTCCAGGGTTGACTGATCGGGGCCGAAAAACTTTGCCCGCTCGCCATTTACCGTGACCACCTCATTGGCCAGCAGGCACAGGTTGTCCTGGGCATAGGCATAACCAATGCCGAACCCGAGGCCACGCTCATCGTTGGCACGAATATGCGGCACCCCATAACTGGTACGGCGGATATCTGCCGATGCCTGCGCCACCTGCTCGCGCGCCGATGCGGCCAGGCTCAACCCCAGCAATAGCCCTGCCACACCCATCCTGGACAACCCGTTGGAAATAATCACGCAGACTCCACAGTCAAATTGAACACCCTCACCGGGGGCAGTTACCCCACCGTAAGAACGCACAAAACCGGGAGAAATTTAGCGACGCGGCCGCTTTATCTGAAGGACGTTGGTTGTGACAAAACCGACACTGACGAAATTTCTACATCCAACACTTCATGATTTCGCTCGCTCGTTCGTCTTATTAGTAAGAGCGCCATCATTTTCCTGATCAGGCTCTGATAAGGAGTTTTTTGCATGTACAACCCGCAAGTGCCCACGGACGGACATTCATCGGTTGCCGACGCCAACTTTGGCGGCGGCACGCAAGTGTTCGGCAAAGCGCCCGAACAGCATGGCAACCAGCGTATTCGCCACTTACTTAAGTGTTTCGGTTTGCGCACCAGCCTGATTCGGCTGAAGGTCATCGACGCGCTGCTCACAGCTGCCGACAGCCAGCGCACCCTCGGGGTGCGCGGCGTGCACAGCCACTTGCTGAACCTTGGCATCCCGCTGTCGTTTCTCAGCGTGCGCGAAGTGCTCAAGCGTCTGTGCAGCGAGGGCGTGATCACCCTCAATGCCGATAAGAGTTACAGCCTCCACGAAGAGGCTGCCAAGGTGCTCGAAGGACGCGCCTGAAGTCAGAGCTTCATGCCCATGCCTTCACGCTCAGAGCTTGACCTTGCGACGCATGACGCCGTTGATCACCACCACGATCACCGCGACGGCAATGGCGATGGTCTGGAACGTTTTCTCACTGATGACCCCGGTGTTCTGCAAGTAGGACAGGCCAAACATCGTCCCCAATACAGCCAGGGCAATCAGAAGTGAATATTTCAAACGTTGCTTTTGGGTCATGACAAGTTCCTGAACTTGAAGAGTGTATCCATTGTTTGAAGCCTTCCCTGCCAACACCGGCCCTGGGGCAGGCATAGGCCGGGCCGACAGGCGCTCATATTACAGGCGATGAAAAGCTTTGGCTCGCCCTGCGCCGGATTGACCTGCAAACGCCTTACGGCAATCTGAGCCATCACATCGAGACACAGGGCTGATTTACCGGTTTCATAAAAGACTTTTCACGCCGTTGCCAACACTTAATTTTACAGACCTCGGTATTTCCGCAAGGAACCTCGCAGGGTGTTTTCTACACCCAATCGGGGACGTCTGAGGAAAAGGGAACCTCCTCATGAAAGACGCTTATTACAGCTTGTCTGAAAAGGTGCCCACCCATGTTGAATGTTCACACACCCACTCAAACCCCATCTCAGCCTCATCTACCGCCCCCGCCTATCAATAATCAATCGCCTGGTTTACACGTCAGCAATCCTTCAGCAAACCTCCAAACCGCTGCGTCCTCCCCCCGCCTCTCACGTGCCAGCACTGGCTTGAAACAGATGATGGCGGACAACCAGAACCTCAGGAGCCTAGGACAAAAACTCAGCGAAACGGCAACACGCTTAGGTGTGAATGCCACACCGCAAGCGATCCTCGCCGCGTTGAAGGCGACGCCGATGGATATTCAACCGGGTTCGTCCTACCCGATAGAAGCAGACGCGGCCGTCACGCTCGACGCCTACATCACGTCCAACAACCTGATGCTCCCCAATAACCATTTCGGCCTGATTGCCTTGGCAGACGCCGTCTTCAACCGTGCGTTAGAGCATCCACTGGGCAATTTAGGCGGTGGGCTGTCCTGGCCGATACCAATGAGCATGCGCAACGAAGAGGCGCTACTTGGTACGCTGAGGCACTACGTGGCGCAGCATCCGAACCCAGCGCAGATAGGCGTAAGCCTTGGCGTTTTGGAATACCTGAACAGCAACCAGCCACCTTCCGGCGAAGCCGCCACCGATCCGGCGAAAGCCTTGGTCGCTATCCTGACCACCCCACGGGCACAGGCGCTGGGGCAAGCCATTCAGACCAAATTGAACGGCGTTGCAACTGACACCAGCGTCAACGAATACACGCTGACCGCTATCAACCTGGCGCTGGATCCAGAATCGATTGACCACGCCCACCCCAGCGCAATCGCCAGTTTCAACCTCGCACAGGAAGCCCACTGGGGCAAACCCGCGTCGGCCGTGGTGACCAGCCTGAGCCAACACCTGATAAAAAAACGCAAAACATCCGCCGCAATGGCCAACGTTGGCGCGTACGTGCTTCTGGCAAGGAAAGCCCCCGAATTACTGATCAAGGACCTGCCGGCCAGCGTGACGTATGGCAGCACCGCGTGGCTCAACCTGTCGATCGCCGCCGCGACGATAGAAGCGCAAACACCGGGAAAGGTGCCGAACATGACCTTTGCCCAGGTCATGTCGGCCGCTGAAGGCGCCAGCCTGCAAGACCTGTCCATCACCCAAAAAGCGCAGAGTGCGGCCCTGCGGGTCTGGGGCGTCGTAAACGGCGTTATCAGCCAGGCCGAAGCCGATCGGTACAACGATGCCGACATCGACAAGGTCAAAACCGCTTTCAATCAACAAGCGAATTTACGGCTAGAAGCCACCGGCCAGATCCAAACCGACATGCCCAGCCGTAAAGACATCGCGTTGGCCAAACTAAAAGAACGGTTTGGCGAGGATGTCCCGTTTGAAGAGAAGCTGCTAACGGTCAAGGACACCAGCCAACCCTACGCGCAACCGCTCTACGACCCCAATCGAGCGCCAGCAGGCCACCATTCGCTCTTGGATATCGCCATGAGCGGGCTGGATCAGTTTTCGTGGGAAACCAAAGACCCGCGCATCCTTGATGCACTGGAAGGTAAGTCCCTGGCATTCGATGTAAACGCCGTCTTTAACTCTCAACTTTCCCAAGCAATCAACTCACGCAAACAAGGCATTGGTACGACGGTCAAACACTTGATCGCTCAGCTCCCGCTGGCAGACAGGCAAAACCTGGAATATGGGAAGCTGGAGTTCTATCAAAACAATACGTACCAGTTGGGTATGGGGTTCACTGGCAGAACCCTTGTAGAGAAAAACGAACAACTGCTGGTTAAAGCCACTGGGGGCAGCGGCGAAACGGTTTACGCGATCGACCTTAAGCAGGGTTCCATCACCACGGTCCCAGGCACCGTATTGACCAAAGAACGTGATCGCGAGTCAAACCTCGTCTATCCAATAGAGCAGTTCCTCCCAACCAACGCCGATGACACCGTTTGGCAGCCAAACAACACTGCGGGGAATCCACTGCCAGTTCCCGACAGCTTTTCAAGCAACCGAACGCAATCCATTGCCGATGCGTTTGTCGAACACCTGGATATTGATAACAAGGACGTGGTCAAGCAGGCCAGGGGAACCACCACCTACGATCAACAGATGGACGTCGAGGAGAAACTGGCGGATTTCTTTCTCGACCTGATTCCCTTGAGATCGGCCATCGTCAACTTCAAGAACGGCAACGTCCTGGACGGTGTTGTCGATCTGGGGATGGATATTTTCGGATTCGTCACTGCCGGCGCAGGTGCAGCAGCGAAAATTGGGAACGTCGCGGTCAAGGGCTTCAGCGCGACAACCAAGGCGGTCCGGGTGGCAAAAATTTTGGGAACCACGCTCATCGGTGAGCTCAACCCAGCGAGCGGGCTGGGTGATCTGGTGCAGGGAGGCGCCAAGCTGATCGGCAAAGGCATCGACACCATCAAGAAAACCAGTGGGGCCTTTACTATGGCAAGGGTCATCGCCAACGAGCATGGGCCCATTACTCACGGCACCTTCAAGATCGCCGACCAGACCTTCCGGGCCGACACCATCCTGTCCAACGGCCAACGGTATGCCTACGACCCCGCGGCGATGAAGCCCTACGGCACGCCTTTGACTGACTTCAACCCGCTCGACACCTTGGCACCCGGCTCCCCCCATACCCACTCCCCGTCCCCTACACAACACCGTCATCGATACAACCCTATGGCCTCCATCGCGCGCCCAGTGCGAGTCAGAAAGCCGTTGCCCGTCGGCGACTACGCAGAAAGTATGCGCGGCAAACTGGAACCGGATCATTTCAAACCCGACACCAAGATGGCGACCATTCAAAAGTTCAAAGATGAAATGAAGGACTATTTTGACGCCATCCAGCAGGCGGGCCTCCCGACGCGACCGACCATCCCGCACATCGCCGGCAACGTCCCTGTCCCTGACCTGATCGAAACAGCGTTGAAAGCCTCGCAAGGCGTGGTATTTGGAGAATCCCACAAGCAGATGGCAAGCTTCCGGGCGCTGTTCGATAACGTCGCCACACTAAAAAACGAGGGCGTTAAAAGAGTTTACTTCGAGGGATTGATAGATATGCCCCAAGGGCTTGTCGACGACGGAATTGGCATCCTTGGTCAAAGCAAGCAGCTTCGAAGCGGCCCGACATTCCAAGAGTTACGCAAAAAGCTGGAGGATAACGGCATAGAGGTCTTGCCTCTTGATCACTACTACCTCACCCGCCACAAAGACCTACGCGGCTTAAAGAAGCCGACCACTACTGGCTCCGCGTCGATCACGCGGCTTGAAGAGTTCAACTATTACGCCGCTGAAACCATCCAGGCCACCTCAGGTGCTGATAAGTGGGCTGCATTGGTAGGGCATTCACATATGAACACCTCCGAAGGTGTGCCCGGCCTCGCTGAGTTGACCGGCAGCATGGGCATTGGTGTGTTTGACAGGCCCAGCGCCACGAACCATTTCGGAACCAGAGTCCTGGGCCATCCACAGGATCCCACCAAACCGGTCGGCAGCGGCGGTATCCCCGGCGATCTACAGATTTACATCAAGCCGTAAACCCAAATCCCACCCGGCACACTAGCGGTCACAGCGCATGGACCACCCCTAGCGCTGCAACCCCGCGCCGGGTGGGGCGCGCCGCTCAACCCATTATCGGCACGGTTTACCGAGACAACTGTCCATGGGCTCCCAGTTGAATTGCCAATCCCAACCGTTTAGCCCTTCACTTTATTTGCACGAGCGTACCTAAAGCTAAGCGTTGCCAAGCCGATAGCCCAACGAAGCTCTAAAAAAGCCGCGTCGATAATAAACGCTTCGTAAGGACGACCCCATGCCCCCAATGCGCTCTATCCAAGCCCGCTATACCCTGTTTCTGGTGCTGTTCGTCCTGGTGCTATTCGTGTTGACCGTCGTGGGTATCGGCCAGTTGGTCGCACCCAAGCTGCGACAGACCGAAGAACAGGTGGTGCTCAACCGCATCAGTGAGGTGGCAGAACAAATTCAGGGCGAACTGAACAAGGTTCAGGCCCAGCAACGCACCATCACCCAAACTATTCCACTGCTCGACAGCGATGCCATCGACAAGGTCCTGCCAGGCCTGGTCGACCAATATGGTGAACTGAAGGTATTTGGTGGTGGTATCTGGCCGCTGCCCAACCAGCGCACGCCGGGCCGCAACAAGCACAGCACGTTCTGGCACCGCGATGCGTCGGGCAAGCTGGCGGTGAACACGTTCTGGAATAGCGACCCCGCGCCCAACTATTACGACCAGAGCTGGTACAAAGGCGGCCTCGCTTCGCCGCGCGGGCAATGCGCCTGGGCGGCTGCCTACAAAGACGACGCCAGCCAGGAGCCGCGCACCAACTGCGCCATGGCGATCCAGCGTGACGGCGCCGCCTATGGCGTGGCCACCATCGACGTGACCCTGGGTTTCTTCAATGACCTGGTGGCCAGCAAGGAAAAAGACATCGGCGGGCAAATGCTGATCGTCGAGGGCGATGGCAAGATCATCAGCAACAGCTCGCGCCTGAGCAGCCCCGTGGTGTTGAAGAACATCAGCGAACTGACCTCCACCTCGGCATTTGCCACCCAGGTCAGCAAAGCCCTGGCCCATCGCGACCAGGCACTGCAACGCAGCGAGTTCGACAATGGCGGCGTGGCCAGCACTTTCTATCTGCGCCCCATCGAAGGCACGCCATGGTTCCTCGCCACCGCCCTGCCCACTTCACTGATCACTGCCCAGCGCGATGACGTGCTCGGCAGTCTGGCGCTGTTGCAGATCCCAATGGTGTTGCTGCTGGTGCTGCTGGCGGCGTATGCGATCCGCCAACTTGTGCAGCGCATGAAGATCCTCAAAACCAATATCGACGCGCTGTCCGCTGGCGATGCCGACCTCACGCGACGTATCACCATCCGCGCCGAAGACGAACTCGGCGCCATCGGTCACTCGGTGAACCACTTCATCGTCTACCTGCAAAACATGATCGGCGAAGTCACCCAGGCCACTGGCGCGATGTCGTCAGGCCTTGAGCAATTGCAACGGACCTCGGCCCACACCAACCAGATCCTGGTGCGTCACGCCTCAGAAACCGACCAGACCGTCACCGCCATCACCGAGATGAGCTCCACCGCCGACAACGTCGCGCAAAACGCGGCCGAAACCGCCTCGTTCACTCAGCGCGCCAATGAGCACGCCGATCGCTCCCGCGTGGTCGTTGGGGAAGCATCCACCAGTGTCAGCGCCTTGATCGGCGAAGTTGCTGCCGCCACCCACACCGTGGAAAACATGCGCCAGGACGCCGCACGCATCACCGAGACCCTCGGGGTGATCGGCGCCATTGCTGGCCAGACCAACCTGTTGGCCCTCAACGCCGCCATTGAAGCGGCGCGGGCCGGTGAGCAAGGTCGGGGCTTTGCAGTGGTTGCCGACGAAGTGCGCGCCTTGGCTGCGCGTACTCAGGCAAGCACGTCGCAGATCAACGAGATGCTGGCACGCCTGACCGCCGGGGTGAGCTCCTCGGTCGCGGCCATGGAAAATACCCAGGCCAGCTGCCAATCGGCAGCGGATGCCACGGCGCGGGTCAACACCGGGCTGGATGAAATGGCGGGTTCCGTGAGCCATATCAACAACCTCAGCACGCAGATCGCCACAGCCGCCGAGCAGCAAAGCGCGGTGACCGAGGAGATCAACCGCAGCATGGTGCAAATCCGACACATGGTCGAAGAGTTGGTACAAAGCGGCCATGCCACCGAAACCAATACCCAGAGCCTGCTGGATGCCAATGGCCGGGTGATCGCCTTGATGGGCCGCTTTAAAGTGCGCTGATCAATTCTCTAAAGGCTCCCGTGCAAAGCGCGGGAGTCGGACTATTCTGACAGTTCCAAGTGTTAAGCCCCGCCACACAGGAGGTGTGCCATGCGCGCTGTCGAGCAGTCGTTCCGCTTGGAGCGGATCAGTCAGGAACGCTTTATCCAAGCCCCCATTGACGCTGTTTACGACTACGTGACCCAACCGGATCGCTGGCATGAATGGCACCCCACATCCCTCGGGGCCGATACCGGCACCACCGGATCGCTCCCCGCCGGTGCACGCTTTACCGAAATGATCGACCTGCTGGGTGTACGCGTGCCCATGAGCTACCGCGTGCAGATCGCCCGTCGTCCCGACGAGTTCAAGACGGTGTTCACATCCCTCGCCGTCGATGGTTCCATCCACTATTTCCTGCTGCCCTTTCACGACGGCACGCTTTTCAAGCGTGTGCTGACCTATGAAACCGAATTGCAGTTGGCCAGCCTGCACGAACGCATGATCGAACTATCAGCGATTGCGCTAGACCAGCTCAGGCACCGCCTGGAAAACGCCAACCTTGTATAACTTTGAAACATTACAACGGCGCCCCCTTCAAAAAAGCGCGGAGAATGCCGGGCTTACTGCCTGGTCTTGGACGAAAACCTGATGAAAACCCCATTGCGATTGGCCCTGCTTTCAGCCCTCTTCACCACCACCCTGGCCCAGGCCGCTGACCTCATCCCCATCGACGTGCACCGTGACGCCAACTGCGGCTGCTGCAAAAAGTGGATCAGCCACCTGGAAAGCAACGGCTTCAAGGTCAACGACCATGTCGAAGCCGACATGAGTGCCGTCAAGCAACGCCTGGGCGTGGCCCCGCGCCTGGGCTCCTGCCACACCGCCGTGATCGACGGCAAATTCGTCGAGGGCCACGTGCCAGCCGATCAAGTGCTGGCTTTGCGCAAGCGCGACGACCTGCTGGGTATTGCCGCACCGGGCATGCCGATGGGTTCGCCCGGCATGGAAATGGACGGGCGCAGCGAGGCCTACCAAGTCATCGGGCTGACCCGGGACGGCAACGATGTCGTGGTGGCTGAGTACCCGGCGCACTGATCGATGCTGATGGGTTACCTCGGGCTGTTCATCGCCGCCTTTGGTGCGGCGACCTTACTCCCATTGCAATCGGAAGCGGTGCTGGTAGGCCTGTTGCTCAGCGGGCATTACGGCCTGTGGTGGCTGCTGGGTATCGCGACCCTGGGCAATGTTCTCGGGTCGCTGGTCAACTGGTGGCTGGGCCGCTGGGTGGAGCACTTCAAGGGTCGGCGCTGGTTTCCGGTCAGCGACAGACAACTGGAAAAAGCGCGCACCCATTACCAGCGCTGGGGACACTGGACGCTGCTGCTCAGTTGGGTGCCGATCATTGGCGACCCGCTGACGTTGGTGGCCGGGGTAATGCGTGAGCCCTTGTGGCGGTTTCTGCTGCTGGTGACCCTGGCTAAAGGCCTGCGCTATGCCGTGCTGGCCGCCGTGACCTTGCAATGGGTGTTAATCCCCACTTAATCCCTCGCAAAGAGCATCCGGACACCCTTCCTGGAGCCCCGCCCATGCCTCTATTCCGCGCTTTTTGCATCGCCGGCCTGCTGACGGCCAGCACAGCGCCTGCGCTCGCGGCCACCTACGGTCCCGAGCTGCAAGGTTTCCAGTACCCCTACCCCCTTGAACATTTCCAGTTCCAATCCCAAGGCGAATCCCTGCAAATGGGCTACATGGACGTGCCGGCCAAAGGCACCGCCAATGGTCGCGCCGTCGTGCTGATGCACGGCAAAAATTTCTGTGGCGCAACGTGGGAAAGCTCGATCAAGGCCCTGAGTGATGCCGGTTACCGAGTGATCGCACCGGACCAGGTCGGTTTTTGCAGCTCCAGCAAACCCGAGCACTACCAGTACAGCTTCCAGCAGTTGGCCCTCAACACCCACCAACTGCTGGAAAAGCTCGGCATTCAAAAGGTCACCCTGCTCGGCCACTCCACCGGCGGCATGCTCGCCACGCGTTACGCGCTGATGTACCCCGAGCAGACTGAGCAGTTGGCGCTGGTCAACCCCATCGGCCTGGAAGACTGGAAAGCCCTGGGCGTGCCTGCGCTCAGCGTCGACCAGTGGTATGCCCGTGAACTGAAAGTCAGCGCCGATGGGATTCGCCAATACCAGCTCAACACGTACTACGTCGGCCGCTGGAAGCCGGAATACGAGCGGTGGGTGGATATGTATGCCGGCCTGAGCAACGGCCCGGGGCATACGCGGGTCGCATGGAACTCGGCGTTGATTTACGACATGATCTTCACCCAGCCGGTGTACTACGAATTCAAGAACCTGCAGATGCCTACCCTCTTGCTGATCGGCACCTCCGACAACACCGCCATCGGCAAGGACGTCGCGCCGCCCGAGGTCAAAGCTAAGCTCGGCAACTACGCGGTGTTGGGCAAAACCGTGGCCAAGCTGATCCCCCACGCAACGCTGGTGGAGTTTCCCGGCCTGGGCCACGCGCCGCAGATGGAAGAACCGGCGAAGTTTCACCAGGCGCTGTTGCAGGGTTTGAACACGCTTTAATCCAACCTTTTTCGAGGCACTCGTGAATGTCGGTACAGATCGCAGTCATTGATGATTGGCAGAATGTGGCCCGTGACGTGGTGGATTGGTCGGTGCTGGAGTCGGTCGGCCAGGTGCACTTCCTGCACGATTACCCGGCCGATACCGCCGTAATGATCGAACGTCTGCAGCCGTTCGAGGTGATTTGCGTGATGCGTGAGCGCACCCCATTCGACGCCGCGCTGTTGCAGGGGCTGCCCAACCTCAAGTTGCTGGTGACCGGCGGCATGCGCAACGCGGCCATCGATATTCCCGCCGCCAAGGCCCTGGGCATTCACGTCTGCGGCACCGACAGCTATAAACAGGCCGCGCCGGAATTGACGTGGGCGTTGATCATGGCCTCCACCCGCAACCTGCTGGCCGAGGCCAACTCCGTGCGCGCCGGGCACTGGCAGGTTGGCCTTGGCGGCGACCTGTACGGGAAGACGCTGGGCATCCTTGGTCTGGGCAGCATCGGCCAGAAGGTCGCGCAATTTGCCCAAGTCTTCGGCATGCGCGTGATTGCCTGGAGTGAAAACCTCACGCCGGAGCGTGCGACACAAGCCGGTGTGAGCTGGGTCAGCAAGCAAGACCTGTTCAAACAGGCCGATATCCTCACCATCCACCTGGTACTCAGCGACCGCACCCGCGGCCTGGTGGATGCCGAGGCGCTGGGCTGGATGAAACCGACGGCGCGTCTGGTGAATACCGCGCGTGGGCCGATTGCGGATGAGCAGGCATTGGTTGAGGCATTGAGCCGTGGTCGCCTGGCGGGGGCTGCACTGGATGTGTATGCCGAGGAGCCGTTGCCGCTGGATCATCCGTTCCGCCGCTTGCCCAACGTGCTGGCCACGCCCCATGTGGGCTATGTGAGCGAGCAGAATTACCGGCAGTTCTACCAGCAGATGATCGAGGATATCCAAGCCTGGGCGAACAACGCGCCCATCCGCCCGCTCGGCTGACGCACCAATACAGGGCGCCTCTCACCGCAGAGGCGCACGCCGCCCCTGTGGTGAGAGGTTTGCTCAGAAAATAAGCTCACATCCTCCTGTCCACGGCCGCCACACCCCCTGTGGTGAGCAGGATTGCTCAGAAAATAAGCTCACAACCTGCTGCGACAGGCGCCACAACCCCTGTGGTGAGCAGGCTTGCCCTGCGCCGGAGTGCGAAGCGCTCCCAAGTGGCTAGCCTTGCTGCATCAGGTACATAGGCGGTGCCCCTAATGGGGCTGCTTCGCAGCCCAGCGCAGGGCAAGCCTGCTCACTACAAATTGCAGCTCAGCTCCTACTGCAAAGTCGCAAACAATCCTTTGGTGAGAGGTTTGCTCAGAAATAAGCTCACAACCTCCTGCCACAGGCGCCACAACCTCTGTGGTGAGCAGGCTTGCCCTGCGCCGGAGTGCGAAGCGCTCCCAAATGGCTCGCCTTGCTGCATCAGGTACATAGGCGGTGCCCCTAATGGGGCTGCTGCGCAGCCCAGCGCAGGGCAAGCCTGCTCACTACAAAATACGGCTCAGCCCTACTCCACAGTCGCAAACAACGCTGTGGTGAGAGGTTTGCTCAGAATAAGCTCACAACCTCCTGCCCACGGGCGCCACAACCCCTGTGGTGAGCAGGCTTGCCCTGCGACGGAGTGCGAAGCGCTCCCAAATGGTTCACCTTGCTGCACCAGGTACATAGGCGGTGCCCCTAATGGGGCTGCTTCGCAGCCCAGCGCAGGGCAAGCCTGCTCACTACAAAATACGGCTCAGCCCCACTCCACAGTCGCAAACAATGCGGTGGTGAGAGGTTTGCTCAGAAATAAGCTCACAACCTCCGGCCCACGGGCACCACGACCTCTGTGGTGAGGAGGCTTGCCCTGCGCCGGAGTGCGAAGCGCTCCCAAATGGTTCACCTTGTTGCACCAGGTACATAGGCGGTGCTCCTAATGGGGCTGCTTCGCAGCCCAGCGCAGGGCAAGCCTGCTCACTACAAAATACGGCTCAGCCCTACTCCACAGTCGCAAACAACGCTGTGGTGAGAGGTTTGCTCAGAAATAAGCTCACAACCTCCTGCCCACGGGCGCCACAACCTCTGTGGTGAGCAGGCTTGCCCTGCGACGGAGTGCGAAGCGCTCCCAAATGGTTCACCTTGCTGCACCAGGTACATAAGCGGTGCCCCTAATGGGGCTGCTTCGCAGCCCAGCGCAGGGCAAGCCTGCTCACTACAAAACCCAGGTCAAACCGCATTACCTCGAAATACACCAGTGCCCCACAAACAATTGGCTAATAACCACTGACTCTCAGGTTAAAAGTTTTTTGTCCTACAAAATCTTCCCAGAAACCCTACAGGCTATGAGGATCTGTCCTAGACTGATGACCGATGGGTCCGTTCCAAAACAAAAACCCCGCAAAAAATCTAAACTTTCCGACTCTGCCATTGGTCCAGTTTTAAGGTAAGGCGAGCACACACGCTTCACAGCACATGCCCGTCCATCCAATCTTTTTTCGCAATCCGTGCAACTGGCATACGCCTTGCCAGTTTGTACAGTGCTTGTGCGCCTGGCCGCAGGATGCGGCCAATCGGAGCTAGTGGCAGCGGGCCATTAGCCGACCAACAAAATGGGAGTGCATTATGATCAGTGCCGCAGTAGATACTCAGGGAGAGCGTTTCAGTCAGCCTGCAGGGGGGCCTACGTCGTTGGCCGACCTGCCAAGCTCTGTGCGGCCGATCGTGAGTCACAACCCGAATCGAAAAAAAGTGCTGTTTGTCACGTCCGAGTTTGCTGACCTGGTGAAAACCGGTGGCCTGGGCGACGTCTCCGCGGCCCTGCCCCGTGCCATGGCTCACCTGCATGATGTGCGCGTGTTGATCCCCGGCTACCCGCAGGTCATGGAAAGCGACAACCCGATCCACATCATCGGTGAACTGGGCGGCCACGCCGCGCTGCCGCCATGCAAGATCGGGCGTATGGACCTCAAGGACGGCCTCGTCATTTATGTGCTGATCTGCCCCGAGCTCTACGAGCGTGAAGGCACGCCTTACGGTGCCAACAACGGCCGCGACTGGCCGGACAACCATATCCGCTTCGCCCGCCTGGGCCTGGCCGCCGCCGACATCGCCGCCAACCTCGCACAGATTCACTGGTGCCCGGACTTGGTGCACGCCCACGACTGGCCTGCTGGCCTGGCCCCGGCGTATATGCACTGGCGTGGGTCACGTACGCCGACCCTGTTCACCATTCATAACTTGGCCTATCAAGGTGTGGTCAGCCTGGCCTCGACGCCAGAGCTGGGTATCCCGCCCCACGCCCTGCAGCAGGAAGGCATGGAGTTCTACGGCAAGATGTCGTTCCTCAAGGCCGGCATGGCTTATTCCAGCCATATCACCACGGTGAGCGCCACCTACGCCCAGGAAATCACCACCCCGGAATTTGGCTGCGGCCTCGACGGTTTTCTCGCCGCCAAGACCCAGCAAGGCCTGCTCAGTGGTATCCCCAACGGTATTGATGAAAGCTGGGAAACCTCCACCGACGAGCACCTGACGCACAACTTCAATATCGGCGACTGGGAAGGCAAGGCAATCAATGCCGCCCACGTGCGCGAATTGTTCGGTCTGCACGATTCCACCGGCCCGCTGTTCGCCGTGGTCTCGCGTCTTGTCTACCAAAAAGGCCTGGACCTGACCGAAGCGGTGGCTGGCTTCATCGTTGAGAACGGCGGCCAGATCGCAATCATCGGGCGCGGCGAACCGGAAGAAGAACAGGCCATGCGTGAACTGGCCCTGCGCTTCCCGGGCCAAGTCGGCGTGCGCATCGGCTTCAACGAAACCGACGCGCGCCGTATGTTTGCCGGCAGCGACTTCCTGCTGATGCCATCGCGCTACGAGCCCTGCGGCTTGAGCCAGATGTACGCCCAGCGCTTCGGCTCACTGCCGGTGGCACGCAATACCGGCGGGCTGGCAGACACTATCGAAAATGGCGTCACCGGGTTCCTGTTCAATGAATCCACGGTGGAAAGTTATGAAGAAGCCCTGAGCCGCGCGTTCAAGGTCTTCGCTTTCCCAGGCCTGCTCAACGCCATGCGTTGCCGTGCCATGACCCAACCGTTCAATTGGTGCCAGGCAGTCGAACCCTACGCCGAACTCTACGAACAACTTGTGGCCAAGGCCCTGGGGAAATCAGTCAAGTAATCAAGGGAGGCCTCTATAGATGCCGTTACGGACTCTAGAAACCTGGCCCCACGGCGCAATCATGCTGGACGCGCAACACACGCGTTTTGCCTTGTGGGCGCCAGACGCGTTTTATGTCAGCGTTGAATTGGAAGACGGCAAATCAGTTGCCATGCTGCCGCAGGCAGAGGGCTGGTTTGAAGTAGAAATAAAGTGCCCGGCGGGCACGCGCTACCGCTACAACATCGACGGGGAAAAAGACGTGCCCGACCCCGCATCCCGGGCCCAAGCGTGCGATGTGCACGGTTGGAGCCGGGTGGTTGACCCCCTCGCCTATAAATGGCGGCACAGCCAATGGCAAGGTCGCCCGTGGCATGAAGCGGTGATCTACGAGCTGCATGTCGGCGCAATGGGAGGCTACGCCGGCGTGGAGAAACACCTGCCACGCCTGGCCGAGCTGGGCGTCACGGCCATTGAGTTGATGCCCTTGGCGCAGTTCCCCGGCGAACGCAACTGGGGCTACGACGGGGTTCTACCCTACGCGCCCCATTCCTCGTACGGCACGCCTGAGCAGCTCAAGCACTTGATCGACAGCGCTCACGAGCACGGCCTGGCCGTGATCCTCGACGTGGTCTACAACCACTTCGGTCCTGACGGCAACTACCTGGGCCAATACGCCCAAGGCTTCTTTCGCGAAGACGTGCACACCCCCTGGGGCGCGGGGATCGATTTCGAGCGCCGCGAGGTGCGCCACTTTTTCCTCGACAACGCACTGATGTGGCTGATGGAGTACCGCTTCGACGGCCTGCGCCTGGATGCCGTGCACGCCATCGACAATCCCGGTTTCCTGCAACAACTGGCGCAGCGTGTGCGCCAGCAGGTCGACACCGGTCGCCACGTTTGGCTGGTGCTGGAGAACGAATTCAACCAGGCCAGCCTGCTGGAGCATGATTTCGATGCACAGTGGAATGACGACGGCCATAACGCGCTGCACGTGCTGCTCACCGGTGAAACCGACGCCTATTACAGCGACTTCGCCGCAGACACCACAGCCAAGCTGGCGCGCTGCCTGGGCGAAGGGTTCATCTACCAAGGCGAGACCACACGCCATGGTCACACCCGTGGCGAACCCAGCGCGCACCTTCCACCCAGTGCCTTTGTGCTGTTTTTGCAGAACCACGACCAGATCGGCAACCGCGCCTTGGGCGAACGCCTGCATCAACTGTGCTCGCCTCAGGCACTCAAGGCCGCGACCACGTTGCTGCTGCTGTCGCCGATGATCCCGCTGATGTTCATGGGCGATGAAGTCAACGCCAAAGAGCCCTTCCTATTTTTCACCGACCACCACGGCGAACTGGCCGAAGCGGTACGTGAAGGCCGGCGCAACGAGTTTGCCGACTTCGCCGCATTCCAGGATCCCGAGCGACGCGAACGCATCCCTGACCCCAACGCCCTGCCTACCTTCCAGCAATCAAACCCGACATTTACCGACAGCGAACAGGCGCAGTTCTACCGCCAACTGCTGAGCCTGCGCCATCGCCACCTCGTGCCGCACTTGCCCGGCAGTGTGGCGCTGGGCGCCCAAGTGCTGGCGGACGGCGCTGTAACAGCCCGCTGGCGATTGGGCAATGGCAGCCTGTTGCAGATCGACCTGAACCTCAGTGCCACGCCCGTGAATCATCCGGCGCCGGAGCACCTACTTTTTGCCACGCCTGCTGAGCAAGGCGCGCAACTGCCGCCGTACAGCGCGCGCGTCAGCCTTTCCCCTGTTGGAGAACACCCTTGAGTGAAGCGAACCTGGAAATCCTCGCCAGCCGCGCAGGCCTGGCCGTCGATTGGATCGACGCCAACGGCCGCCCGCAACGCGTGACACCCGATGCCCTTCGCGCTGTCCTCAAAGGCCTCGGTCACCCGGCCGACAGCGACGCAGAGATCAATACCAGCCTGCTGGAACTGGAGCGGGCGCAACAAGACAAACACCTGCCGCCCTTGATGACTGTCGACAGCGGCGACGGCCTTGACTTGGCGCACTACTTCGAACCCGACACCCTGTGCCGTGTCAGCCTGGAAGACGGCGAAACCCTGGACCTGCGCCTGGACGGCGCCGCCGTGCTGCCGGGCATCATCGCCCTGGGCTACCACCAGGTGCACATCAACGACCAGACCTTCACGCTGGCCGTCGCCCCCACTCACTGCTACAGCGTCGCCGACTCGGTCGACAGCCAGCCCGCCCGCGCCTGGGGCCTGAGTGCGCAGCTGTACTCGCTGCGCCGCCTGGGCGATGGTGGCTTCGGCGACACCCTGGCCCTGGAACACCTGGCCCGTTCTGCCGCCGAGCGCGGCGCCGATGCCCTGGCAATCAGCCCGATGCACGCGATGTTCAGCGCCGACACAGGGCGCTACAGCCCCTATTCGCCGTCCAGCCGTTTGTTCCTCAACAGTTTGTATGCCTCGCCCGGCTGCATCCTTGGCGAACGTGAAGTGCGCAACGCCATCGACGCCCTTGGTCTGGAGGATGAGCTGCACGCTCTGGAGCAACACACCCTGATCGACTGGCCCGCCGCCGCCAAAGCCAAGCAACGCCTATTGCGCGCGCTGTACGAAGACTTCCGCCACGGCCAGCATCCGCAACATGCCGACTTTCTGAGTTTCCGCCAGGCCGGCGGTGAAGCCCTGGAAAATCACTGTCGCTTTGAAGCGGTGCAAGCTGTGCGCGCGGCCGCCGGCGAAGCGCTCGACTGGCGCCACTGGCCGCAGGAGTGGCGTACCCCGCAGAGCCCGGCGCTGGCGAAGTTCGCCGAGGACAACCGAGAAGAGATCGGCTACTTCGCCTTCACCCAATGGCTGATCGCCCGCTGCCTTGAGCGCGCGCAACAAGCCGCCAAGGGCAGTGGCATGGGCGTTGGCTTGATCGCCGACCTGGCGGTGGGAGCTGACGGCGGTGGCAGCCAGGCCTGGAGCCGCCAGGATGAACTGCTGGCCAACCTGACCGTGGGCGCGCCGCCGGACATCCTCAACCGTGCGGGCCAGGGCTGGGGCATTTCCGCGTTCTCGCCGGAAGGCCTCCAGCGCAATGGGTTCCGCGCATTTATCGAGATGCTGCGCGCCAACTTTGCCCATGCCGGTGGTTTACGCATCGACCATGTGATGGGCCTGCAACGTCTGTGGGTCATCCCCATGGACGCATCCCCTCGCGAAGGCGCTTACCTGTATTACCCGGTGGACGACCTGTTGCGTCTGTTGGCGCTGGAATCTCACCGCCATCAAGCCATCGTCCTCGGTGAAGACCTCGGCACTGTGCCCGACGGCCTGCGCGAAAAACTCAGCAGCCGCTCTATCCTGGGGATGCGTGTGCTGCTCTTCGAGCAAGGCCACGATGGTCAGTTCACGCCGATTCTCGACTGGCCGAACAACGCCCTGGCCACTACCAGCACCCACGATTTGCCCACGCTCAATGGTTGGTGGCACAGCCGCGACATCGATTGGAACATCCAACTCGGCCTGATCGATGCGCCCACCGTGGAGCAATGGAGCGAACACCGCCTGCGCGAACGCCAGGCCCTGCGCCAGGCCTTGAGCCAGGACCCGCAGAACTTCGTTGACGAGATCCGTAACGAAACCGACCACATGATCGACGCCAGCGTGCGCTACCTCGGCCATACCCGTGCGCCGTTGGTGTTGTTGCCACTGGAAGACGCCCTGGGCGTCGAAGAACAAGCCAACCTGCCCGGCACCACCGATACCCATCCCAATTGGCGCCGACGCCTGGCGGGTGAGGCTTCAAGTTTGCTGGACAATGCCGGAGCCGCGCGCCGCCTTGAACTATTGGCCGTCGCGCGCAACCAGGCCTATGAGCGTGACCGATGAAGACACTGCCCCTGCGCGCCACCCAGCGCCTTCAATTTCATAAAGGCTTTACGTTGGACGATGCGGTGCCGCTGGTGCCGTATTTCGCCGAGTTAGGCATCAGCCATCTTTACGCCTCGCCCCTGCTCAGCGCCCGCGCCGGGTCCATGCACGGCTACGACGTGGTCGACCCGACCCGCGTCAACCCGGAACTGGGCGGTGAACCCGCCTTGCGCCGCCTGGTCGCCGCCCTGCGTGAACACGACATGGGGCTGATCCTCGATATCGTCTCCAACCATATGGCCGTTGGCGGTGCCGATAACCCGTGGTGGCTGGACCTGCTGGAGTGGGGCCGCCTGAGCCCGTACAGCGAGTTCTTCGACATCCAGTGGCACTCGCCCGACCCGCTGCTCAAGGGTCAACTGTTGATGCCGTTTCTGGGCAGCGACTACGGCGAAGCGTTACAGACCGGCACCCTGACATTGCATTTCGATGCGGTCCACGGCGCATTTTATGTCGAGCATTACGAGCATCGCTTCCCAATCTGCCCACGGGATTACGCGTTGATCCTGGGCAGCGATGAAACGCTCAAACCCCTGGCTGACCGTTTCGCCGCCCTCGCCTATCAGGACGACACCTACGCCGAAGCCGCCTGGCTCAAGCAGGCGCTGGCCGAGCGGGCGACTGAAGTCCTGGCGGCTATCGAAGACCGCTTGACCCAGTTCGATGGGCGCCAACCCGAGGGTTTCAATCGCCTGCATCAGTTGCTCGAACAACAGGCCTACCGCCTGGCGAGCTGGCGCACGGCGGCAGACGATATCAACTGGCGGCGCTTCTTCGACGTCAATGAGCTGGGTGGCCTGCGCGTAGAACGCACGGCGGTGTTCGAGGCCACCCACGGCAAGATTTTCGAACTGATCAGCGAAGGTTTGGTGGATGGGTTACGTATCGACCATATCGATGGCCTGGCCGACCCGCGGGGTTATTGCCGCAAGCTGCGTCGCCGAGTGGACGCCCTGGCGCCTGGGCGGCACTTGCCGATCTTTGTCGAGAAGATCCTCGGTGAAGGCGAAACCCTGCGTGAGGATTGGTGTGTGGACGGCACCACCGGCTATGAATTCATGGACCAACTGTCCTTGCTGCAACACCAGCCGGACGGCTTTGCACCGCTGGCCGAGCTGTGGACACGCCATACCGAACGGCCCTCAGCGTTTATCGAAGAAGCCCGTCTGGCCCGCCAGCAGATCCTCAACGGCTCGTTGGGCGGGGACTTTGAAAGCGTCGCCCAAGCGCTCCTGCAAGTGGCCCGCGACGATGTGATGACCCGCGACCTGACCCTGGGCGCGATTCGCCGCGCCCTGCAGGAGCTGATCGTGCACTTCCCGGTGTACCGCACTTACATCAGCGCCTTGGGCCGCAGCGCCGCCGACGACGCGGTGTTCCAGCAGGCCATGGACGGTGCCCGCACCACCTTGAGCGAGGGCGACTGGCCGGTGCTGGATCACCTCGAAAAATCCCTCGGCGGCCAACCTTGGCGCCAACGTCCGGTGGGCCGTGAGCGCAAGATACTCAAGCATGCCTGCGTACGCTTCCAGCAACTGACCTCGCCCGCGGCCGCCAAAGCCGTGGAAGACACCGCGTTCTATCGCTCAGCGGTGCTGCTGTCGCGCAATGATGTGGGCTTCAGTACTGAGCAGTTCAGCGCACCGTTGACCGAATTCCATTCGATCAACCAACAGCGCTTGGAAGCCTTCCCGGATAACCTGCTGGCCACCGCCACCCACGACCACAAACGCGGCGAAGACACCCGCGCTCGACTGGCAGTGCTCAGCGAGTGCGCCGACTGGTACGTGGAACAGGTTGAGCAGTGGCGCACCCTGGCAGCACCGTTACGCAGCGATGCCGACACTCCGTCGGCCGGTGATGAGCTGATCCTCTACCAAGTGCTGCTGGGCAGTTGGCCGCTGGACCAGGGTGATGACTTCGACGGCTATCAACAACGCCTCTGGCAGTGGCAACAAAAGGCCCTGCGCGAAGCCAAATTGAACAGCAGTTGGAGTGCGCCCAACGACGCCTACGAACAAGGCGTGGAAGCGTTTCTGTCGCGTCTATTGCTCAGTGAAGAAGGTCGCACGTTGCGCACCGCGATTGCGGCGGCTGCCCAGGCGATTGCCCCGGCCGGGGCGCTCAACGGGCTGGCGCAATCCTTGCTTCGCATGACTGTGCCGGGTGTACCAGACCTGTACCAGGGCGCTGAGTTCTGGGACTTCAGCCTGGTGGATCCGGACAACCGTCGTCCGGTGGATTTCAGTGCACGACAACGGGCACTCGAGACCCCAACGGACATCGGCGAACTGTTGTTCAACTGGCGTGACGGGCGCATCAAACAGGCGGTGATTGCCCAGGTGCTGGCCTTGCGCAAGGCCCAGCCTGAGCTGTTTCGCAACGGTACCTACACACCGCTGGAAGTGGTCGGCCAGCATGCCGAGCGGGTGGTCGCATTCTGTCGCGAACACCAGGGCAAACGCCTGCTGGTAGTGGTTCCACGCTGGTCACATCACCTGCTGGAGAACGGTGTGTATCCCCAGATCAATGCGCAGGTTTGGGGCGATACGCGGCTGAAATTACCGTTCGCCGCACCAACTCAAAACTGGAAGGGACTTTTTCATACAGGCGCAGTCACACCAGACAAGGAGCTGTTGATCAGCACTGCCCTGGGGGATTTCCCGGTCAATGTCTTTATCAATCCTGATGATCAAGAAAGCTGAAAATTTTCTGTGAGGAGCATTGTGATGAGTACTGAAGACAAACGCATACGCGAACTGGCGCATCAGATCTGGGAGTCTGAAGGTAAGCCCCATGGTGAAGATGCGCGCCACTGGGAGATGGCGCGCAAACTGGCCGAAGCCGAAGCGCTGACGCCGAGTAAACCCAAGGCTGGCGCCAAGCCGAAGGCCGCGCCCAAGCCGCCCGCCAAATCCAAACCGCCGGCTCCGGTTGCCAGCAAGCCGACACCTCCTGCGGCGAAAAAGCCCTCGGCTCCGAAAAAGCCAAAGCCTTAATCCTATCAACCGCCTGCCGACGCGTTCGGCAGGCGGTTACTTCATCACGCTGATTGTGAGCTGAACGTTCGTCAGCCTGGCGGCGTTCGGCCTGAAAAAAGACCCTTGCAGGAGCAACTTGAATGAGCAAACCCGACAAAAACCAAGCGACGCAGGAACATGAGCCGTCGCGGATTCGCGAAGGTTTGCCCTTCCCGCTCGGTGCCACCTGGGACGGCCTGGGTGTCAACTTTGCGCTGTTTTCGGCCAACGCCACCAAGGTGGAACTGTGCCTGTTCGACGACGCCGGCGAAGTAGAGCTGGAGCGCATCGAGCTGCCGGAATACACCGACGAAATCTTCCACGGTTACTTGCCCGATGCCCATCCAGGACTGATTTACGGTTATCGGGTATACGGCGCCTACGATCCGGCCAATGGTCATCGTTTCAACCACCACAAATTGCTGATCGACCCCTACGCCAAACAGTTGGTAGGTGAGCTCAAATGGTCCGAAGCGCTGTTCGGCTACACCATCGGCCATCCCGACGACGACCTCAGTTTCGACGAGCGTGACAGCGCGCCGTTCGTGCCCAAGTGCAAGGTCATCGATCCGGCACACACCTGGGGTAACGACCAGCCGGTGCGGGTGCCATGGGACCGTACGATCATTTATGAAACCCACCTGCGCGGCATCAGCATGCGTCACCCCTCGGTGGGTGAATCCGTGCGCGGCACGTGCGCCGGGTTGATGGAAGACGATGTGCTCAAGCACATTCGCCAGTTGGGTATTTCGTCGGTGGAGCTGCTGCCGGTGCACGCCTTCGTTAACGACCAGCACCTGCTGGAAAAAGGCATGACCAACTACTGGGGCTACAACAGCATCGCGTTTTTCGCCCCCGACCCGCGCTACCTGGCCAGCGGCAAGATCGCCGAGTTCAAGGAGATGGTCGCGCACCTGCACGAACAGAAGCTGGAAGTGATCCTCGACGTGGTCTACAACCACACCGCCGAAGGCAACGAGCGCGGTCCGACTCTGTCCATGCGCGGCATCGACAATGCCTCGTACTACCGGTTGATGCCTGACGACAAGCGCTTCTACATCAACGATTCCGGCACCGGTAACACCCTGGACCTGAGTCACCCGTGCGTGCTGCAAATGGTCACTGACTCCTTGCGGTACTGGGCCAACGAGATGCATGTCGACGGTTTCCGCTTCGACCTGGCAACGATCCTTGGCCGCTATCGCGATGGTTTCGACGAGCGCCACAGTTTCCTCGTGGCCTGCCGCCAGGACCCGGTATTGCGTCAGCTCAAACTGATCGCTGAGCCTTGGGACTGCGGCCCGGGCGGCTATCAAGTGGGCAATTTCCCACCGGGCTGGGTGGAATGGAACGACCGCTTCCGCGACACCGTGCGCGCATTCTGGAAAGGCGACGACGGCCAGCTCGCGGACTTCGCCGGGCGCATGACCGCCTCGGGCGAGATGTTCAATCATCGCGGTCGCCGCCCGTACAGCTCGGTGAATTTCATCACCGCTCACGACGGTTTCACCCTGCATGATCTCGTGTCGTACAACGACAAGCACAACGAAGACAACGACGAGAACAACCAGGACGGCAGCAACAACAACCTGTCCTGGAACCACGGCGTTGAAGGCCCCACCGACGACCCGGAAATCAACGCGCTGCGCCTGCGCCAGATGCGTAACTTCTTCGCCACTCTGCTGCTGGCCCAAGGTACGCCGATGATCGTCGCCGGTGACGAATTCGCCCGCACTCAGCACGGCAACAACAATGCCTATTGCCAGGACAGCGAGATCGGCTGGGTCAACTGGGAATTGGACGATGACGGCAAGTCGCTGCTCAAGTTCGTCAAACGCTTAATCAAGCTACGCTTGGCCTACCCGATCCTGCGACGTGGACGCTTCCTGGTCGGCGACTATAACGAAGACATCGGCGTGAAGGACGTAACCTGGCTCGCACCCGACGGCAACGAAATGACCACCGAACAGTGGGAAGACAGCCACGGTCGCTGCCTCGGCATGTTGATGGACGGCCGCGCCCAGGAAACCGGGATTCGTCGCGCCGGTGCCGATGCGACTTTGTTGCTGGTGGTCAACGCGCACCACGACATGGTCAATTTCCGCCTGCCGCCAGTGCCCGAGGGTGAGTTCTGGACCTGCATGCTCGATACCAATGACACCGCAGTACGCGGTCAGGAACGCTTTGATTTTGAACATGAATACGCGGTGACCGGCCGCTCGCTGTTGTTGTTTGAACTGCAGCGCGAAGACGAGGTGTGAGATGGCTTTACACGGATTCCTTCAAGGTTACCGGGGTTATGCGGACACGCAAGCCCTGGGGGATGCCCTGAAGGCGCTTCAGGAAGAAGGCCTTGACCAACTTCCGCTGCCCGGCAGCGGGCAGACCTTGGCACGCTTCAGTCGCCTGGCCCAGGTCGCCGGGCATGACTTGCGCCTGTGCAAGTTGTTTGAGGGTCATACCGACGCGTTGGCGATCATTGCAGAACTGGACAGCCCCCTGCCGCCCTTGGGTAGCACGTGGGGCATGTGGGCCGCCGAACCGCCGAGTGCCAAGGTACGCGTGCGGCGCGACGGCCATCGACTGATGGTGGACGGTCGTAAAGCCTGGTGTTCCGGCGCGGCCGTGGTCAGCCATGGGTTGCTGACGGCCTGGGATGAAGAAGATCGGCAGCAACTGGTCGCGGTCGAGATGCAGCAGCCGGGCGTAACTGTGACGAAGGACGGCTGGCACGCGGTCGGCATGGCGGCGACGGGCAGCGTTGAAGTGGTCTTCGAGGGGGTGCGCGGCATTGCCGTCGGCCACCCCGGTGAGTACCTCACCCGCCCCGGTTTCTGGCAAGGCGGGATTGGTATTGCGGCGTGCTGGTATGGCGCCGCGCAACGCCTGGCGGAAGTCTTGCGTGAGCAATGCGCCAAACGCCCGGAACCCCATGCCCTCGCCCACTTGGGTTCAGTGGACAGTGCGCTGAACGGAGCCGCCTGCGTGCTGCGCGCCAGCGCCGAGCACATCGACCTTGAACCTAAGGCTGATGCCCGAGTGCTGGCCCAGCAGACGCGGGCTTGCATTGAAGACACGGTCGAGCAAGTGATGCACCACGTGGGGCGTGCCGTCGGTGCAGGCCCCTATTGCAAGGACCCGCACTTTGCGCAGTTGATGGCGGATTTGCCGGTGTACTTGCGCCAGAGTCACGCAGAACGTGACTTGGCCGGCCTGGGTGAGCTGATCGCAGGCGAACCCGCAGGGAGGTGGCAGTTATGAAACCCAACCCGATTGTCGGCCAAGGCACCCCGCTGCATCACTGGCAGGCCTCACCGCGGATGGCCGAGTTGCCGCAGATCAGCGTCGAACAGTTAGTACCTGAAGGGCATCGCGCCGTGATCATCGCGCCCCATCCAGATGATGAAGTGCTGGGCTGCGGTGGTCTGTTGCAAGGTCTGGCGGCGCTCGGTCGGCCCATACAGCTGATTTCGGTGACCGACGGCAGCGCCAGTCACCCCGGCTCTCGGCGCTGGCCGGTAGAGCGCCTGAGCGTGGTGCGGCCCCAGGAATCAGCGCAAGCCCTGCATCGGCTGGGTTTGCCATTGCACAGTTTGAAATGGCTGCGCGCCGGGTTTACCGACAGCAAGGTAGCGGCGCGAGAGGACGAATTGAGCGCCTTTATCCAACGCTACCTCAAGCCCACGGATGTGCTGTTTACCACGTGGCGAGAAGACGGCCACTGCGACCACGAAGCCGTAGGCCGCGCCAGTGCCAAGGCCGCCCAAGCGGTGGGCGCTACGCTGTACGAGCTGCCGGTGTGGACGTGGCACTGGGCAACCGCCGAAGACAGCCAAGTGCCGTGGCACCGCGCGCGCAAAATCCCTCTGAGCTGCGAGTCGGTGGCCCGTAAGCGCCACGCTATTCACGCGTTCGCCAGCCAATTGGAAGGTGACCCGCAAATCGGCCTGCCCCCGGTGCTCGCGCCCTATGTGGTGGAGCGCTTGCTGCAACCGTTTGAAGTGGTATTCGTATGAGTGTGGCTACGCCGTATTTCGACCAACTGTTCGCCGAAAATGATGACCCTTGGGCGTTTCGTCAACGCTGGTATGAGCGACGCAAACGCGCATTGACCCTTGCTGTGCTGACGCGTCCGCGCTATGCCGCCATTTTTGAGCCGGGCTGTGCCAATGGCGAGCTGAGTTTCGAACTGGCGCCTCGCTGTGATCGCCTGCTGTGCTGTGACACCGCCGCCGCCGCCGTCAGCCTGGCGCGCAGCCGTTTGTTGGGGTTCCCCCATGCCGAGGTGCAACAGAGCCGCCTGCCGGAACAATGGCCGACCGAGCGCTTCGAGCTGATCGTGCTCAGCGAGCTGTGTTACTACCTCGACGCAGACGATTTAGGTCGCGTGATCGACCGCGCCCTCGCCAGCCTGACCGACGACGGCCAACTGCTGGCGTGCCACTGGCGCGTACCGATTGAAGGCTGTCCGCAGACAGCTGAGCAGGTGCATGCCCTGCTCCATGAACGACTGGCAATGCCGCGCCTCGCCAGCTACCACGAACAGGATTTTCTCCTCGACCTGTGGTGCCGCGATGGCACCTCGGTCGCTCGCCATGAGGGCCTGCGATGATCGGCGTTCTGATCCCGGTGCATAACGAACAAGCGCTGTTACCCGACTGCCTGGACGCCGCGTTGATCGCGGCCCGCCACCCTGGCCTGCTGGGCGAAGCGGTGCAGATCCTGCTGGTGCTCGACAGTTGCAGCGATGACAGCGCAGCCATCGTCCAGAGCTACCCGGTGCAGCACTTCGAAGTACAGGCGCGCAATGTTGGGCATGTGCGCGGGCTGGGTGCGCGGCATCTGCTCAATCAGGGCGCACGCTGGATCTCCTGCACCGACGCCGACAGCCGCGTCGCGCCTGATTGGCTGGTAGCGCAGTTGGCGCTGAACGCCGATGCGGTATGCGGCACGGTGACGGTGGACGCGTGGAGCGAGGGCTTCGACCCGGCCGCGCAGATCCGCTACCTCCAGGGCTATCAGGCGCAGGACGGGCATCGGCACATCCACGGCGCCAACCTGGGGGTGAGCGCGGGTGCTTACATTCGCGCAGGCGGCTTCGAACCCTTGGCCTGCCATGAGGACGTGCAATTGGTGCGTAACCTGGAACGCTGTGGCGCCTCTATCGCTTGGAGCAATACCCCGCAGGTGATCACCAGTGCGCGCCTGGAATCCCGCGCCCAAGGTGGGTTTGGCGATTATTTGAAGAGCCTGATGCCGGCGTCGTGAAAAAATCCATATTACAGAATGTAAAAGCGGCGAATCCTTGTCTATGCTGAAGACGCCTTGCTGGTCATTCAGGGTTGAATGGCCACGCACCCATCACGGCGGAGTCTGTGGTGAATAAATAGAGTCGTCCCGTCAACGGGGCACGACCCAGCACCAATCCACAAGGATGTAACGCTCATGAAGTCTGCCTCCCTCAGTGAAGGCCGTCGCGGCCCCGCGCAAATCTGGAACACTGCGCCGCAGCTGGCGCAAATCGCCCCTATCTCTGCGACATCGCTGGTCCCGGCCGGTGCACGGGTGGTGGTCATCGCGCCCCATCCGGGCGACGAAGTGTTGGCGTGCGGCGGCATGCTGCAACTGCTCAGCACCCTTGAATATCCCCTGCAACTGATCTCCATCACCGACGGCAGCGCCAGCCATCCCGGCTCACATCGGTGGCCGGCCAGCCGCTTAAGCGTCGTGCGTCCCCAGGAAAGCGCCGAAGCGCTGCGTCGCCTGGGCATGCCCATGCATAGCCTGAAATGGATTCGCGGTGGGTTTTGCGACAACGCCCTGTCGGCCCGTGAGCCGCAACTGAGCCAATTCATCGCGCGCTACTTGCAAGCGGGCGATGTGGTGTT
This sequence comes from Pseudomonas sp. RIT357, assembly GCF_000632245.1. Classification (NCBI taxonomy): domain Bacteria; kingdom Pseudomonadati; phylum Pseudomonadota; class Gammaproteobacteria; order Pseudomonadales; family Pseudomonadaceae; genus Pseudomonas; species Pseudomonas sp. RIT357. The sequence continues at coordinate 61,055 of NZ_JFYX01000005.1, forward strand.
CACCACGTGGCGCAACGACGGCAACCCCGACCACGAAGCGGTCGGCCGCGCCAGTGCGAAGGCGTGCAATCTCGTCGGTGCGCAGCTGTATGAACTGCCGATCTGGGCCTGGCACTGGCCCGCGCGCGAGGGTGCAATCATCCCCTGGCAACGGGCGCGCAAAGTGCGCCTGGACACATGGAGCGTCGCGCGCAAACTCCACGCGGTCCATGCCTATGCGAGTCAACTGGTGGGTGACCCGCAGATCGGCCTGGCGCCGATGCTGGCGCAGGTGTTGTTGGATCGCATGCGCGAGCCTTACGAGATCGTCTTCGCATAGCCGCCGACTCGTCCGTACCTGTTATTTCTCACAGTAGCGACGCGAGGGATGTGCGTCTAAGGTTCAAAACGTGCTGCACAGGTGAGGTGCAGTCGAGAAAGCCATGCCAACCCTTTGCATTGGCCGGTGTTTTCGAAGCAGGTAACTCGTATTCCCTGATCCGTATCGCGTTCGTTGTTGCCATGGTCCTTAACCGTGCCTGTCATCAGGCACCGTGGAGTCAGGTCGCATTGAGCGAGGACGGATCATGAGCAAACGACTTCCCCAACGGACCGGCGCCAGCCTGATTATGGCGTCAGCAGCATGGCTGTTGAGCTGTTCAAGCACTGCTCAGGCATGCACCTTCACCATCACGCCAGGTGACGATGTGGTGACCTGCACCAGCGGCGCGGGGGGCAACCTCATTGATGCGCAAGGTAACAACAGTCTGATATTTCCCTCCGGCAACGGCAGCGTGTTGGGCGTCGGTTATGGCGCGGGCAATGACCTCATCGAGATGAACACCGCAGATGCGGTCATCGGCACCAGTGGGGTCAACATGGGCGATGGCGCGAATATCTTTCGCCTGTTCCAGGGGGCGGTCAACAGTGTGATCTTGCAGGGCTCCGGTGCCGATGTAGTGCAAATCAGCGGCGGTACGGCCGGTGGAATTTTCCAGGGCGCCGGATTGGACAAATTCTCCATGAGCGGCGGCACGATCACATCCCTTGCCCAAGGGGATGGCATCGACGACTTCGCCATGAGCGGCGGTACCATCACAGGCGCCTTTGAAGATGGCGACCACGGATTGATGACCGGCGGCAGCATCGGACGCGTCGACATGAAACTCGACAACAACCTGTTTGATATGCGCGGCGGCACCGTTGTCGGCAACTTCGTCACCGGCTTTGGCGACGACACGATCCTGGTATCGGGCACCAGTTTCATTGGCGGTAACCTCAGCGTCAGCGGCGGGGCCGACATCATCGTCATCAAGGGTGGCCGGATTGCCGGGGAAATTCGCATGAGCGCGGGGAATGACCAGTTCGAATGGAACGGCGCGGGCCAACTCGACTCGGCAGTACTGCTGGCCGGCGATAACGACACGGCGCTGCTGAAAAACCTGACCGAAGCCATTGTCGCCCCTACTCCCGTTGTGGACGGCGGAACGGAGAACGATACCCTGACGTTCGACAACAGCCAGGTCAGCACACCGCAACGTTATCAGAACTGGGAAATCGTCAACCTGGATAACAATTCGAGCCTGTCCCTCGGCGGCACCTTCACACTGGGGGATGCCGCTACCGGGACCGGCACCATGAACGTAAATGGCAGCTCGGCATTGCGGGTCAGTACAGGGATCATCAACCCGTTTACCGCCGGCCAACTGACGACCCTGAACAACAGCGGCCTGATCGACATGACCACCGGCAGCACCAGCACCGGCGATACCCTGACGGTCAATGGCAACTACAACGCCAGCGGCGGCCAACTCGCGCTGCAAAGTGTATTGGGTAGCGACGGTTCGCCCAGCGACAAACTGGTAATCAGCCAGGGGACCATCCAGGGGAGTACGAGCATTCGCGTCACTAACCTCGGCGGCGCAGGCGCCGCTACGCTGCAAGATGGTATCCAGGTGGTGCAGGCGCTCAACGGCGCCACCGGCAGCGGCACCGCCTTTACCCTTGGCGCGCCGGTGTCTGCCGGCGCGTTCGACTATTACCTGTTCAAGGGCGGCGTCACCGCCGGCACCGCAGAAAACTACTACCTGCGTTCGACCATCCCGGTGGTGCCGCCGAACCCGGTCATTATCGTGCCGTTGCCTGTCCCCATTCCCGATGAACCACCACTGCCGCCCAACCCTGGGACAGAGCCGATTCCCATCTACCGCCCGGAAGTGCCGCTCTACGCCGCGCTGTTTCCCGCCGCCCAGCAAATCGTGCAAGGCATGCTAGGCACCTTTCACCAGCGCATGGGTGACCAGAGCCAGCAACAGCAGGCCGGCGCTTTATCGGCCGGGTGGGGTCGGGTCTACGGCAACAGCAGTCGCCAGAGTTTCGCCGGCACGGTGAGCCCGACGTTGGACAGTTCGGTAACGGGCTTCCAGGTGGGCAGCGATCTCTATGCCAGCGCCATGGGCGATGGCCAGCAACGCCTGGGGTTTTTCGTCGGCCATAGCCGTTTGCGGGGCACAGTCAAAGGCTTCAACGGCGGCCGGGAGGACAAGAACGCCGGCAAAACCACCTTGCGCGGTGACAGCCTGGGCGTGTACTGGACGTTGATCGGCGCCAACCAGGCCTACCTTGACCTGGTGTTGATGGGCACACGTTTCAATGGCAACAACGAGTCGGACCGTGGTGTGAAGATGAAAACCCGCGGGCACAACGTCACAGCCTCCGCCGAAGTCGGCTGGCCGATCCCGGTGACGACCAACTGGGTCGCGGAACCCCAGGCACAAGTGATCGTCAGCAAGACCACGTTGAATAGCCAAAACGACGGGGTTTCCGACGTGTCCTATGACGCCGATACCCACCTGACCACACGCCTGGGAATCCGCCTGCGCGGCGACTACCAAGTGCGTGGCATGCCACTGGTGCCTTATGTACGGGCGAATGTCTGGCACACCCGCGCCGGACAGAACACCGTGACCTTTGCCGATGTCACCGACATCGACACCGAGCAGAAGTCCACCACCCTGGACCTCAGCGTCGGTGCAACGTTGAAGGTCACCCAAGACATCAGCGTTTACAGCGAGGTGGGCTACAACCGCAACCTGGACAGCAACACCTTCAACGGCCGCCAAGGGACGGTTGGCCTGAGAATGGCGTTCTGATCTGGTAGGCAATCGCCAGCCAGATAAACCAGGCCGGCATCACATACAGGGCCAGGCGTGTGTCTGGCCGCAACGCCAGCAGGCAGAGCACGAACGCAAGGAAACCCAGGGAAAACCAAGCCATCGGCACACCGCCGGGCATCTTGTAAGTGGACTTGGCGTGCAGGTCCGGGCGTTTTTTACGGTAAGCGATGTACGACGCGAGAATCGTCGACCACGTAAAAATCACGAGGATCGCCGAGACCGTCGACACAATGGTGAAGGCGGTCATCACCTCCGGCACCACAAACAGCAACACCAGGCCGAGCAGCATCAATACCGTGGTGAAGGCCAGGCTGAACAACGGAACGCTGCTGTTGGACAAGCGTCGGAAAACACCTGGCGCATCCCCCAGATCGGCCAACCCGAACAACATGCGGCTGGCGGAAAACACCCCGCTGTTGGCCGAGGAGGCCGCCGAGGTGAGTACCACGAAATTGACGATGCCCGCAGCCGCAGGAAACCCCGCCACCAGGAACAGCTCCACAAACGGGCTTTTGCTCGGCGACACCTGCTGCCACGAGGTCACGGCGATGATGCACGCCAGGGCCAGCACGTAGAACAGAATGATGCGCAACGGAATCGAATTGATTGCCTTGGGCAACGTCTTCTCCGGCGCACGGGTTTCGGCCGCGGCGGTGCCGATCAGCTCGGTGCCGGCAAAGGAAAAAATCGCCATCTGGAACCCGGCGAAAAAGCCGAACAGGCCGTTGGGAAATGCCGCCTGCTTGTCCAGCAAATGCGACAGCGATGCAGTGACGCCGGTGGGTGAGACAAACGAGCCTGCGATCAGCACCACGCTCACGCCGATCAGGGTCACCACGGCGATGATCTTGATGATTGCGAACCAGAACTCCACTTCGCCGAACAACCTGACAGTCAGCGCATTCAACGCGAACAACGTTAACAGCATGCCCACCGCCGGCATCCACGCCGGCAGGTCCGGGAACCAGTACTGGAAAAACCCGCCGACCACCACCGCATCCCCCACCACCGCCACGCTCCAGCTCAGCCAGTACGACCAGCCGAGAAAAAACGCGGCGCGCGGCCCCAGGTAGGCGCCGGCAAAGTCGGCAAAGCTCTTGAAGTTGAGGTTGGACAGCAGCAGCTCGCCCATGGCGCGCATCACGAAATACACAAACAGCCCGATGATCATGTAGATCAGGATGATCGAGGTGCCGGACAGCGCAATGATCTTGCCGGAGCCCATGAACAGGCCGGTGCCGATCGCACCGCCCATGGCCATCAGCTGGATATGACGGTTGCTCAGGGTGCGTTGCAACGCAGGCTTTTCGCAAAGCCCGGACGTAGTTGTTTTCATCACAAAACCTCTTGTTATGTTTTTGAGTTTTGGCAGAAAAAAGTTGGGCGGTCGTTGTTGTTAGGGGGTCAGGCGGTTTTGCTTTCGAAACCGTGCAACACGTTGACGGCATTGATGCCGATCTCATCGACCATGTAGCCCCCTTCCATTACGAACAACGTCGGCACGCTTACGCTGGCGATGATCTCGCCCATACCGAGGAAGTCTTCGCTGTCGAGGAGGAAGTGGCTGATGGGGTCGTCCTTAAACGTGTCGACGCCGAGGGAAATCACCAGTACTTCAGGGGCGAAATGTTTGAGCCGCTGGCACGCGTCGGCGAGGGCAATTTTGTAGTGATCCCAGGTGGTGTTTTTCGGCAACGGATAATTCAGGTTGAAGCCCTCCCCTGCACCCTTGCCGCGCTCGCTGTTGGCGCCGGAAAAGTACGGGTAGGACACGGAGGGCTCGCCATGCAGGGAGATGAACAGCACATCCGGGCGGTCGTAGAAAATGTTCTGTGTGCCGTTGCCATGGTGGAAATCCACGTCCAGTACCGCAACGCGTTTGGCGCCTTGGGTGATGGCCTGTTGTGCGGCAATCGCGGCGTTGTTGAGGTAGCAATAACCGCCCATGTATTCGCGGGCGGCATGGTGGCCGGGTGGGCGGCACAGGGCGAAGGCGCTGTTGTGGCCCTCATCGATGAGCGCGAGGCCAGTGAGTGCAATGTCCGCGCTGGTCTTCACCGCCTGCCACGTGGTCGCGGTAATCGGCGAACCGGCGTCCATGGCATAGAACCCCAGCTTGCCGTCGATGAAATCCGGCACCTGTTCATTGGCCAGATCGCGCACCGGCCACACCAGCGGCAGCGCGTCATGGCTGCGGCCGATGGCGGTCCATTCGGCCCATGCGGTTTCAAGGAAGGAGACGTAGCGCTCGCTGTGGGCATTGACGTAACAGGCGCGGTCAAAGGCGCGCGGCACGATGATATCGCCGAGCCCGACGTGCTGGACGCGGTCACGCACGGTGTCGGCGCGGCTCGGTTGCTCGAACGATGGCTTGAGTACGCCATCCTTCAATTCGGTGCCATGGTGCAAACGGTGGGCATCGCTAAAAACAGTCAGCATGTGTATACATCCGCCAGTAAAAGACAGGGTCTATTTTGTTCTGGCGGTGCGGGGCTTTCTTTGCTTTTAGTTCTTGCGCTGTTAGTTTTATCGGGATTTTTTACCCCTATTACAGGCGAATATGAAAAATAAAACCAAGCAGGTCGTTCTTGACGACACCGATCTCGCCATCCTCGCCTTGCTGCAGGAAGACGCGAGTATTTCCAACGCCCAACTCAGCGAGCGTCTGGCCCTGAGCCTCACGCCGTGCTGGCGCCGCCGCAAGCGTCTGGAAGAAGAAGGCGTGATCAAGGACTACCAGGCCAACCTGGATCGCAAGCTGCTCGGCCTGGACATCATGGCGTTTGTGCATGTGCGCTTTGCCATCCACACCGACCACGCGCCGGACGCCTTCGAAGCGGTGGTCAAGGAACTGCCTCAGGTGCTGTCGTGCCACAAAATCACCGGGGATGCGGATTATCTATTGCAGGTGCTGGCGGAAGATCTCGACAGCTACAGCGAGTTTGTAGAGAGCGTCCTGCGGCGACAATTGGGGATAGCGTCGATCCAGTCGAGCCTGGCGCTGCGCGAAGTGAAAGCGACGAGTCGGGTGGCGATTCCGAAGCGCGATTGAACACCGTCCATAAACGCTCGAAAACGGCAGGTGCTGGCGAAAGGCCTGCCATGCAGATGTGAAAAAATCGTTAACTAATTCATCCCTATGGCTTTTTCCTACAGAATCAATCTGTCACACTGATGCGAATAATTATCAACACTTTTATTATTCGCCAGGGAAAGGCACTTAGGGGAGAGCTCGTTCGATGCCTGTGCACCAGCCCGGCGGTAAAGGTTTTACACCCAGTTTGATCGCGTTGGCGGTCTGTCTCGCCACCTCGCACGCGGCCTTCGCCGCCGACGCCGAAGCACCGGTCACCACCCTGGAACTGGGCGCCACCCAAATCTCCGGCGAGCAGCAGTTGGGCGAAACCACTGAGGGCACGCAGTCCTACACCACCGGCGCGATGAAGACCGCGACCAAGTTGCCACTCACCCTGCGTGAAACGCCACAAGCCGTCACCGTGATTACGCGCCAGCGCATGGATGACCAGGCAATGACCAGCATCAACGACGTGGTCAACGCAACGCCCGGGTTGTTCCTGAATTACTCCAACGGACCGGGCCGGCAGTCCTATACCTCGCGCGGTTTCGACATCGACAACCTGATGTATGACGGTATTCCGAGCGGCTATAACGGCGTTTCAGTCGGCGCGCAGCCCAACCTGGCGATGTTCGACCGCGTTGAAGTGGTGCGCGGCGCGACCGGCCTGGTGACCGGCGCGGGCAACCCGTCGGCCGCCATCAACCTGATCCGCAAGCGGCCCCTGGACGAGCAGAAAGTCACCCTGACCGGCGCCGCTGGCAGCTGGGACGACTACCGTGGCGAACTCGACGCCTCCAGCCCGCTCAATGACAGCGGCACCTGGCGCGGCCGGGTGGTCACCTCCTACCGCGACGCCAACAGCTTCATCGACAACGCCGAGGAGTATCACGGCCTGTTCTATGCCGTCACCGAAGCTGACTTGGGTGAAGACACCACTCTGACCCTCGGCTACTCAAACCAGAAGGACAAGACCAATTACTTCTGGGGTTCCGCAATGATCGGTCAGGATGGCCATCACCTCGACCTGCCCCGCTCCTACAACCCCGGCACCGACTGGGAGAACAAGGACCAGGAGATCAACACGGTCTTCGCCGAACTGCGCCAGCAACTGGCCAACGACTGGAAGCTGCAGGTCAACGCCAACTACGCCGAGCAGAAAGCCTTGTTCTCGGGCTCGTATCAATCGCGCTGGGCTGCTGACAAATCACTGGCGCGAACCGTCTACCAGGCCGCCTACGACGAAAATCAGGCTGGCGTCGACGCCTTCGTCAGCGGCCCGTTCCAGGCGTTCGGGCGCACCCATGAGCTGGTCGTCGGTGCCAGCCGCCGCATTTACGACATGACCAGCCACGACTACAGCCCGTACGACACCAATTGGCCGATTACCGCAGGCAAACCGGACTTCGTCCACACCACCGACACCCGTGAAATCACCACCCAGGACGGCTTCTACCTGACCACGCGCCTGAGCCTGGCCGACCCGCTCAAGCTGATCCTCGGCGGGCGCCTGGACTGGTATGACTACGATGCCCATGGCAGCAACAGCGGCGACTACAAAGTCACTCGAAACCTGACGCGCTACGCGGGTTTGATCTACGAGTTGGATGACCATCACTCGGTCTACGTCAGCTACAGCGACATTTTCACGCCGCAAACCGCCAAAGATAGTTCGGCGACCCCGGTCAAGCCGATTGTCGGCAAAAACTACGAGGTCGGCGTTAAAGGCGAATACCTGGGCGGCGCGCTGAATGCCAGCGTCGCACTGTTCCGCGTCGATCAGGAAAATCGTGCCACCAAAGTGACCGTGCAAAACTGCCCGCAGACCGAGTGCTATGAAGCCTCCGGCGAGATTCGCAGCCAGGGTATCGACTTCGAACTGCAAGGCGCCCTCACCGAGAACTGGCAGGTCGGCGGTGGCTACACCTACGCGCGCACCCACACCATCAAGGACGAAGCCAACCCGCAGCTTGTCAACAAGCAGTACGACACCGACACCCCGGAGCACTTGTTCAAACTGACCACCCGCTACAACCTCCAGGGCGCGCTGGAGAAATTCCGGGTGGGCGGCAACATCTCCTGGCAGAGCCGCATGTACAACGACGTCAAGCTGGCTGACGGCAGTACCTACCGCCTGCAACAAGGCGCCTACGCCGTCACCGACTTGATGGCCGGCTACAGGGTCAACGACAACCTGGACCTGCAGCTCAACGCCAACAACATCTTCGACCGCAGCTACTACTCAACCATCGCCAACTCCGTGGACTACGGCGGCGACAGCTACGGCACCCCACGCAACATGATGCTGACGGCCAAATACACCTTCTGATCGTCATCAAGGCTGCCCGCTCGGGCAGCCTTTCCTCTTTGCAGTGGCGCTTAAAGCTCTCTCCCCAACTGCCGATAAGCTTTTGCTTTCCCCGTACCTGCAAAAATCCTGATACCTACTTTGCTCTGTATCAGCGTGCCATCGTGGCACGCCGCATGCTTTGTTCCTGGCCACACCACAGGGAGTAAGAGTGAATGCCCGTCCGCACGCGTTTTCTAGAGCACTACCGCAAAGCCGACCGCATCATGCTGGCGTTGATCTGGCTGATGACGCTGTTCTCCGTAGGCCTGGCGTTCTGGCACGACACCTTGATCCAAGCAATCGTAGTCGGTGGCGGCACAAGCCTGCTGCTCACCGCGCTCTACCGCGCCATCGGCGGCACGCGCGTGATGCGCTGCGCACTGGGCGCTGGTCTGATGGTCATGGCCGCGCTGCATATCAACCAGGCACAAGGCGTGATCGAAGCCCACTTCGGAATTTTCGCCCTACTGGCGGTGCTGACGTTTTACCGCGACTGGCTGCCGATCCTCGTGGCCGCACTCACCATCGCCGTGCACCACGTGGTCTTCCATGCCTTGCAGCATCAAGGCTTCCCGGTCTTCGTGATGGAACACCACGGCGGCTGGACCATGGTGTTTGTGCATGCTTTCTACGTGGTGATGGAAACCGTCGCCCTGCTCTACCTCGCCGTGCACAGCCAGGCCGAAGCCGTCGAGAGCCAGGAAATGCTCGAAAAAATGCTCGCTGTCACCACCCAGCTCACCGTGGAAACCGCACAAGGTGAAGGCAAGGCGCATATGTCCCTGGCCAAGCGCTTCGACCACTTCCTGCAACAGATCACCGGGCTCATTGACGGCGTCTCCCGTGACTCCCACGGCCTCGGCCAACTCGGACAAGAACTGGCCCACGCCAGCGGCACCCTGGAAAAAGGCGCACGCCACCAACTGGCCGAAATCGCACAAATGACTGACTCCATGCAGCGCATGGAACACGCCATGGGCAACATTACGGTGCACGTCGAGGAAGCGGTCGCGCACGCCGACGTCGCCAGCCAACAAATCCTGCGCGGCCAGGAAAGCGTCGGCCGCGCCCAACACGAAATCACCCAACTGGCCACACGCCTCACCGACACCCATCAGACCGTTCAAGGCTTGGCCGTGCAGGCCGAACAGATCGGCTCGGTGCTCGACGTCATCAGCAGCATCGCCAACCAAACCAACCTCCTCGCCCTCAACGCCGCCATCGAAGCCGCCCGCGCCGGTGAACAAGGCCGCGGCTTCGCCGTCGTCGCCGACGAAGTGCGCAACCTGGCGCAACGCACAGCGGTTTCCACCCAGGAAATCAAAACCATCATCGAAGGCTTGCAGCAAGGCAGCCGCGAAGCCGTCGAAGCCATGCAGGACAGCCGCCAGGGCGTAGAACGTTGCGTGGAAGACAGCCAGGTTGCGGTGCAAATGCTAAAGGCAGTAGGCAATGACATCACCCGAATCGATGCGCTGAACGGGCGGATCGTCAGCACTACGCGGGAACAGACCTCAGCAAACCTGGAGATCGTCGGGCGCTTGCAGTCGGTGCAGGGCATCGCGCAGAGCACAGCACAGGATGTAGAGATGCTGGCCAGGAGCAGCGAACAACTGCCGCCGATTGCGGTGCGGTTAGACGCGTTGGGGCGCCGGTTTCATCCGTGAGGTGGTGATCTTCGAAAGGCCTCGGCGTTGTGTTGATCGCGCGCTTGGGCCTATTTGAAATACGTCGTGAGAGATAACTTCAGGCCAATAGCAGCGGTTCGAGTTCAGCCGTTTGCGTACCCAGTTCTAAAGAGAGAATACGAGGTCGAGAAGCTATACAGGTCCTTCTGATGCAGGTGCTTGCGCTGATTGTTGACCGTAATGCTGAGTGTGGCTCAACTCAAGTGGCCCTCAATTCATAGACGCAATCTCAATAAACTCGTCAAACCTTAAAGTTACCTATTTGCTGCTGTAGCACGGCTCCGAGCTCAGCCAAGTTAGTACTTGAACGGGCAGTTCGCTCGCACGATAAAGCTGAATCATCCGCAATATTGCGAACCGACGTAACACTCCGGTTAATTTCTTCCGCGACGCAACTTTGTTCCTCACCTGCAGTAGCGATTTGTCTGACCATCTGCTGGATGTTGTCAATCATCTCCACGATGGTTTCAACCGAGCCCCCAGTGTTTGAAACCTGTATTACCGTTTCATCCGTCAAACCGCGGCAGACTTCCATCATCCCAGCAGCTTCTTCGGCTATTTTTTGCAGATTGGCAGTCAGCGCTCCAATTTCCAGGGTTGCGCCCTGAGTTCGTTTGGCGAGCGTTCTCACCTCATCGGCCACCACCGCAAATCCTCGACCAGCATCGCCCGCCCTAGCAGCCTCAATAGCGGCATTTAACGCCAACAAGTTGGTTTGATCGGCGACAGACGTTATGACCTGCAATACCCCGCCTATATTCAGGCTCTCTATCCTGAGTTGTGCCATGGCTGCGGCAGATTTTGATACTTCAGATGCGAGACGTTTTATTTGGGTTATTGCTTCTTTTGCCATGGTTCCGCCGGTCTGCGCTTGGAGGTTAGCGGTGAGCGCCGCATGGGCTGCTTCCTCAGAGTTGCGTGCAACTTCGAGGGTGGTTGCTACCATTTCGTGAATCGCAGTGGCGACTTGGTCGATTTCAGTTCTCTGATTACCTACGCCGATGCGGGTCTGCTCTGTCGCTGCGGAAAGGTCAACGGCGGCATCAGAAATTACGCCCGATGACGTATTAACCTGACTAATAAGCAGGCTCAGGCGTGACTGCATTTCACCCAAGGAGTACAGCACACTGCCGGCCGCTGACATTTTCGCTTCAAGAATCGGGCGCAAGTCACCACTGGCAACGCGCTGAGCGATGGTGGACAAGACAGTAGGCTCTGCACCAAGAGCACGTGATAAGCCACGAACTATTAGAGTAGTCAGTACTACCCCGATGACAATTGCTACTGCGCAGAAAAACATCAGAAGATTACGGGTGTCTTTATAATCGTTCTGCGCATCACTAATGCTAGCCAGCGCTAGACCTGAGTTAAAACTCTTGTAAGTTGTAACGCTAGCCACCAGTTTCTTTAGGAGTGGCAAGCATTCGTTATTCATCATATTAATAGCCGCTTTTGCATCGCCAGTAACGGCTAACCGCGTGATTTCCAAAGCAATCGGACCATACGCTTTCTCAATCTCCTCAATGTTAGCAACTAAGCTCCGAGCGTTATTACCATCAGCGGATGGAGGCAATGCAGCGACTCCAGCCACTAACGCTGACAAAATACTTTTAACCTTCTGATGTTCGATATTTACGGTATCGGCCTCGGCCTGTCTGTCAGCTGCCGAGGTAACCAGCACGAGGTTTCGTGCTGAGATCGCACGTTGCTGCGCAGCGAGCAATAGATCATTCATCAGGCCCATGCGCTTATTCAAACCATCAACATAACTTGAAAAGCGTAGATTTGATCCATTTAAGCTAGTGACAGAAAATGCAGAGATCATAAAAATAATCACTACCATCAAGCCAAAGCTTAACAACAACCTCTTCCGCACCGACAAGGAATTTAACATGCTGACTCTCCGATTTTTTAGTATTCTCACGGCGCAGCCAGGGATATGGCGCATTGACACTATGCGGCGCCAGATGGCAGTAATTCAAGACTTAAATCGGGTTACGGTACTAAAGTACTAAATTGAAACTCAAACAATCCAATCGAACTACCTGCACCATCTAAACGCATCTATATGAATGGATTTTTATTCTAGGGTTGATATTTACTTCAAAGTCTATAGTTAAAACAGAAACCGCTTTATATTTAACTCAATTACATTTTATCGAGCCCCATAACGAGCCATAGGCCCAATAGCCTCCTACAAAGAAGGCTGCCCTGGCGGGCTTTTTAGCGTCTGCTGAAAACCAAGGTCTCGGCCTCCTAACTGTTCGAAATGCGCGTCAGATTTACGGTCGCACCAATCGGTCGAAATACCGCACCTTTTTGCAGACAGTGGCAATGCTTAACGTTGGCCATAGCTTGTGCCTGCGAATAGAGGAGCAAGCCTGGTGGCTTGCAGTGGTCCATGAAAGACTGCTTTCGGCCATTAGCCGACATTCACGAAAGACGGCTTTCGACCCAGAGTGTGTAAAAACGCTTCGTCATTGATCCGTGCAGCTACACATTGGTTGCTTTGGACTGGTCAGATCGTCGAAAGAGCAGTCGCTTTTTCTAAGACGGCTTGTAACATCTGCTCCGGTGATTGTTCCTTGTTGAAGAAGCTCGGGGACAATTTATCAGAGTCGTTTTCAGTCGATTGCCTGAGCAGGGCGAGCGGCCCCGATTGTCCTAACTGCTCTTGGTAAAGACTTTTTATACTGTCCCTAAAGCCATCAGGGTATGCCGCTTTCTCGACCCCTGGAAGATCATCGAAATAGTCCATGATGCCTTTGAAGATTTCACTGTTGTCACCGCCGTTCGTTATATGGGCGTACAACTTGGAGAAATATGTTTCATCCTGCTTACTAAGCTCCCCATAAGCGGCATATCGTTCTGCATCTGTATAGGTTCCTGAATCATCATAAACAATATTGCTTAGCCCGTTTCGGGCCATACCTTCAAATGGGTTTGGAAGTTTTTCGGGGGGGAGTTTAGAAAGCCCAATTGCGTAATCTAGTGACTGCAGACCTAACGCCAAACGGGTGGGGTCGTCTGTTTTGGGAAGTAGATCCTCATTATTAAGATTCCCGCCAGCAATCCGCTGCCCGAAATTGTACATATCGCTCTGACCTTTTGCATATTGTCCTTTTAAATCCCTATTGGACATAGAGGCTTGTTTGTCATCAGCGTTACTTAATGCGTACAGTGCCCGTGCAGAATCGGAGATTGTGACGGTCTCGGTCGTCTTGAGGGCGGCATCCCCTGAAGGTAAATTTACAGGGTTGGACGAAGGAAGCTTCTCTTGTGTAGAAGGCTTTGCCTGTGTACTTGCTTGATACGATTTGATCGAAATATCCATGGTAATACTCCATGCGCTGAAAATAGCACGAGAGCTATCTTCAGCTAGGGCGCCTATACAAATGTCGGATTATTTTATTTCATATTCGACAGTGTAGTTATAGGGAGGCGCCGATTGAATTGCTGTGACATTGGCGTTGCAAGTAGCGTTATCTGAACCAGTGCTAGTGCCCATTTTAGTCAAGCTAGAGGTTTTAGTCGTTGGATTGACCTGGTGCCTTGCTGCAAAACGACATTCTTATTGCCTGAAGTATAGACGAATCGCATTCCTGAAACCGTATCAGCGACACTGGTCAGGACAAATGTCGTCGTTGCAGAAGGCAGAATCGTACTTGGGGTGGGGGCTACACTCCCGGAAAAGTACTCGAAAGTGTACGCGGCTGGACCAGTCGTAGAGTCCTTCAACTTCACGGTGACGATTGTGCCTGCTTGGGCACATGCAATCATAGAGGCGAATAAAGTTGCTGCCCCGAACAGTTTAGCGAATCTCATAAATATCCCTTTAATTTTGATAGTCACTATAACTATTGTCCTTCCGCGTCGTCTTGTATAGAAAAAACAGCAAGACTCAACCTTTATAGCGGCAGGTAACCAGAATTCTTTAAGCCAAGGGTTGGTGTTTTTAACACATCGGATGAGTAAAGATTTCACAACCTGCAGGAACTAAAACATATCCAGCCTGTACCCCTTCAATTTCAATAGCTTGCGCAGTGGTCCTGGTTGCCGCTACCGGTTATCACCATAGTCATGGTACATAGGTTGAGTTACTAATTTTCGCCATTGCCCGTCGGCACACTATTCTCGGCTCGTTTCGGTAGAAAGATGACCGCCTGTCTACGCGCAGAGGCTGCTGGGACGATTCAGCCAACGATTTCTATGTCTTCGGTCTCCCACCAGCGCTGACGTGCCTAAAACACTTTCCAATGTGTGATAGTGAGAAGAGGCCAGTCGGGTAGGCCAGCGGTCTGGACCCAAAGCTGACGGCGGCGAAAGGCAGAAGTCGGCCAGTCGCGGCCATTCGCTCAATTGAGTTTCAACCGCCTTCAGCTAGGACTAAGGCGACGTAATGAAACCCAATTGAGGATCAAGTGAAGTTGTTAGGAAGGTGTGTTGCCCGGACGGTTACAGCCTTGGAGCCAGATTTCACCATAAAACCACTAATCCTCTGGCAGCAGTGATTCAAATGCACTTTTAAGGCAAATTAAGTCATTTTCAGACCTACCTAGCCCACTCCTCACTCTTTAAAGTGCACCGATCATTCAACTATCGGTGTTTTTTATGAATCTATGGTTTCGGCTTCTGTTCATGCTACTCCGCCGACCGTGGCGCAACCCCGTAAAAGCTCTGGGGTCAACCGTCATCCGAATGCGCGTATGGCCTCTAGATCTTGACTTCAATCGACACGTCACCAATGGCCGATACTTCACACTCGCCGATGTCGGACGTATGGATTTCGTTCTGCGCAGTGGTGCGTATCGAGTGGCTATTAGAACGAAAGCGCTACCAATCGTAGGGGACACCTGGGGTAAATTTCGTCGTGAGCTTAAGCTGTTTGAAACGTTTGAAGTCCACACCAGAATGCTGGGCTGGGACGACAAATGGAGCTTTATGGAACATCGGTTTCTGAGCAAAGGACGGGTGATCGGAGTTGTAGTAATGCGGGGTCTATTTCGCGCATCTAAAGGGATTATTCCACCAGGCGAATTTGTTCGGGAGTTGGGACTACCCGAAAAGTCGCCAGCGATGCCGCAATGGCTGACATCGTGGTCGGCTAGCTGCGATGCGATGAGTGGCCAACTCAGAGAAGAAGAAAGCATCAGCGATCAGCAGTCCAGCTAACCTGCTGATGTTAAGAGCCCCCACTCATTGGTGTACGCTTCTATGTCGTAAACCGAGGTCAGTCAGGAGATGAATTCCGCTATAGACACCATTGAGTGGCCGCTTCTGGCCGATGACTGCCAGTCGCCACCGGCAGCTATCGACCCAAAGCTGACGGTCGGCTTGGCTTAGGTTCAGATTGAGCAAGCCGGTCTCTCACCCAACCGCTCTACCAACCTTACGAGATAACCATCGGGATCCTGGACGATGAATTCGCGCTGACCTACTTCTATTTTGTCAGCCCGATACCAGGTGTCTTTGCATTCTCGATAAAGTGGAAATCCAGCCTGAACAAGTTTTTGGATGATGGGTGCCACAGCCTCAACATCAATCTGGAGGTTGATGCCTCTTCCAAACGGTTTGGTCAATGGCGCAGTCAGCCATTGACCCGCGTCCGGATCAATCTGCTCAAGCATTACTTGAGCACCATTCAAATCAAGGTACGCAAATCCGTCATCCGAACGTTGATAAGCTACTTTGAACCCCAGAAGAGAAACCCAAAAAGCCAGGCTGCTATCCAGGTTGGTGACCATTAACTCCGGAACCAGTTTGTTACGTTCGAACATGAGATGACTTCCATTTCAAATGCTTGTTTTTGTGAGCGGGCAGGTTCTGCACCTACGGCTTCGCTGCCAGGGCGTGCGCATGATGATGCACGCTTGGGTGGGAGTTATCGAGTCGCTTTGAGTGGCAGCTTCTGGCCGCAAGCAGACCTTCATCGCCGCATAACTCAGGAAAATGCATCCTCTACAAATGCCTCTAACGCCTTGTCTTCCAGGATTTCGATGGAGAAGTGCCCAAAGCGCTTGGGCAACCAGATAATGCGTGTCCCGGATGGGGATTGCAGGTTCGCGCGGGCCAATGGCTTTCCGTTTTCGTCTTGTGGCTGAACACCGGCGACCATCAGTTCGTCGTAGGCCTTCTCGATGTCCGGCGTCGAATAGCAGTGGCGATAAATCATCCCTTCTCCCGCGGAGTCTAATAGCTCCCTCAGATTCCCCGCCAATGGCTGTACCAACATGAAACGCTCTTGACCGATCAGCGCTATCGCGTAGCGCACATGCAGGCCACCTCGTTCCCAAACGAGCGTTTTGGATATCCTGGCATTAAGTATCTGTGCGTAGTAAGCACAGGCTTCTTCGAGATTATTGACCAGTACATCTACGTGACTGAACTTCAGATCCATTGCAGCCTTCCTGTTGAACCGGCGTCAATGTTGAGCCGGAGACTCTCAAAATTCCATGGACTTCACGAGTCCATACTGTCGGTGTAGCAATGCGCCAATTCGGCGATAAACCCGCGTTCAAACTGAGGTAAGCGAGGAGCTGTCCATCGCTTGATGGCGAACAAAAGTGACTGCCCGCGTATGGCCGAAATCCGTCGTTCATAAGGCGCGGCTCCCGACCCAAAGCCGCCGTTCGCGAAATGCAACGAACGGCCAAAAGCAGACATCAATATGACCCGCTCCGAGGCCACTACTCAAAACGCTGCCCGTCATGCTCCCCTATAGCTGCATTACGGCGAGCGCCCTGCGCAGGGGTTCGTCGGATATTTGGATAGGACCGTGAAATGGCACGTCCATGTCCAACACAAGGTATACGGAAGCCGCAATGAGCAATGACGAGACGATGAACATTCCTATCACCATCAAATTACGGGGTGCGCGGTATCCAAAACTAGCGAAAATGAGCGTCAACCAAGCAACAAGCATCCCAATAAGGGGGCCAGGAATCGCTCCCTCCGACTGCTCGACGATCCTCCAGCGTTGCTCGATGAGCGAATGATATTGCTGACGAATATCCTGAAGCATCGTTTCATGGTAGCGGTCCGGGGGCTTGATAACAGCCAATGACTTGCCTATGTCATCCAGGTATTTAGCCGCCTCGCTGTTTCGATGCTGCAGCGCTTCGTCTCCCCGATACGGGGTCTCGATAGCGCGCTCAAGATAGGTGATCAGACGATTGCGCGTGTCTTGTGCCGCATCGCCATAGCCCCGCAGCGTCCGATCAAAAATGATCATGCTGGTTGCGTACCCATGGAAGTTTGCATCAATGGACTCGAAGGTGTTTTTGGCAGAATTAATCATCAAGCCAAAGACCAGCGATGTCATAACCACAAAAATATTGGCGACTAGACGAATTACGGTGTTGGTGTCGTCATCCCTGTGGTGGGATGCCAGTCTTGGGTACCAAAACATCATGAGAAGCGAGGAGGCAACCAGGCACCCAAAAATGGCCAATGCGATCCAAAGAGCGTTCATACATCAGGGCCCTGATCAATTTGCGTCAAGTCTTGAAGGATAGACCATTGGGTGTTTTCAGAACTCTGCTCGGCAGTTACCGTCCAGAAATGACTTCAGTATTGGTTTGAACACCGGCGGTGATTATCAGTAGGTATTGGTCTAGCTCTGCCCATCATGAAAGGCAGCAGATCACGAGCGTCTGCTTATGGTCCAGAGTGTGTCAAAGCGCACGTCGAGGTGCATCGCATCCAGCTAGCAATCTGGGCCGATCGCCGGAACACTCTGTCGAATATAGTCATTGTCGAACTCACTGCTTCCGATGAATTGGAAGCCATGGCGGATATAAAAGCGATTCGAAGCGCTTTCTTTGAGAGCACCCACTTTAATAGGGAGCGCAGCCGCATCCGCCTCTTTGAAAATCTGAGTGAGAACAGCAGACCCTACCCCTGACCCTTGCGCGCTCGGTCTCACATACAAGTGGTCGAGCAAGAGTTCATTGTGTTGATGCTTGATCACGACGAAACCAACCCTCTCTCCAGACGCCTCGATGTAGCGTGTGTTGCGAGCCTCAAAACCACTAACAAACCGCTCGCGCGCGCGGACTGGATCAAATCGACCAACACGCTCCAGACTTTCGCGCATGGCCTCAATTCGAATGGCTACAAGATTATCCAAGTCGCTCTGTTGAGCCAGGACCAAAATGATTGGGGAATTCTGATTGGGTGCGACGGGCATATTTTGTGCTCCAACTTTTATCCTGGGGAGCCATTGAAGCGGCCCAGATACCGTAGAAAAATTTGAGAGTCCACTTCTGGACCAGAGTGTATAAAACCGCTTAGCCAAAATTGAAGTGTGCGCATCTACGTTAAATCCGAAATTTATCGGCACATCAGCAGATGTGAATTTCGCACAGAAGCGCGATTTTCAGTCCAGTTTTGAGTGCCTATCGCGTAGAAAACCGTTTTTACACAGCCTCGGCCAAGAGCAACCGTTGCGCCTATTCAATAAACCAAGGGCGATTCACCTTTATTTCAAACCGGGTCAGGTATCTATCCTTCTCACTTACTGCTTGACCCATTCTGATTCATCAGGCTAGTTGAGGCCGCCCTTTACCGACCTTGATAAGGAAATTATGAAGCCTCTCTACCTGTGTTCACTTCTGCTGCTTGCAGGCTGCGCCCCAGCACCGAAATACCTCGTGCCCGCGGGGGCGCCTCAGGCGCTTATCCGTAGCGAGTTGGTGTCGATGGAGAATTATCGAAACAGCGTGTCCCTGGTCGAGGCGCCTCCAATGGCCTGCAAATACGGCAGAACCGTGGCGATTGCGCAGGGAGGGCAGTTAGTTTCCGTTTATAAGAACGTATCGACGCCGGAGGGCTTCTTTCCGATTGAAGCCGGCAAGCCGCTGCACTTGGTGATGCGCGGTGCGGCCAATGCCAATCGCTCGTGCAGCATAGCGTTTGTCAGCCAATTTGCGCCGGGCGCGCGTTACGTGATCAAAGGAGGAATTGTCGACAGCCCGGGCGCGCTGAGCGGTTGTCACATTGACATATTCAATGTCGATTCGGGCGCGCGCGTCCCCATGGCCGATGAGCCGAAAATGGACCGAAATTGTGCGCTGGACCGACTACCGACGCTTCAGTGAGACATTGCACCTCTGCACTGCGCGACCGCTTGCCAGAACCCGAACGATATTAAACGGGCCTCATGGTCGCGCATGGCGAATTACTGAATAGGCCCTCAATAGTCATACGACCTCTCCTGCTCAACCCTGTCTATCTCTACCTCAACGCAATCACCTAAACAATCTTGTTAAGCCCATAAAAAACATAGCCCGCGGTCATCCCACAAAAAACCTCCCTTGCCCATTCGCCCCAAACACGCTACAAATCCGCCACAACGTTGTACGACAACCTAAAAATAATTTGCCATCCTCGACGATGGAAGCCACTGCCCGAGCCCTTACCATGACGCCCCCTGCCCCCAATCTTTTCCCCCGCCACATCGCCGTGCTGATCCTGCTCTGCATGGGCTGCGCCTTCGCCGGCAACCACATCGCCGCTCGCGTGGCCTTCGACGACGGCGCCGGTGTTCTCCTCGCTATTCTGCTGCGCTCCGGCGGTACGTTGTTGGTGCTGGGCGCGCTGGTACTCTGGCAACGGCAAAGCCTGCGCCTGCCTTCGGGTGCATGGCGCTGGCAGTTACTGCTGGGCCTGCTCATCACCGCGCAAAGCCTGTGTCTCTATTCCGCCGTAGCCCGCGTACCGGTAGCGCTGGCGTTGCTGGTGGCCAACATTTTCCCGATTTTGCTGGCGCTGCTGACCTGGGCATTAGGCGGCCCACGTCCGACGGCGCGCACCGCCTTGCTGATGGGTTTGATTCTGGTGGGTCTGGTGTTCGTGCTGGACGTGCCCACTCGCCTTTCAGCCGACGCCCACATCGGCCCGCAATGGCTGCTC
Organism: Pseudomonas sp. RIT357; assembly: GCF_000632245.1. NCBI lineage: Bacteria > Pseudomonadati > Pseudomonadota > Gammaproteobacteria > Pseudomonadales > Pseudomonadaceae > Pseudomonas > Pseudomonas sp. RIT357. The sequence goes on from NZ_JFYX01000005.1 coordinate 81,236, forward strand.
GGCGTCACCCTCGCCTTCTGCGCCGCCTTTGTATTCGCTTGCGCGCTGTGGATCACCGATCACAAGTTGTCCCAGGTACGGGGTTCGGTGCGCAGTCTGCTGACAATCTTCATTGTGTTCAGCAGCGTTAACCTTGCGGGCTGGAGTGGCGCCCTTGCCGACGGCCTGAACCCACCGGCCAGCCTGACCGGTTGGCTGGCGCTGGCCACGTTGGTCGTGCTCTACGGCACCGGTTTTATCGTGCTGTTCATGTCGGTGCCGCGCCTGGATATGCCGCGAAATGCGCCGGTGATGAACATTGAGCCGCTGGCGACGTTGCTGATGGGCTGGCTCGTGCTCGATCAAATGCTCAGCGCCGGTCAGGTGACTGGCGGCGTCATCGTGGTGACAGGAATTGTGCTGCTGACGTATCGCACGTCCGCTCAGCGTTCCGCCAAGGCCTGAAGCGTGCCTCTAGCCCTTGCAGAAAGTCGCTGCTGACTACGCGGAGGACTCTTTTGAACCCCGCCGTCTGGCCGCCGCCTCGGATAATCAGGCATCCCCCTGCGCATTCCGAGGCCTTCCCTTATGACGAGCTCATCCACCGAACAGGTCAGCCCCCAAACCCTGCGAAAGGTCATCATCGCCGCCGGCATCGGTAACTTCGTCGAGTGGTTCGACTTCGCCGTCTACGGCTTTCTTGCCACCACCATCGCGCAACAATTCTTCCCCAGTGGCGATGCCAGCGCAGCACTGCTCAAGACCTTTGCCGTGTTTGCCGTGGCCTTCGCCTTTCGGCCGTTGGGCGGGATTTTCTTTGGCATGCTCGGCGACCGCATCGGCCGCAAGCGTACCCTGGCCATGACGATTTTGCTGATGGCCGGTGCGACCACCTTGATCGGCCTGCTGCCCACTTATGCCGCCATCGGCGTGACAGCGCCGATTCTGTTGTCGCTGATTCGCTGCGCCCAAGGCTTCTCCGCCGGGGGCGAATATGCCGGTGCCTGCGCCTATCTGATGGAGCACGCGCCGAGCAACAAACGCGCCTGGTACGGCAGCTTTGTGCCGGTGTCGACGTTCTCCGCGTTCGCCGCTGCCGCAGTGGTGGCCTACGCCCTTGAGGCGTCGCTGTCCGCCGAGGCGATGGGCAGTTGGGGCTGGCGCCTGCCGTTCCTGATCGCCGCACCGCTGGGTCTGGTCGGGCTGTATCTGCGCTGGAAACTGGATGAGACACCCGCCTTCCAGGCCGTGAAGCAGGAACACGCGGTCGCCCACTCTCCGCTCAAGGAAACCTTGCGCAACCATGGTGCGGCGATTTGCTGCCTGGGCGCGTTTGTGTCGCTGACGGCGCTCTCGTTTTATATGTTCACCACCTACTTCGCGACATACCTGCAGGTGGCAGGTGGGCTGAGTCGGGCGGCGGCGTTGCTGGTGTCGTTGATCGCGCTGATTTTCGCCGCGGCCATCTGCCCGCTGGCGGGGCTGTATTCGGATCGGGTGGGGCGTCGGGTCACGGTAATGACCGCCTGCGTATTGCTGATGGTGGTGGTGTATCCGTCGTTCCTGATGGCCAGTTCAGGTTCGTTCGCGGCCTCGATCGTGGGGGTGATGCTGCTCGCGGTGGGTGCGGTGTTATGTGGGGTGGTCACGGCGGCGTTGCTGTCGGAGACCTTCCCGACTCGGACGCGGTATACCGCCTCGGCGATCACCTACAACATGGCCTATACAATCTTTGGGGGTACCGCGCCGCTGATGGCGACATGGTTGATCAGCACCACGGGCAGCAACCTGTCACCCGCGTTTTATCTGATAGCCGTAGCGTTGCTGGCGCTGGCAGGCGGGTTGGCGTTGCCGGAGACATCGAGGATCTCCCTGCATGACGTGGGCGCTGAGGAAAAAGGCTCAGCGGCGGTGCTCTCGCGTTAGTGCTACATGACGTAATGCCCACGAATGCGGTGGGTCAGGTAAGAATACTTCGCCTGTACCGCCGCCTTCGAAGCCTCGCTAAAGCTCGACATCTCCCACAGGAAACTGGGTAAAGCAGGTATCAGCGCTTCACGCAGACAAACAAAGCATTCCCGCTCGTGCCCTCCCAGGGCGTGATGCATTCGTAGTCATGCTCGAAGATGTGCACCTCGAACTGTGGCGTCAATAACTGCTGCAACTCGGTGAAACTGAAGGCGACCATCGGGTGTTCGTCCTGCCAAGCCTCAGTCACACCCCCGGTGGTCTTCTCGATACTCAGGCGCAGCGCCTGCTGCTCGCCCTCCTCGCTGTAGTGCCAGCCGGAACCGAAGGTGAAGTGGCTGCCTTCAAACTCAACGCTATGGCGTACCAGCAAACGGTTGTCGATGTGCTGCTTGTCCACCGCGTTGAAACAGAACACGCCATTTTCGGCGAGCGCCTCGTGCACGCTGGTCAGGCACATGCGCAGTTTGGCCAGGCTGGCGTTGTAATGGGTCGAGTAGAGAAAGCAGGTGATCAGATCTTGCGCGTCGTCCACCTGGAAACCCGCCATGTCCTGGCGGCTGAACCGTGCCTCCGGGCAGCGCAGTTGGGCGAGGTCCAGCATCGGTTGGCTGATGTCCAGGCCGGCGCTGTGGTAGCCAAAGTCGAGGAAATGACGCACATGGGGCCCGGTGCCGCAGGCCAGGTCCAAGTGCCGACGCCCGTTATTGCCGAACAGTTGGTGCAACCGGCGAACGCTGTGACTCTGTGCGCGATAGTCGATGTCGGCGCACATCAGGTCGTAGTAGATGGAAAGATCGGTGTACAGCGCGTTGGAGGACATAGGTAGCCAGAGCGGTCGGCGGGAATTTCGCGGCGGCATGGTAACTCAGTCCGTCGTCAGAACCGTTACACTCGCGCCTCAATCATCCGCCAAGGAGGCAACCATGAGCGTTCGTGGTCAAGACCGTCAGATCGACAACATAGAATTCAACGTGGGCGACATCCACCGCAGCAAAGCCTTCTACGGCGCCGTTTTCGGCTGGACATTCGTGGACTACGGGCCCACCTACACCGAGTTCAGCGATGGGCGGCTGACGGGCGGGTTCACCACGGGAGAACCCGTTCGGCCAGGGGGGCCGTTGGTGATTTTGTTTGCGAATGACCTCGAAGGGGCGCACCAACGAATCACGGCGGCAGGCGCTGTGATAAGCCGCGAGACGTTTGCGTTCCCCGGTGGGCGCAGGTTCCACTTCATTGATCCGGATGGTTATGAACTGGCGGTTTGGTCGGATCAGTGAGTGATCGCTGCACCACGAGTGCAGGCCACGCAGTTTAAGTGGCCCGCATCGCCCCCCCACATCACGCCCAGACCGAGCACGCCGGTGTCGCCAATCGCCGATGGTCCGTAGCTGCCGAAGCTGTTTTTGACAGCGACATTCGCCACGTAGTTGGCCACCGAACGCACCTATTCCTCGCGCAACTCATGGCGCCAGACCAGTGCGCTGCGGGTTTGGTCTCGTAGTGGTGCTGCACAACGCCAGCGGAAAGGTTCAGATACCGGGCGTTGGCGGTGTAGGTCGCGACGAACGGTTGTTCCGACCCGGCATCGCCTTTATGCTCACGCAGCAAATTACCGGCGGCGCGCCCGCTCAGAGCGAGAGCACGATAAAAAAAGCACGACAACGCCGCTTATGCGGCGTGAAATTTGAGTTGGAGTCAGTTATTACGGCGTAAACGGCTACAAAAACGTGATGTTTAAGGAAATCAAATAAAACTTAAGGAAGTCAAATGAGCACATGGTTCAGTAATATCCAGCTTGGCTTTGATATGGCAACAAGCTTGACAATTGTAGGTGCAGCGATCACTTGGACTATTCGCCAGAAGAAACAAGCCGAAGCTGAAAAGATTCGCGGAATCAATCAAAACGCAAGATCAACAGGTCTTCAAAAAGTTCAAGATGTGCTTTTTGAAATAGAAGACAAGTACTCAATACTGGTTAGCAAGACACAAGCCTTTGAAAAAAGTATTGATCTGCGTGTTCGCTGGTCTGATGGCGCACCAGACTTCACTCGCCTAAACAAAATGATAATAGACGACAGTGATTTTTTAGTAGCATCAGTGGACCGCCTACAAGATATTCGTGAAGAATTAGGCCAATTTTATGAACTCATTCAGGTTAGACGCTACAGCTTGATCCCTCTGCTGGATGCCATTAAAGAGGGTGACAAATATATTGGCGTATTCAAACGCAACATTGATGAGGTTGGCGACGCATACAATGCAATGGGGTCGCGCAATGTATGGTTGCTAAAAGAACTTCACGCAACAATTACCTTGCTCAATGATGAATACGGCGATGAATTGACCAACGTATCCGATGAATTATCAAACACTCTATTCGAGAAGATAGCGGCTAACAAAAAAATAAGAAACGCCATCCAATCCATCATCTTCGATAAATCCTATTTCTACTGGGTTCAACGATTCGTCCCTGATGGTAAAGAAGAAGATTTTCTGAAAAATGTTGTTATAACTGATGAAATCCAAGACCGGGATTTATACATTGAAGTAATATCTAATTTCATTAGTTCCCTGATGAAGAAGAATCATGAGTTACTTTCTCAAGTCCTCGAAACCGCATCAAATTCAGTAATGCAAGCACGCATTGAATGCAAAGATATCTTGATTGCACTCAGCGCAATCTCACACAAGTTGGTCATGGACAATAACAACGAAACCTTGGAGCAAGTGATTGAAAAGTATGACACCGAGGAATACTTCGGTCGAAACATCACGATCCGTTAACATGTAATCTTTTCTCGCAAAGAGCCCTACAACTCTTTGCGCACTTATTCAAATCAAAAAGTCATATTTCAGACCAACATATGAAAAATCTTTTGATAGCATCTATCTTATTTGGCTCCGCGCTTTCCTTGAAGGTATTTGCGGGCGGGCTGGAAGTCGAGCACAAACTAATCGAGCAGCGCTGGTACTCTTTCAATGACATCATAGAAAAGAGAAAGAAATATAGCAGGGTAGATATTTCGCGAGGGTATATCGAATATTACTTCGAGGGTGATGAATACACCGCCAAATACCCAGAAGAAAAGTTGTCGCCGCGTGCAAAATTCTATTCCAATCATGGGACCGTTGGAACCTATGCGGCTGCTGATTATGAGACCGAGCTAGACAAAGAGTGTGTAGATGTTGTCTCTGACTCTCTAGGATCATTTAGCGGCAGCTATGAAAACACTAAAAGACCTGATAGGCAACACTATAAGCGCATGGTTGTTGGCATCAGATCACTAACATACAAAGGCCCTGAGTATAACTTCAAAAGCCCTTCATCTTGGTCGCCTGTGGAGTTACCCAAGGACAAAAGAAGTCTTCTGTGTGAAATTTATGAAGTCAAGAATGACGCGAGTGATCTGAAATACATTGTTTATGCTGCTTCAGTGGCAACCGCTATGTATGACGAAATTCATACGGCGCCACTGCCAGATAAGTCGAGTAACTAAAACTCCTCGCACTCATGCTGCGGCAACCATTGCTGCGGCATTAGCTGGATCAACCTTGAGGCTGTGAACGGGTTCTACCCCAGGCCCTGCAGTGTTTCTATGTCAGCATCCCGCCCCCCCCTTCACATAACGCGGCGAACGACTATGACCGACTTCGACTTCAAAACACATTTCATCTCGGTACTGCCTCCCGACCCGCCCGGGCTGGACCTCGGCTTTGACGAATTCATCACCTTCAACCCCAGTGACCTGGCCACCCTCCCCGCGCCAGACGCTGAATTCCTCCTCAAGCACGGCCTGCCGCGCGACGCCGCGCCCTTTCTGAGTTTCGAGGCCTACAGCCAAGCCGAAGCACAACGCAGGTTGGCAATATTCGCCATCGCCAACCACTATTACCCTTTGGGGCACACCGGCTCCGGGGACGTCATCGCGCTTGATCGACACAGTGGGACGATTGTCTATTTCAACCACGACGCCCATCACGCACGCGTACTCATCAATACCTCACTGCCCCAGTTCGCCCGCAGCTTGTGCGTGTTCCAGGCACATCTGCGAGACAACACGATGGCACGCTGTTTACCTGAGATCGAATGCATCGATCCTGCCGCCGCCGTGCCGGGCACGATGTGGGCGGATGAGGTCAGCGCAGAACTCAACGGGTAGAAGTGAACGCTGATGACCCACCACGAATTGGCCGACCTCTATCGAGCCTATAACGCCGACCTCAACCGTCTCGACTTGATAAGGCCGCCATTGAAACGCAGCTAAACTCCACAGACCCTCGACTGCGTGGAGACTGCTCATGACCCACAAAAACACCCTCTGCCTCTGGTACAACGGGAGCGCCGAAGAGGCTGCCAAGTTCTACGCCAACACCTTTCCCGACAGTGCGGTGAACGCCGTGCATCGTGCACCAGCGGATTACCCGTCCGGCAAACGGGGCGACGTCTTGACCGTCGAATTCACGGTACTCGGCATCCCCTGCATCGGCCTGAACGGCGGCCCGATCTTTCCCCACACCGAGGCGTTTTCCTTCCAAGTGGCCACCGATGATCAAGCCGAAACCGACCGGTACTGGAACGCAATCATCGACAACGGCGGCCAGCCGAGCGCCTGCGGCTGGTGCAAGGACAAGTGGGGCCTGTCGTGGCAAATCTCGCCGCGCGTGTTGACGGAGGCGGTGACTAACCCTGATCCAGCCATCGCCAAGCGCGCGTTCGAGGCGATGATGACCATGACCAAAATCGACATTGCGGAGATTGAGGCAGCGGTAAAGGGCTGAGGCGGCAACTGGCGAGGCTATCCAGGGCTTCAATGCGCTCCGCCTGGCAGCGTCAGGCGCAATTGTCGCGTCGGCCCATGCGCCAAAAAAAGACAGCGAGCCGACGGCCCGGTTGCGACTCACCCAATACCGACCTAGTGTTTCATGTCTCCTCTGCGCACCCAGGTGACGCCATGCCTACACTCTCACGCCCCGCCGTACTCGAACTGATCGGCAACACGCCGTTGGTACGGGTCAGCCGTTTCGATACCGGCCCCTGCACGCTGTTCCTCAAGCTGGAATCCCAAAACCCCGGCGGTTCCATCAAGGACCGCATCGGCCTGGCCATGATCGACGCCGCCGAGCATGACGGCCGCCTGCGTCCCGGCGGCACCATCATCGAGGCCACCGCTGGCAACACCGGCCTGGGCCTGGCGCTGGTGGGCAGGGCCAAAGGTTATCGGGTGGTGCTGGTGGTACCCGACAAAATGTCCACGGAGAAAGTGCTGCACCTTAAGGCCATGGGCGCCGAGGTGCATATCACCCGCTCCGATGTGGGCAAGGGCCACCCCGAGTATTACCAGGACATGGCTGCGCGCCTGGCCCAGGAGATTCCCGGCTCATTCTTCGCCGACCAGTTCAACAACCCGGCCAATCCCCAGGCTCACGAGACCAGCACCGCGCCGGAGATCTGGGCGCAAACCCAGCACGACCTGGATGCCATTGTGGTCGGCGTCGGTTCGGCAGGCACACTCACCGGCCTGACCCGATTCTTCAAGCGCGTGCAACCGGAGCTGGAAATGGTACTGGCCGACCCGGTGGGTTCGGTAATGGCTGAATACAGCCGCAGCGGCCAGTTGATAACACCCGGCTCGTGGGCCGTGGAAGGCATTGGCGAGGACTTCATTCCGTCGATTGCCGACCTGTCCAGCGTGCGCCACGCCTATTCCATCAGCGATGAAGAGAGCTTCGACCACGCGCGCCAACTGCTCAAGGCCGAGGGCATTCTCGGCGGTTCCTCCACCGGCACCCTGCTCGCCGCTGCCTTGCGCTATTGCCGCGAACAAACCACGCCCAAGCGCGTGGTCAGCTTTGTGTGCGACACCGGCACGCGATATCTGTCGAAGGTCTACAACGACCAGTGGATGACCGACGCGGGGTTGCTGCATTACAAACACTACGGCGACCTGCGCGACCTGATCGCCCGCCGCTTCGAAGACGGCCGCGTGATCAGCGTGAGCCCCGACGACACCCTGCTCACCGCCTTCCAGCGCATGCGTCTGGCCGACGTGTCGCAACTGCCGGTGTTGGTCAACGGCCGCGAACTGGTGGGCGTGATCGACGAATCCGACATCCTGCTGGGCCTGCACCACGATGCCGCGCACTTCACGATGGTCGTCGCCAGCGCCATGACCGACAACCTGCAAACCCTGTCCCCCAGCGCCAGCCTGGCCGAATTGCAAACTGAACTGGATCGCGGCTTGGTCGCCATCATTGCCGATGCAGGAGGCTTTTATGGCCTGATCACCCGCGTCGACCTGCTCAACCACCTGCGGAGATCCCTTGCATGAGCCAGCCTGATAAAAGTGCGTTTGCCACCCGTGTGATCCACGCCGGGCAGTTCCCAGACCCAACCACTGGCGCGCTGATGCCGCCGATCTACGCCAACTCCACCTACCTGCAAGACAGCCCCGGCGTGCACAAGGGCTTCGACTACGGCCGCTCCCACAACCCCACGCGGTTTGCTCTGGAGCGTTGCGTGGCCGACCTTGAAGGCGGCAGCCAGGCGTTTGCCTTTGCATCCGGGCTGGCGGCGATTTCCACGGTGCTGGAGCTGCTGGATGCGGGCGCCCATATCGTTTCCGGTAACGACCTCTATGGCGGCACCTTTCGGCTGTTCGACAAGGTGCGCCAACGCAGCGCCGGGCATCGTTTCAGCTTTGTCGATTTGAGTGATGTAACGGCATTTGAAGCATCCTTGCAGGACGATACGCGCATGGTCTGGGTCGAAACCCCGAGCAACCCGCTGCTCAGCCTCACCGACTTGGCCGCCATCGCAGGTATCTGCCGCAATCGCGGGATCATCTGCGTGGCTGACAACACCTTCGCCAGCCCCTGGATCCAGCGCCCGCTGGAGCTGGGCGTGGATGTGGTGGTGCACTCCACCACTAAATACCTCAACGGCCATTCCGATGTGATCGGCGGTATCGCCATTGTCGGTGACAACCCCGAATTGGCTGATCGCCTGGGTTTCCTGCAGAACTCAGTGGGCGCCATCGCTGGCCCCTTCGACGCGTTCCTGACCCTGCGCGGCGTGAAAACGTTGGCCCTGCGCATGGAGCGTCATTGCAGCAACGCGCTGGACCTGGCCACCTGGCTGGAGCAACAACCGCAAGTGGCGCGGGTCTATTACCCAGGCCTGGTATCCCACCCGCAGCACGAACTGGCACGCCGGCAAATGCGCGGGTTTGGTGGGATGATTTCAGTGGATTTGAACAGCGACCTGGCGGGCGCCACCCGCTTTCTGGAACACGTGAACATCTTCGCCCTGGCCGAAAGCCTGGGAGGTGTGGAAAGCCTGATCGAACATCCGGCGATCATGACCCATGCCAGCATCCCGGCGGCGACGCGGGCGCAGCTGGGGATTGGCGACGGGTTGGTGCGGTTGTCGGTGGGGGTTGAGGATGTGGACGATCTACGAGCGGACCTGGCGCAAGCCTTGGCCCGTATATAACCCCCCCAGAAAACAACGATCAAATGTGGGAGGGGGCTTGCTCCCGATAGCGGCGTGTCAGGCACTGAATATTTGTCTGAACCACCGCCATCGGGAGCAAGCCCCCTCCCACATTGGGTATGCGTTACACCTGGACGATGTTGGCACGCGCCGAATGCAGCTTCTTGTAGCTGTCAATCAAACGCAAATGCCGGTCCAAGCCTTCCAGCTTGATGCTGGTCGGCGTCAACCCATAGAACCGCACACTGCCATCGACCGAGCCGATCACCGCATCCATTCGCTCATTACCAAACATGCGGCGGAAGTTGGCTTCGTAATCCGCCAAGTCCAAGTCGTCGTCCAGTTCCATCTCCAGCACACCGTTCAACGCCTGGTAGAACAGGCCGCGCTCGGCGGTGTTGTCGTTGTACTGCAGGAACATCTCCACGCACTCCTTGGCCTCTTCATATTGCTGCAAGGCCAGGAAAATCAGCAGCTTCAACTCCAGGATGGTCAGTTGGCCCCATACCGTGTTGTCGTCGAACTCGATGCCGATCAAGGTGGTGATGTCGGTGTAATCGTCCAGCTCGCTTTCGATCAGGCGCTCGACCAATGCCTGCAATTCTTCCGTGTCCAGGCGATGCAGGTTGAGAATGTCCTCGCGGAAGAACAGCGCTTTGTTGGTGTTGTCCCAGATCAGGTCGTCCACCGGATAGATTTCCGAGTAATCCGGCACCAGGATGCGGCAAGCGGTGGCGCCGAGGTGCTCGTACACCGCCATATAGGCTTCTTTGCCCATGCCTTCCAGGATGCCGAACAAGGTCGCAGCCTCTTGGACGTTGGAGTCTTCGCCTTCACCGGAGAAGTCCCACTCGACAAACTCGTAGTCCGACTGCGCGCTGAAGAAGCGCCACGACACCACACCGCTGGAGTCGATGAAGTGCTCGACGAAGTTGTTCGGCTCCGTCACCGCCTGGCCTTCGAAGGTCGGCTGCGGCAAGTCGTTCAAACCCTCGAAACTGCGGCCTTGCAGTAATTCGGTGAGGCTGCGCTCCAGCGCCACTTCCAGGCTCGGGTGGGCACCGAAGGAGGCGAATACCCCGCCGGTGCGCGGGTTCATCAAGGTCACACACATCACCGGGAATTCGCCGCCCAGGGATGCATCCTTGACCAGCACCGGGAAGCCTTGGGCTTCCAGGCCTTCGATGCCCGCCACAATGCTTGGGTATTTGGCGAGCACCTCAGCCGGCACGTCCGGCAAGGCAAATTCACCTTCGATGATTTCACGCTTGACCGCGCGCTCGAAAATCTCCGAAAGGCATTGCACCTGGGCTTCAGCCAGGGTGTTGCCCGCGCTCATGCCGTTGCTGAGGTAGAGGTTTTCGATCAGGTTGGACGGGAAGTACACCACCTCGCCATCGGACTGGCGCACGAACGGCAGCGAAACAATGCCGCGCGCTTCGTTGCCGGAGTTGGTGTCGAACAGATGCGAACCGCGCAGCTCGCCTTCGCGGTCGTAGACCTTGCGGCAATAAGCGTCGAGGATTTCAGTCGGCAGCTCGTCGTTGGGGCCTGGCTGAAACCAACGCTCGTCCGGGTAATGCACGAACGGTGCGTTGGCCAGTTCTTCACCCCAGAATTGGTCGTTGTAGAAGAAGTTGCAGTTGAGCCGCTCGATGAATTCGCCCAATGCCGACGCCAGCGCGCCCTCTTTGGTCGCGCCCTTGCCGTTGGTGAAACACATTGGCGAGTGCGCATCGCGGATATGCAGCGACCACACGTTGGGCACGATATTGCGCCACGAGGCGATCTCGATCTTCATGCCCAGGCCGGCAAGGATCCCGGACATGTTGGCGATGGTCTGTTCCAGCGGCAGGTCCTTGCCCGCGATGTAGGTGCCCTGCTCCGACAGGCTGCTGGGCATCAACAAGGCCTGGGCGTCGGCGTCGAGATTTTCCACCTCTTCGATCACAAATTCGGGACCGGCCTGCACCACTTTTTTCACCGTGCAACGGTCGATGGAGCGCAGGATGCCCTGGCGGTCCTTATCGGAGATATCCGCGGGCAACTCGACCTGGATCTTGAAGATCTGGTTATAGCGGTTTTCCGGGTCGACGATGTTGTTCTGGGACAGGCGGATATTGTCTGTGGGGATGTTGCGGGTCTGGCAGTACAGCTTCACAAAGTACGCCGCGCACAGCGCCGACGATGCCAGGAAGTAGTCGAAGGGCCCCGGTGCCGAACCATCGCCCTTATAGCGAATAGGTTGGTCGGCAATCACCGTGAAGTCATCGAACTTGGCTTCAAGCCGGAGGTTGTCGAGAAAGTTGACCTTGATTTCCATGGGGGCACACCAGAATTACGGGCTAAACAAAAATGGCCGCCATTATGAGGTTTTTCATCGATAAGTTTCAGGCTTTTGACCAATGGCTGGCGAAATAGCCGATGTGAATTAATCTTCTGCACGTTGGCGCCGATGCACTGTGTGCAACCAGGGAGTAGCCGGAATGCGCAACAACCAGCCAGTAACACAACGTGAGATTTCACTCGCGCCTTCGCAAAAACTTATCTCCGCCACCGATATTCACGGGGGCATCACTTACTGCAACGACGCCTTTGTCGAAATCAGCGGTTTTGAACGGGCCGATCTGATCGGCGCGCCGCAGAACATCGTGCGTCACCCCGATGTCCCACCGGCCGTGTTTGCCCATATGTGGCGTGCGCTCAAGCAAGGCCTGCCGTGGATGGGCATCGTCAAGAACCGCTCGAAAAACGGCGACCATTACTGGGTTAACGCCTACGTCACACCGATCTTCCACGGCCGCGAAGTCGTTGGTTTTGAATCGGTGAGGGTCAAGCCCAGCGCCGATGAAATCCGCCGGGCGCAGGTGCTGTATCGCCGCCTCAGCCAAGGCAAATCCAGCGCGCTAATCAAGGACACTTGGCTGCCCGCGGCGTTGAGTGCCGTGCCGTACGTGGCCACCGGCATCGCCGGCAGCATTGCCGGGCTTTTCCTCAGTGCACCGATCGCCATTGCGGTGGCCGTGGCCGTTGCCGTGCCGGTGGGTATGCTCTGCTCACGCGTACGCCAAGGCAGCACCTTGCGCCTGCTGGCGGGTGTCGAGCCCTCGACGTCGGATGCCTTGATTGCCCAGATGTACAGCGACGCCAGCGGCCCCCAGGCACGCCTGGAAACCGCGTTCCTCAGCCAAAACTCGCGCCTGAAAACCTGCCTCACACGCTTGCAGGACAGTGCCGAACAACTCAGCGCCCTGGCCGGGCAATCGGATCAGTTGGCCACCGCCAGCTCCAAAGGCCTGGATCGCCAACGCGTTGAAACCGAGCAGGTCTCGGCGGCCGTCAACCAGATGGCTGCGACCACCCAGGAAGTCGCCAGCCATGTGCAGCGCACCGCCGACGCCACCCAGCAGGCCAACGTGCTGACCGGACGTGGCCGTGAAGTCGCGCGTGATACCCGCCTGGCCATTGAGCGCTTGTCCGCCGTCGTGGGCGAAACCGGCACCACCGTGGCGCAGTTGGCCAAGGACAGTGACGAAATCGGCAGCGTGGTGGACGTGATCAAAGGCATCGCCGATCAAACCAACCTGCTCGCCCTCAACGCCGCCATCGAAGCGGCCCGCGCCGGTGAGCAAGGCCGCGGGTTTGCCGTGGTGGCCGATGAAGTGCGCCAACTCGCGCAGCGTACCTCCCAATCCACCACTCAAATCCATGCGCTGATCACTCAGTTGCAGGCATCGTCCAACAATGCCGTGCAAAGCATGGAAAACGGCCAACGCCAGGCGCAGGAAGGCGTAGCCTGGGTGCTGGAAGCAGACCAGGCGTTGGTCGGCATCAGCGAAGCGGTGTCTCATATCACCGAAATGACCACCCAGATCGCCGCCGCCACTGAGGAACAAAGCGCGGTCGCCGAGGAGATCAGCCGCAACATCACCACTATCGCGGAGCTGGCTGACCAGACGTCGATACAAGCCCATCAATCCACCGACCTTAGCAAGCAGCTGACCAATACGGCGGCCACTCAATATGCGTTGGTAGAACGCTTTAACCGCTGACCCCGCAACGCGAGGCCGCCCGCCAGCTGGGCGGCCTTGCTTGCACCGGGATGAATATCGTGGCGCTCAGCCCGCGAGCAGGCTGTAACGCCAGGCGCATTTCTATGGGGCCGGTCTGATTGGGGCAGTCACTGGGTTTGTCCAGGCTGTTGCTTGCGATACATCCCCGTGAAGTAATCCGGAAAGTCCGGCGCCGAGTTGTGGTTGATCACCGCAAAACCCTTCACCAGTTGAATGTGATACGGGCCGGCGCGCCGGGTCGCCAACGGCTCGCGCACGATAATCAGGTTTTCGGTTTCCATCGGCACGCTGTGGTGCGCGCTGACGATGACCTTGTCGGTACCGGTTTCCTTGAGCGTTACGGTGAACTCCGCCACTTCACGGCCCTGGGCATCGCGGTCGGGGAGGATCTTCAGGTCCAGGTCGCCGTCACGGTCGAGGAAGTCGTTGCGCATCTGGTAGTGACCGTCACGCTGATCGCGGGCAACGTCACCGAGTTTCTTGTACTCAGGCTCACGGTCCTCGCGATGCAGTTGGATTTGCAACTCCGGCTTTTCACCCTGGGCGCCACTGACCCACGTGCCGGAGTAAGCATAGGGCTCGACGGTTTCCCGAGTGATGCGCCAGATGCCGGTTTGATGACCATCGTCGGCATATTCGTGCAGATAGACAAACGACTGGTCGCCGTATTCACCCAACTCGCCTACCAACTTGATTGGCTTTCCGCTGCCGCTTTTGGTGTAGCGCAATTCACCAATCAACACCGCGCCCTGTTGCTGGTACCAGAGTTGCACCGGGATCTTGCCGTTGAGGGTGCCAGCCAGGAACTCAGGGTCCTCATTGACCGGCCCTTCGAGCCTTGGGGTTTCCAGCCACTGGCCGTCCTTCCACTCACCGGTGGTGCGCAGCATGTAGCCGCTGGGCATGCTGTTGTTGGCGTCATCGTCCGTCGCAGGCACTTGGGCCTGGGTGTACGCGCTGAGCCTCACCAACTCACCGTCGCGCATCTGATAGCGGCTGGCGCGGGTCCAGCAGCAACCCTGGTCGGTCTGCGAATGGATAACGCCGTCCTTGGGATTGACTGAAAACATACCGCCGGAGGTTTCGTTCGCAAGATCGGTCAGAGGGCCGTTGAGCACCCACTGCGTCTTGTGCGGGTCTTGCAGGTAAACATCGTAACTGGACTGGAAGTCTTTATCCGCGCCGGTGCCATTGCGGATTGCCAAGTCCTGGCGGCCATCCTGATTGATGTCGGCAAAGTAGACCACGCCGTTCTCGCCCATCAAACGCCAGTCGACGGTTTTACCATTCTGGTCCATCGGCACCTGGGCGTCCGGAGTCTGCAATTGCTGGAGGATTTCGAGGGTAGTTGCGTCGCGTATCGTGATCAGGGCTCGCGCCAGGTACTGCAAGTCCTGCGGCACCTGCGGGAACAACACTTCGACCAGGTATTTGCCGCTCGGGTCATTGACCGAGAACGAACGAGGCTCGGCCATGGCCGGGGCCGCCAGGGTCATGGAGAGGAGCACAGCGCTGACGAGCGAACGCATTCAAAGCATCCTTGCTGAAATTCGGGGGCGGCAGTGTAGCGGTTTCGCTGGCGGCTATGTGGCGTACCCCACGAGCGAAGGGAACCTAAAGCATTTCATCGCATCGTTTAGCGTGCCGTTCGAGGGCGAAACCCACCAACGCATCTGCAATACCGTCATGCTGTACCCACACAGCTTCCCCCTTATTGACCTTACTGCGCAGCTTGTTCAAGTTGATGCTTTTCTGCCCACGTAATTGCTCTCGGTCAAGAATGTAGAAGCTCCAGTTATCGAGTTCCAACACCGATTTCACCAACGCCTGCTTATTGAGCTTGAACCGCGCTTTCTCCATCGGCAGTGCACGAGATGGATTGGGGTTCCACTTATCATGAAGACGCTCGTTCTCCTGACACTTTTTATTATCCAGTGCCAGATAAGCGAAGATGTAAAAGTCTGACCAATGCTCAGCGGGCAGCGGACTATTGGAGACACAATCGAATCCTTCAGCGAAGGAGGTATCGAACACCTGAGATTTGCTATAGGAGTCTTTCGATTTAACTTGGATAGTGAATTTTTCATCATTCATGAAAAACACGAGGTCATGAACATCGCCTTCCATCTTGGTTGAAAAATGCGAGGTGGGTACCTTGAAATCGGGGCTAGGCATGTTGAACAGTGCCCGATACACCAAAAACTCTGCCAGATAACCTCGTAGCAGGGGGTTATCCAATGCTGAAAAACCCCAGCCCCAGAAAGCCGTTAGAAACCCAGGTTCTATGGGTCTCCCCGATTGAGTCAACGCTTCTGTTCCAGTCAACGGATCGAGTAGATTCATATTTCTAACTGCACTCTTCACGCGAAAGTTAATAAAAGTTGGCGCCAATGCGGCTGCACGCTCTCGCCTCTCAACTGGGTTGACGCAGCAACCGCTCGATGGCCTTGCGCAAATCCCCATGCACCTCTTCGGCATAAGGCACAGCATTCTTCCAGTCATAAAACCATGCCGGCATCCGGCGCTTGTCGTCGGGTTCCGAGGCGTAGCGCGGGAATATATGGCAGTGCAACTCAGGCTCGGAGTTGCCCAGGATTTCGTAATTCATGCGCTGGGCGTCGGTGGCGTGCAACACCGCATCACCGAGGCGCGCCATGTCCAGCAGGTAAGTCGCGCGGGCTTCGGTATCCAGGTCGTTCAAACTCGCGACCACCGGATCGGGCAGCAGCAGGCAGTAGCCCGGCAGAAACTGCACATCCCCCATCACCGCCCAGCCCGAGGCCATGCGGCAGATAACCTTCTCATTGGCGCCGATGCGGGCCAGGGCTACGCGTTCCGTGATCAGTGGCATGTAGGGTCCTTGATGGGGGCAAGATGCGGGCGGCATTTTAACGCTTGCCCCCTGCTTTTCAGCAACGGGAACAGTCCAAGGGAGTTATCTGACAGGCCACCTGAGGAAACGCCTGTTGCCCCACCAACAGCAGTTGCACAGCTTGTGCTGAATCCAAACAGGCTCTCCCATTTAAAATTAAACGTATCCCTTTGAAATAAAAGCATTTATCTCACTGGCATGGCGCGTGCAATCACCTTTGCATCGACCCAAAGGACACACCCATGCCCCAGACACTGCCCCAGGCGCTGCTGCATCAAGCCCACACCCGAGGGTCGGCGATTGCCTTGCGTTACAAGCGCCTGGGCATCTGGCAAGAGCGACGTTGGAGCGAACTGGCAGACGACATACGCCAACTCGCCGCAGCCCTTCACCAGCGCGACTTCGGGCCTGACGATGATCTGCTGATCATCAGTCAGGCGCGCCCCGAAGCCTTGCTGCTGGCACTGGCCGCGCAGTGGTTGGGGGGGAGCGTCACGCTGCTCGATCCCGAGCGCGACAATCGTGCGCTGCTGGTGCAACTGCGGCCGACATTTGTTCTCGCCGAAAACGCCGAGGCGATTCCGTCAATCAGTGGGCCCGGTGTGGTGGTGTACCTCGATGGGCGCGGTCTGGATCAACACAAAGGCCCCCACTTGGTCGCTTATGCGGACTTGCGCACGGACCTCCCTGCCCCGGCGTGCGCCACTCAGTCAACCGCCCTCGCCTTTGTGTTCCACGCCGATACCCGCGTGCAGTTGACCCACGGGCAGTTGCTCATGGACGCGCGCACTTTGGTGGCCCGCGAACACCTCGACGCCAATGAGGAAGCCCTGGCCGCGCGGGTTTTCGCCGCCAGCGGGCAGGCGCGCTACTTGCTGGCGCCCTGGCTGCACGCTGGTTTTCGCCTGAACTTCCCCGAAGCCCTGGCCACCCGGGACACCGACCGCCGCGAGCTGGGCCCAACCTTGGTGCTGGGCACCCGTGAATCCTACGGCCGTCTGGAACAGTGGGCACGTGAGCGCCTGCCGCTGCCGGGCACATTCAGTCATCGCCTGTACCGCTGGGCGATGCAGCCAACCCCATCGATCATTCGCCGCTGGCTGGGCCACTGGCTGGTGCGTCGACCATTGCTCGATGTGCTGGGCATGAGCCGCCTGCGCGTGCCTTTGCTGGTAGGGCCAGCGTTGAGCCCGGACAGTGCGGCGTTCTTTACCGCCCTGGGCATCGATCCCGGCCGTTGGCAAGAGCCAGCGCCCCAACACCAACCCGCCGACCAACGACTGCCTCACGCTGTCTGACGAGCCCAACCATGCATGCAACCACTCAAGCGGTCTTACTGCGGCTCGATGACATTACCCTGTCGTTCAAGGGCATCAAGGCCATCACCTCCATCAGTTTCGACGTCAAGGCCGGGGACATCTGCGGGCTGATCGGCCCCAACGGCGCCGGCAAGAGTTCGCTGCTCAATGTGATCAACGGCGTTTACCACCCCCAAAGCGGCAGCATCCACTACGCCGGCCACACCCGACGGCGCATGCGCGCGCATCAGGCGGCCGAAGGCGGGATTGCGCGAACCTTCCAGAACATCGCGCTGTTCAAGGGCATGAGCGTGCTCGACAACGTGCTCACCGGGCGCAACCTCAAGCGCCGCAGCAGCTGGATCGAGCAGATGCTGCGCCTGGGCCGAGCCCCGCGCGAGGAGGACGCGCACCGCCTGCACGCCGAAAAAGTCATCGCGTTTTTGCAGATCCATCCCTGGCGACACGTGCTGGTGGGCACCCTGCCCTATGGCCTGCAAAAGCGTGTCGAACTGGCCCGCGCCCTGGCGTCCGAGCCGACCCTGTTGCTGCTGGATGAGCCCATGGCCGGTATGAACGCTCAGGAGAAAGCCCAGATGAGCCAATTCATCCGCGACATCAACCGCGAGTTCGGCACCACCGTGGTGCTGATCGAGCACGATATCGGTGTGGTCATGGGCTTGTGCGACCACGTAGTGGTGCTCGACTACGGCCGCAAGATCGGCGACGGCACGCCCGAGCAAGTGCGCGCCAACCCCGATGTCATCGCCGCCTATCTGGGAACTTGAGCATGGAATTTTTCTTTGAGGTGCTGATCGGCGGCCTGTTGGCAGGCGTGATGTATTCCCTGGTGGCGATCGGTTTTGTGCTGATCTACAAAGCCTCGGGCGTCTTCAACTTCGCCCAGGGCGCCATGGTGCTGTTCGCCGCACTGACCTTTGTCAGCCTGCTGGAGCGCGGCTTTCCGTTTGTCTTCGCGTTTTTGCTGACCCTGGTGAGCATGGTGGTGCTTGCGCTGCTGATCGAGAAAGTGGTGCTGCGGCCCCTGGTCAATCGCCCGCCGATCATCCTGTTCATGGCCACCCTTGGGCTGTCCTACATGATCGAAGGCTTCGCGCAATTCCTCTGGGGTGCGCAGGTGCATGGCCTGGATTTGGGCATTGCCGACGAGCCGCTGGAAATCCGCGGCATGCTGCTCTCGCAGTTCGACCTGTTCGCTGCCGGCACCGCCGCCGCGTTGGTGCTCGCCCTGTCATTGCTGTTCAACAAAACCCGTATCGGCCTGTCGCTGCGTGCAGTCGCAGACGACCCGCTGGCGTCCATGGCGGTGGGCATTCGCCTGCCGCGCATCTGGGCCCTGGTGTGGGCCGTGGCGGGGTTTGTCGGGCTGGTGGCCGGGTTGCTTTGGGGCGCGCGATTGGGGGTGCAATTCTCGTTATCGCTGGTGGTACTCAAGGCATTGCCGGTGCTGATCATCGGCGGATTTTCGTCCATCGGCGGCGCGATTGTCGGCGGCTTGATCATCGGCGCGAGCGAAAAAATCGCCGAGATCTACCTCGGCCCGATCATCGGCAGCGGCATTGAAAACTGGGTGCCTTACGTTCTTGCCTTGCTGTTCTTGCTGGTGCGCCCTGCCGGGTTGTTCGGCGAGCGCGCCATCGAACGGGTCTGATCGTTTTTTGAGGAAATGCCTGCATGCTGTATCAAGAAGTCGGTCAAATCAGTACCTCCTACGCGGCCGAGCGCCGCACCTTTCGCCTGCGCCAGGACCGCATCGCACTGTGGCTACTGCTGGGCTTTGCCTTTGTGGTGATGCCGTGGTTGGGCAACGACTACTGGTTCAGCGCGATCTTCGTGCCGCTGCTGGTGCTGTCCCTAGCCGGCCTCGGCCTGAACCTGCTGACTGGCTACGCCGGGCAACTCTCTCTGGGCTCGGCGGCGTTCATGGCGGTGGGCGCATTTGCCGCCTACAACCTGCAATTGCGCGTACCCGGTTTGCCGCTGCTGGTGAGCTTTGGCCTGGGCGGCGTGATCGCTGCGCTGGTGGCGGTGTTCTTCGGTCTGCCGAGCCTGCGCATCAAGGGCTTTTACCTGTTGGTAGCGACCCTGGCCGCCCAGTTCGTGGTGGAGTGGGTACTGACCCGCTTCAGCTGGTTTACCAACGACAACGCGTCCGGCGTAATCACCTCACCGCCATTGCTGATCGCTGGGGTTGATTTCAGCTCGCCGTGTGGCCGCTACCTGCTGACCCTCAGCGTGGTCGTGGCGCTGTTCTGGCTCGGTAAAAACCTGGTGCGCAGTGAGCTGGGCCGCAACTGGATGGCCGTGCGCGACATGGACACCGCCGCCGCCGTGATCGGCATTCGGCTGCTCAAAGCCAAGCTGCTGGCGTTTGCCATCAGCGGCTTCTACCTGGGCGTCGCGGGCTCATTGTGGGCCTTCGCCTACCTGGGCACGGTGGAGCCACACGGCTTCGACCTGAGCCGCTCATTCCAGGTGCTCTTCATCATCATTATCGGCGGCCTGGGCAGTGTGCTCGGCAACGTCCTCGGCGCGGCCTTCATCGTGTTGTTCCCGATCCTGCTGGGCAACCTCTTCGCGTTGCTGCCGGCCGGATTGATGGACGCCGGCCAGCTGGAAAACCTTCAGAAGATGCTGTTCGGTGCACTGATCATCACCTTCCTGATCAAGGAACCGGAGGGGCTGGCCCGACTGTGGCAGCGCTTTCGTCAAGGGGCCAGGGTATGGCCGCTGCGTTACTAACTTACTAACCCCCGAGCTGAACCCCGAGGAACTGCCTCCATGAGACACCCCGCACCGCTGCGCCGCCTGGCCTTGGGCCTGGCCTTGATCACCGCCACGCTCACGGGCACCGTCCAGGCCGCCAACGAACAATACTTTCCGTTGCAGAGCTATCGGGTCGGCCCCTATGCCGCCGGTGGCTCCGGTTTCTTCGGTGGGTTTATCGACTACCTGCAATACATCAACGCCAACGGCGGCGTGAACGGCGTCAAGTTGACCTGGAGCGAATGCGAGACCGAGTACGTAGTGGAAAAAGGCGTCGAATGCTACGAGCGCCTCAAGGGCGGTCTCAACGGTGCGCCAGCAGCGGCCACCAACCCGCTGTCGGTGGGCATCGCCTACGCCACGCTGGACCGCTCGACCGCCGACAAACTACCGCTGATCACCATCAACCACGGACGCACCGACTCCACCGACGGCAGCGTCTTCCCCTACGTGTTCCCGTTGCAGCTCAACCCGTATTCGGAAGTCTCGGCGATCATCAACTACATCGGCCAGCGCGAAGGCGGTGCCGACAAACTCAAGGGCAAGAAAATCGCCGTGCTCTACCACGGCTCGCCGTACGGCAAGGAAACCAACGGCGTACTGGAAACCCTGGCCAAAAATGCCGGCTTCGAATTGACCCTGCTGGAAGTGCCACACCCTGGCAACGAGCAACAATCGCAGTGGCTGAACATTCGCCGTCTCAAGCCGGACTGGGTGATCCTGCGCGGCTGGGGCGTGATGAACCCGGTGGCGCTCAAATCTGCGCAAAAAGTCGGTTACCCGGCTGATCACATCATCGGCAATATCTGGAGCAACTCGGAAGAAGACGTGTTGCCGGCCGGCAATGCAGCCAAGGGTTTTATCTCCATCACCACCCACCCGTCCGGCACCGATTTCCCAGTGCTGCAAGGCATCAAGCAAAGCGTGGTGGACGCGGGCAAAGGCAACCTGGCCGATCCGAAGCGCTTCGGCACGGTGTACTACAACCTCGGTGTGGTGAACGGCATTCTCAACGTCGAAGCCGTGCGCCTGGCCCAGGAAAAATACGGCCACCAGCCCCTTACTGGCGAACAAGTGCGCTGGGGTTTCGAACACCTGAACTTGGACGATGCGCGTCTTCAGGCCCTGGGCGCAAAAGGCCTGGTGCAACCGCTGAAACTGTCCTGCGCCGACCATGAAGGCGGCGGCGCGGTACGCTTCCAGCAGTGGGATGGCCAGCGCTGGAACCTGATCAGCGATTGGGTACAAGCCGACCGCGCGCTGCTGCGGCCGATCATCGAAGCCTCGGCGGCGCAGTACGCGAAGGAGAAAGGCATTACGCCGCGTGATTGCAGCAACGAGCAGTAAGATTTCTCCACTGCGATGCAGTTTTTTATGTGGGAGGGGGCTTGCTCCCGATAGCAGTGGTTCAGCCATACCGATGTCGACTGACATACCGCCATCGGGAGCAAGCCCCCTCCCACATTTTGACCGAGGTGTATCAGCTCACTGCGAGTTCCACCACACCCTCATTCAATCGCACCGGCCACACCTGCAATCGTTGGTGTGGCGACTCCAGGCACTGGCCGTCCTAGTACGCGAAGGAGAAAGGCATTACGCCGCGTGATTGCAGCAAGGAGCAGTAGGATTTCTCAGCTGCGAAGCAGTTTTATGTGGGAGGGGGCTTGCTCCCGATAGCAGTGGTTCAGCCATACCGATGTTGACTGACACACCGCCATCGGGAGCAAGCCCCCTCCCACACTTGGACCGAGGTCGATCAGCTCACTGCGAGTTCCACCACGCCCTCATTCAATCGCGCCGGCCACACCTGCAATCGCTGGTATGGCGCCTCCAGGCACTGGCCATCCTAGTACGCGAAGGAGAAAGGCATTCCCCCCCGTGATTGCAGCAAGGAGCAGTAAGATTTCTCCACTGCGATGCAGTTTTATGTGGGAGGGGGCTTGCTCCCGATAGCAGTGGTTCAGCCATACCGATATTGACTGACACACCGCCATCGGGAGCAAGCCGCCTCCCACACTTGGACCGAGGTCGATCAACTCACTGCGAGTTCCACCACACCCTCATTCAATCGCACCGGCCACACCTGCAATCGCTGGTGTGGCGCCTCCAGGCACTGGCCGTCCTGCAAGCGGTAATGCTGCTTATAGATCGGCGCAGCTACCACCAAATCGCCCTTGATACTGCCGACCAATCCACGGCCAATTACATTTGCCCCCGACTCCGGGTCATGGTTGTCGATGGCGAACAGCGTCTGCTCCTGCGCACCCGGCAGGTAGAACAGCGCCACTTGCGCGCCGTCCAGCCAAACCACTACGCCGGAGTTGCTCACCAGGTCTTGCTCACTGCACACCCCTTTCCAGGTGGACAGGTGGTGCTGAGTGTCAGGCTGGCTCATCAGGCAATCTCCTCGATGACGGGAATCAGGTTGAGTTCGGTGGCCATGATCGGCCGGCGCTGGCCGCGTTCCTGGACAAAGTGGATGTCCGGGTCGGGGCGTTTGTCGTTGACGAAGGTGCGGAAGCGCTTGAGTTTTTCCGGATCCTTGAGGGCGTTGGCCCACTCGCATTCGTAGCGGTCGACGACCAGCTGCATCTGCGCTTCCAGCTCCGCGCCCAGGCCTAGGCTGTCGTGCAGGATCACGTCTTTGAGGAAATCCAGGCCACCTTCCAGGCTTTCGCGCCACACAGAGGTGCGTTGCAGTTTGTCGGCGGTGCGGATGTAGAACATCAGGAAGCGGTCGATGTACTGGATCAACGTGGCGTCGTCGAGGTCAGTAGCGAACAGTTCGGCATGGCGCGGACGCATGCCGCCGTTGCCCGCGATGTAAAGGTTCCAGCCCTTCTCGGTGGCGATCACGCCCACGTCCTTGCTCTGGGCTTCGGCGCATTCACGGGTGCAGCCGGACACCGCGAACTTGAGTTTGTGCGGCGAACGCAGGCCCTTGTAGCGATCCTCGATCAGCAGCGCCATTTTCACGCTGTCCTGCACGCCGTAGCGGCACCAAGTGCTGCCCACGCAGGACTTCACCGTACGCGTGGATTTGCCATACGCGTGCCCGGTCTCAAAGCCAGCGGCGATCAGCTCGGCCCAGATATCCGGCAGCTCATGCAACTGCGCGCCAAACAAGTCGATGCGCTGGCCGCCGGTGAT
The DNA here is from genome assembly GCF_000632245.1 of Pseudomonas sp. RIT357. Lineage (NCBI taxonomy): Bacteria > Pseudomonadati > Pseudomonadota > Gammaproteobacteria > Pseudomonadales > Pseudomonadaceae > Pseudomonas > Pseudomonas sp. RIT357. Next base: position 104,858 of record NZ_JFYX01000005.1, read on the forward strand.
CTTGGTGTAGAGGTCGTATTTCTTCGCCACTTCACCGATCACGATCAGCTTGTCGGCCGTGATTTCACCACCGGGAATCCGTGGCACCACCGAGTAGGTGCCGTTCTTCTGCATGTTGGCCATGAACGTGTCGTTGGTGTCCTGCAACGGCACCAACGAGGCGTCCATTATTGGCTGGTTCCAGCACGACGCCAGGATCGAACCGACCGCCGGTTTGCACACGTCGCAACCGGTGTGGCCACGACCGTGTTTGGCCAGCAGTTCTTCGAAGGTGGTCACCCCTTCCACACGCACCAGGGCATAGAGCTCCTGACGGGTGTAGGCGAAGTGTTCGCACAGGCTCTTGTCGACGCTGACGCCACGGGCAATCAACTCGTGTTCAAACACTTGCTTGAGCAAGCCCGCGCAACCGCCGCAACCGGTGCAAGCCTTGGTCTGGGATTTGAGCAGGCCGAGGTCGCTGCAACCGCCGTCGATGGCCGAGCAAATCGCGCCTTTGGTCACGTTGTGGCAGGAACACACCGTGGCCGATTCCGGCAACGCGCCTGGGCCGAGAGTCGGTGCACCGGCGGACGACGGCAGGATCAGGCTGGCCGGTTCCGCAGGCAGTGCAATCGCGTTCTGCATGTATTGCAGCAACGTGTCGTAGTAGCTGTTGTCGCCAACCAGCACTGCGCCGATCACATGCTTGCCCGATGCGTCCACCACTAGGCGCCGGTAACTGGCGCTGGCCTCGTCGATGAACTGATAGCTGCGCGCACCCGGCGTGTGGGCATGGGCGTCGCCGATGGAACCCACGTCCACGCCGAGCAGTTTGAGCTTGGTGGACATGTCGGCACCGACAAAGGGCTCGGCGACCTGCCCGCATAACAGCGCGGCTACCCCGCGGGCCATCTGGTACCCCGGCGCGACCAGGCCGAACAGGCTGCCGTTCCACGACGCGCACTCGCCAATCGCGTAGATGTGCGGGTCGCAACTCAAGCATTCATCGTTGATCACCACCCCGCCACGCGGACCAATCTCCAGGCCAGCCTGGCGCGCCAGGGCGTCCTGTGCGCGGATGCCGGCGGAGAACACGATAAGGTCGGTTTCGAGGAACTCGTCGTTGGCAAAGTTCATGCGATAGCGGTACTGCTCGCCCGCGCTGATCGACTGCGTGGCACGGGACAGGTGCACGCCGACGCCCAGCCGTTCGATCTGGGCCTTGAGCGCCAGACCGCCGAAATCATCCAACTGCACTGGCATCAAGCGCGGTGCGAACTCCACCACATGGGCTTCCAGGCCCAAGCTTTTCAGGGCGTTGGCGGCTTCCAAGCCCAGCAGGCCACCGCCCACCACCACACCACGTCGGGCATTGGCTGCCGCTGCACGGATGGCATCGAGGTCTTGCAAGGTGCGATACACCAACCGCGAATCCCCTTCGGCGCCTTCGATCGGCGGCACGAACGGATAGGAGCCGGTGGCCAGGACCAATGTGTCGTAGGCCACGCAGCCCTGAGCCGTGATCACCTCACGGCGAACGCGGTCGATCTCCAGCACCGGCACGCCCAGGTGCAACGTCACTCCCGGCGTCTGGTACAGCGACGCCTCGGAAAGTGCCAACGACTCGGCATCGCGTCCGGTGAAATACTCGGACAGGTGCACACGGTCATAGGCGCGCATCGGCTCTTCGCTGAACACATGCAGGTGGTAGTGTTGCAGCGCGCCGCGCTCGATCAGTTGCGCCACACAATGGTGACCGACCATGCCATTGCCAACGACGATCAGGGTTTTCATCGGTTTGTTCATATCAGCACCTGACAACATTCATCACGGTTTAAAAAGCAAAAAAAAACGCCTGAAACCTTGCGGTTCCAGGCGTCTTTGCCTGTTCTTATGCGGGATCTGTTCGGACGACTTCGCCGGATCCATCGCTTTATGCCCATGACCTCAATGGCCTGTCGATCGTCGTTGACCGAGTGGGGTTGACGGGGAGCTTGCAGGCTCTATGCCAATTGGCCGCGGAGCCGTACGTGGCGCCGCTGCAGTCTCCTCGCGTCGCCTGAACAGCGTGGATTGCGCATCCAACTGGTGCGCGTTGCATCAAAAAGGCGCGCTTGCATCATCAATTTCCTGGCTGATGAGTGTTGGGGCTGCTTCGCAGCCCAGCGTGGCCGGTGCGACGATTCGACTAGCCCGCACACCCCAACAGCCAGGTCACCAGAACAACCCGGTTCTTCACAAAAAAGCACCCATTGCAGCGTTCGAAAAAACCTGGCGCGTGACTTGCTAGGAACACCTGCATAAAGCAGTCAACGCTGATTGCCCATTCACGACAAAGGCGCCGTGCAACCCCCGTTTCCAAACGGAGGGTTGCAGGGCGCTTTTTTGTTGGCGGGTAAAAAAGTTTAGAGGGTGACGGATGGCAAACCAAAGCGTACGTAGCGTGTGTCCTTATTGTGGCGTCGGCTGCGGCATCGTGATGCAAGTGGAAAACAATAAAGTGGTCAAGGTGATCGGCGACCAGGCCCACCCCACCAACGTTGGCCGCCTGTGCACCAAAGGCACTACGTGCGGCCAAGCCATCGCCGAGTCCGGGCGCATGGAAAACGCTTACCTGCGTGAGCAGCGCGATCACGACCCGGTGCGGGTCGCCATGGACACCGCCATCAGCGAAACCGCCGGCCGTTTGCGCCATATCCTCGACCGTGACGGCCCCGATGCGTTGGCGTTCTACGTGTCCGGACAAATGTCCCTGGAGGCGCAGTACCTGATCAACAAATTGGCCAAGGGTTTTGTGCGCACCCGCAATATCGAATCCAACTCGCGGCTGTGCATGGCCAGTGCCGGCAGCGGCTACAAGCTGTCCCTCGGTTCCGACGGGCCACCGGGTTCCTATGAAGACTTTGACCGCGCCGACCTGTTCTTCGTGATCGGCGCCAATATGGCTGACTGTCATCCGATTTTGTTCCTGCGCATGATGGACCGGGTCAAGGCCGGGGCGAAGCTGATCGTGGTCGACCCCCGGCGCAGCGCCACCGCCGACAAAGCTGATCTGTACCTGCCGATCAAACCCGGCACCGACCTCGCGCTGCTCAATGGCCTGCTGCACCTGCTGGTGAAAAACGGCCACACCGACCCCGGCTTTATCGCCACGTTCACCGAAGGTTGGGAGGTTATGCCCGGTTTTCTTGAGGACTACCCGCCCCACAGCGTCGCTGCCATCACGGGTTTGGCGGAAGCGGATATCCGCCAAGCCGCCGACTGGATCGGCCAGGCCGCCGAGTGGATGAGCTGCTGGACCATGGGGCTCAACCAAAGCACCCACGGCACCTGGAACACCAACGCCCTGTGCAACCTGCACCTGGCCACCGGCGCGATTTGCCGCCCCGGCAGCGGGCCGTTTTCCCTCACCGGCCAACCCAATGCCATGGGCGGCCGCGAAATGGGCTACATGGGCCCGGGCCTGCCAGGACAGCGCTCGGTCATGGTCGACGCCGACCGCACATTTATCGAAGACCTCTGGCAAATCCCGCCTGACCACCTGCCGCGCCAAGCCGGAAACGGCACCGTGGCGATGTTCGAACAGATGGCCGCCGGGCAGATCAAAGCCTGCTGGATCATCTGCACCAACCCGGTGGCCAGCGTGCCCAATCGCCAGACCGCTATCGACGGTTTGCGCACAGCAGAACTGGTGATCACCCAGGACGCCTACCTCGATACCGAGACCAACCGCTACGCCGACATCCTGCTGCCCGGCGCGCTGTGGGCCGAGGCCGAAGGGGTGATGATTAATTCCGAGCGCAACCTGACCCTGATGCAAAAGGCCGTCGATGCACCCGGTGAAACCTTGCCGGACTGGCAGATCATCGCCCGTGTCGCCTGTGAAATGGGCTTTGCCGACGCGTTCACGTATGCCAGCGCCGCCGACGTGTTCGAAGAAATCAAACGCGCCTGGAACCCCAAGACCGGCTATGACATGCGCGGCGCAAGCCATGCGCGCCTGCGTGAACAACCGTTGCAATGGCCTTGCCCTTCAGCCGACGGCGCAGACCGAAACCCGATCCGCTACCTGAATACCGGCACGCTCAGATTCGCCACCGACAGCGGCAAAGGCCAATTCTTCCCGCGCCCCCATATGCCGCCTGCGGAAATGCCCGACGACCGCTTCCCTTTCGTGCTCAACACCGGCCGCCTGCAGCACCAGTGGCACACCCTGACCAAGACCGGCAAAGTCGCCACCCTGAACAAACTCAACCCCGGCCCGTTCGTGGAAATCCATCCCGATGACGCCGCGCGCTTGGGCCTCAAGGCCAAGGAACCGGTGGAGGTGCGCTCCTTGCGCGGGCGTGCCGTGCTGCCTGCGGTGATCACTGACCGCGTGCGGCCCGGCAACTGCTTTGCGCCCTTCCACTGGAACGATGTGTTTGGCGAGCACCTGGCGATCAATGCGGTGACCAACGATGCCGTCGACCCGATTTCCCTGCAGCCCGAGTTCAAGTGCTGCGCGGTCGCGCTGGCCCGAGTCGAGCTGATCGATCATCAATTCCTCGACCAACCGGCGCCCACTTCCCATGACCTTCCGGAGGACCTCACCATGTTGCGCCTCGACGCCTTCGCCGATCTCGCCGGTATCCGTAACAGGCCGGTGCCGTCACTGAGCGACAGTGAACGCACCTACCTCGCCGGCTTCCTCAGTGGCCTGCACTCCAGCGCCGCGCGGCAGGACGCTGGCGTCCCGGTGATGCCGGCAAGCGCGCCATTGGCCCAGGACACTCGCTTGTGGCTGGACGGGTTGCTCGGTGGTTTGTTCAGTCGCACAGGCGCTGCACCGCTCCCCTCCCCGGACGTCACCCTGTTGTGGGCCTCGCAGACCGGCAACGCCGAAGCCCTGGCCGAGCGCTTCGCCAAACGCCTGCGCGAAGCGGGCATCAGCGTGGAACTGAGCGCCATGGCGGACTTCCCGACGAGCAAACTGGCGAGTACCCACAACCTGGCGCTGATCAGCAGCACCTTTGGCGACGGCGACCCACCGGACAATGGCGAAGGTTTCTGGCACAGCCTCAGCACCGTCGACACGCGCCTGGAGTCCCTGCGCTTTGCCGTACTGGCCCTGGGTGATCCGAATTACGACCAGTTTTGCAGGCACGGCAAAAGGCTTGATCAGCGCCTAGTGGAACTGGGGGCGACGCGCCTGCTGGAACGCGTCGACTGCGATACCGAATTCGAAGAACGCGCCGATGCCTGGCTGACGAAGTTGCAGCAAACCCTCAACCCGGCAAAGCCCGTCACACTCGCCGCCACACCCGCCGGCAAAACCAAACTGCATCAATCACGCCTGCTGCTCAACCGGCACCTGAACCCCCAGAACGCCCACAAGGAAACTCGCCAATTCGCCCTGGACCTGGCGGACTCCGGCCTGACCTACGAAGCCGGAGACGCCCTCGGCGTGCGGCCGCGCAACTGCCCGGAACTGGTGAGCGAACTGCTGGAGCTGACCCACCTGAGCGCCAGCGCCTCGGTAAACATCGACACTTTTGGTGAGGTATCGCTGCAACAGGCGCTGACCCAGCACTTCGAGATCGCCCGTCCTGGCAGCGAGACCCTGGCCTTTATTGCCGAGCGCAGTGCCAATCCGGGCCTGGAACAACTGCTGCGGCCCGAGCGCAAGGCTGAACTCAAAGACTGGCTATGGGGCCGACAGCTCACGGATGTGCTGCAGCAATATCCCATCGACTGCTCGGCGGACGAGCTACTGGGCACCCTGAAACGTCTGCAACCGCGTCTGTATTCGATTGCCTCCAGTGCCAAGGCCCATCCCCACGAAGTGCACCTGACGGTGGCCGCCGTGCGTTATGGCAAGCGCAAAGGCGTGTCCTCCACCTTCCTCGCCGACCGCGTCGGCGACGGCGAAGTGCCGGTGTTTGTGCAGCCGTCCAAACACTTCCGCACGCCCAACGACGGTGACGTGCCGATGATCATGATCGGTCCCGGCACCGGTGTGGCGCCGTTCCGTGCGTTCTTGCAGGAGCGTCGGGCCCTGGGGCATCAGGGGCGTAACTGGCTGTTTTTTGGCGAGCAGTACGCCGCCAGCGATTTTTATTACCAGGACGAACTGCAAGGCATGCAGCGCGACGGCCTGCTCACTCATCTGAGCCTGGCGTTTTCCCGCGACCAGGCGCAGAAGATCTACGTGCAGGACCGCATCCGCGAACACGGCGCCGAGCTGTGGCGCTGGTTGCAGGACGGCGCCAAGCTGTACATCTGCGGGGATGCCAGCCATATGGCCAAGGACGTTGACCAGGCACTGCGCCAGGTCGCAAATACCCACGGCGGACTGGGCGTAGAGGACGCCGTGGAGTACTGGCGCCAACTGAGTGAGCAGAAGCGTTATCTGCGTGATGTCTACTGATTGGATACAGAACAATCGCCGATTGTATTGTGTACAAAAAACCCTAAAGATTTGCCGGCATCTAGCCGAAACAGCGGTGATAGCAAATCGCCGCGCTGCGGGTGCAGAATGCGACGGTTTCACCACCCTCCGTGCTGATGGTCGTCTCGATGAAAATAAAAAATAAACTTGTACTGGCGTTTGTCTCTGTCGCGTTTATCCCGGTCAGCCTGGTGGCGGTGATCTCTGTCATGAACACGCGGACCCAGGCGGTCGATCAGTTCATCGACGGCAGCACCCGCGAAATCCGCCAGATCGATGGCAATATCCGTCAGTTCTTCGACGGCACGCTGCAGAACGTCGATCAAATGGCCACGGATCCTGTATACACCTCCGTCAACACCCTCAAGAATTACCAACCCGCCGACGCTGCCAGCCAACCGATGCCTGCGGCCGCGCAAGAGGTGATCGACCGATTCGCCCGGTTTGGCGCCACCCATCCGGCGGCGGCCATCCTGTCCATCGGCCTGGAAGACGGCACCTACGTCAAATGGCCCGATGATCCACAACTGGCTAAATACGATCCACGCACACGCCCCTGGTACAAAGCCGCGATGGCCAGCCCCGGCAAGACCGTGCGCACCCCGGCGTACTATTACGACAAAGACGACGTGGCCCTGGTGGGCACCGCGCGGGCATTGCTGGATAACGCCGGCAAGGCCAAGGGGGTGTTCGTGGTCAGCGTGTCGCTGAAGAACCTCACCGAGTTGGTCAAGAGCATCAAGCTCGGCGAAAGCGGCTACGTAATGTTGATCGAGGACGGTGTGGTGCTGGTCGACCCGCGCGACGCCGCCCACAGCTTCAAGCCGCTCAAGGAGCTGGGTGCCGCCTATGCGCACTTGGCCGAGACACCCCAGGGTTCTACCGAAGTGGAAATCAACGGCGTGCGCTACATGGCCAACGTGTGGACCTCTCCCGGCCTGGGCTGGCGCTATATCGGCCTGATCGAACACCGCGAAGTCATGGCCGAAGCCACGCGCATGACCTACCTCACCGCCGTCATCGTCGGCGTGCTGGTGCTGATCTTCGGCGTGCTCGCGGCGGCGTTTTCCAAAGTGATCGTCAAGCCCATCGGCCAGGTCAGTACCGGTTTGCAGTCGATTGCCGAGGGTGAAGGCGACCTGCGCCACGAACTGCACGTGCAGGGCAAGGATGAAACCGCTGAACTCGCTGGCTGGTTCAACAAGTTCCTCGCCGCCATCCGCCAATTGATCCAGCACATCGGCGCGGCCTCGGCCAATTTGCACAACGCCTCCAAGGTCAACAGCGAAGTGGCGCACAACATGAACGAAGCCGCCGGGCGCCAGCGCGAGGCCGTGGAACTGGTGTCCACCGCATTCAACGAAATGGTCGCCACCGCTAACGAAGTCGCGCGCTCCTGCAGCAGCGCGGCAGAGTCGGCGGAGAACGGCCATCGCCGTGTGGCCGAGGGCAAGCAACAGATCGAGGTCACCACCGATAACGTCAACCGCCTGGGCCGCCGTCTGACCGAGTCGTCCGACGCCATGGTCGAACTCGAAGCCGGCAGCCGCAGCATCAACCAGATCATCGGCACCATCCGCGCGATTGCCGAACAGACCAACCTGCTGGCGCTCAACGCCGCCATCGAAGCAGCCCGCGCCGGTGATCAGGGTCGTGGTTTTGCGGTAGTGGCCGATGAAGTACGGGCGCTGGCCAAGCGCACTTCCGACTCCACCGGCGAAATCGAAAACCTGCTGGGCACCCTGGAAAACAAGACCCAGGAAGTCACGCAAAAAATGGGCAGTTGCCTGGACCTGTCACGGGCCAGTGTGTCGTCCATTGAAAGCGCGCGGGACAGCTTTGAAGGCATCCAGTTGTCGGTCAACGAGATCCGCGATCAGAACCTGCAAATCTCCGCCGCCGCCGAGGAACAACACAGCGTGGCCGAAGAAATCAACCGGCATATCCAGCAGATCTACGACGAAGCGCGCCTGGTGGAAAGCCTGGCCAACTCCGCGCAAGACGACTCGGGGCGCTTGTCGAATTTGTCGGATGAGCTCAATGGGTTGGTGGGACGCTTCAAGTCCTGAGGGTTGGCAAGCACATTGATCAACCGCAGCCCAGCGCGGGGCAAGCCCGCTCACCACAGGGTTATGTGTTGGTCTTTAGGAAGTATGGAGATGGCCATGCTGCAATGGCCGTGGGCATCTACACATCTGTGGTGAAGACATACCCTGAGAAAACGACGCTCTTGTGGTGAGCGGGCTTGCCCCGCGCTGGGCTGCGGAGCGGCCCCACTAAGACCGCCGCGATTTCTTAGTAAAACCGCGTTGGCAGGCTTTGGGGCTGCTTCGCAGCCCAGCGCGGGGCAAGCCCGCTCACCACAGGGTTGTGTGTTGGTCTTTAGGAAGTGTGGAGATGGCCATGCTGCAGTGGCGGCCTCACGGCCAACACCTTTATTGCTGTTGCGAGGCCATCCAACCCAGAAATGTCTGCAGCCGGGTCGTGAAGTTGTCGACTTCGGCTTCAGGATTTCGCGCTTCAAACAGAAAGAACGCCACCTGCGTGATCATCGTCGGATAACGCCTGACGAACAGTGCAACATGCTCTTCGAGTGTCTGTGGCCACGTTGTCGCATCTTCCGAGCGCAACACATGCGTGGCCCGCACCACCTTGCGTGATGCTTCACGCTGCAAGCGCAATCGGTCCTGCTGGGTATCAGCTTGCGCAATACGCGTGAGGTAGCCGGCCAGCACGTGTTCAAAGTCGGCATTCACCGCCACGGCAATGTCGCGGGACGGCCGATACCGCTCGAAATGCAGGGAAAGATCATTGCCCCACAGGCAGCGGCAATGGTGCTTGAGCCAGAAGCCCCAACTGTTGCTGTTGTCAGCCGCTAACACTTGCCCACGACTGCCGATGTCAAAATCGACCTTAATGACGTGCGGGTGCCGTTGCTCCAGCGCCCGGCGAATCGCTTCCAGACGCGCCAGCAGCGGCGCAGTGGGCGGTTCACGCAGCACCAGCGTGAGGTCCAGGTCAGAGACACCGGGCGTGGCGTCTCCCCTTGCGACACTGCCGTACAGATAGAGACTGTCCAGCCCCAAATCATCCGGCGACAGCGAAGCGCAGACATCCTCAAGCAATGCCTGGAACTCAGGCTGCATTGGGTTGTGGGGGACGCTTAGGATATAGCCGTCCGGGTCAATACCCGAGCTGTTCGACGTCATCACGACTGTCTCTTCCAGTGCTCATAAAACGCCAGCGCTGCCACGTTTTTGTCCTTGGATTCCAACATGATGTCGAAGCGCTCCAGAAACTGCAGCGCGTAGTTGTTGGTCCAGCGGTTCCACATCTGCGCGCTGTGGGCGTACAGGTCACGCTTGGAGACCACCTGCAACAGCGCGTCCATTTCCAACTTGTGCTCGGCGTCGAAGCCCAGTTCCTGGAGGACTTCCTGGGGCTGGGAGTAGTGCATCGTCGGCCGCACGCCGCGCCAGCTGTCGATCACGCGAGTGACGCGTTCGCTGCTGGGGTCGATGTACTCGTTTTCGTTGATCCAGCAGTGGTGAATATCGAGCACAACCGGCGCCAGATCGGCGACTTGCAGGCAGTGGTCGAGCCCGTAGGTCTTTTCATCGTTCTCGAAGGTGATGCAGTTGCGCGCCACCTCAGACAAGCGCGACCACACCGCGCGAGTGCCCTCAACCCCCAGGCGTCCGGCGATGTGCACGTTGCACTTGAGGTCCTGGAACTGCCGCCCGTAGCCCATCATGCGGATCATGTCGGCGTGGTATTCGAATTCGGCGAGGCTGTTTTCAACCACGCCGGGGTTTTCCGAACCGAGCACGCAGTATTGGCCAGGGTGGAACGACAGCCGAATATCCGAGGCACGCGCCAGCTCGCCGATGGCGGCGAAACCTTCAATCAATTGGCGCTCGATGGCGGGATCTTTATAGACGTCGGCGACTTTCGGATGGCTGTAGAACGGCAGCAGGTCGCTGCTCAAGCGCAGCATGCGCAAGGTTGGCGGCAGTTGGGCGACATAGGCCAACAGGCGCAATTGCGCTGCCAGATTATGGGTGACCACTTCGACCAATTTTTCGCGGGCGACCTGCGGCGTAACCCCGTCCATCCAGCGCAAGGTGGTCGTGCGGGGGTTGAACGGGCCTTCGATCAGCTTGAGGGCGCTGGGCGACAACAGGCGTTCGGGGTGCTTGTACTGGCATGCGAAGCCAATGCGAGGGTGTGTCATAGAGGCGCCTGGCGAAAGGAAAGTACACGATGATACGGCCTTATGCATGGGCTCTGGCAGCGGGCTCATAATATTTAGACACCAATCACCCTGAACTTTCCGACAAGCGCCGCGCTCATTTCCTATGCGCTGCCCCGCCCAGGGGCGTTGGATAAAAAGGAGCCGCCCCCCCATGACTACCCTCTCCACCTATCGCCCCACGCCAGGTCCGCTGCATGCGACCTTGCTCGCCGGCACCGTGCCGCTGTTTCTTGGCGCGTTGCTCAGTGACATCGCCTACACCCAGACCTACCAGATCCAGTGGGCGAACTTCGCCTCCTGGCTGATCGCCGGTGCGTTGGTATTCGGTGGTTTTGCGCTGCTGTTTGCACTGGTCAACCTGCTGCGCGCCGAGCGAAAGGCCGGGCAACCTACTCGGTATGTCCTGCTGTTGTTGGCCACCTGGATACTCGGTCTGGTCAACGCGTTCCAACACGCCAAGGACGCTTACGCCTCCATGCCGACCGGCCTGGTGTTGTCGGCGATCGTGATGCTGCTGACGCTCGCAGCGACCTGGACCGGCCTGCGTTCGGGAGGTGTGAAATGAAAACCTCCAGCACATTGACCCTGTTGAGTGCCGCCCTGCTGTTAAGCGCCTGCGGTGGCGAAGGCGATAAAACCCAGGCCCGCGGCCCTGATCCCAAATTGCCGGAACAACAAAGCAGCCTGCTGCCGAGCATGAAGATCGCCGAGCCCGCGCCATGGGGCGATCAGAAACCCAAAGTGCCCGAAGGCTACAGCGTCACGGCCATCGCCACCGACCTGGCCATCCCCCGCCAGACCTTGGTGCTGCCCAACGGTGACATCCTCGTCGCCGAAGGCCGTGGCGGCAGTGCGGCCAAGCTCAAGCCCAAGGATGTGATCGCCAGCCTGATCAAGGCCGAGGGCAACACCAAGGTCAAGAGCGGCAACCGCCTGACCCTGCTGCGCGATGCCGACGGTGACGGCACCTACGAGCTGAAAACCGTGTTCGCCGATAACCTCAACGCGCCCTATGGCCTGGCATTTGCGGACGGCAAGCTTTACGTCGCCAATCAGGATGCGCTGGTGCGTTTCGACTACACCGACGGCCAGACCAAGGCCAGCGGTGCGCCGGTCAAAGTCACCGACCTGCCGGCACAGATCAACCACCACTGGACCAAGTCCCTGGCCGTGAGTGCCGACGGGCGCCAGCTGTACGTGGGTATCGGCTCCAACAGCAACGTCACCGAACGCGGCATGGAAGTGGAGATCGACCGCGCCATGGTCTGGCAGATCGACGCCGCCACCGGCGCGCACAAGCCCTACGCGACCGGGCTGCGCAATCCCACGGCGCTGACCATCCAACCCGACTCCGGGCAACTGTGGACAGTGGTCAACGAACGCGATGAACTCGGCCCCGACCTCGTGCCGGACTACCTGACGTCGGTGCGTGAAGGTGCCTTCTACGGTTGGCCCTACAGCTACTGGGGCCAGAACGTCGACCCGCGCGCGCAACCACAGAACCCAGCCAAAGTCGCTGCTGCGATCAAGCCGGATTACAGCTTGGGCTCTCACGTGGCGGCACTTGGTGTGGACTTTTCCATCCCGGCCATGGGCGAAAAATTCGCCGACGGCGTGTTCGTCGGCGAGCACGGCAGTTGGAACCGTGAGAATCCGGTGGGCTACAAGGTGATCTTTGTGCCGTTCAGCAATGGCAAACCGGCGGGTGAGCCGGTTGACTTCGCCACCGGCTTCCGTGGCGACGACGGCAAGACCCGTGGCCGCCCGGTGGGCGTGACGGTGGACCCCAAAGGTGCGCTGATCATTGCGGATGACTTGGCCAATACGGTGTGGCGCGTGACGCGTAACCAATAACAGCGCATTGAGTGTGCGACAGCTGATCAGCCGTCAGCTGTCGCCCTTTAATTGCTCCTGCAACCAGCCCAACAACGCCGCGATCTCTGGGCGGTCGCCCGCGCCTTGATGACGATAAATCGAAATCGCCTCGGGTAAATGCACGCTCTCCACACAGGGCCTGACCAGCGCCCCACTCTCGATCAGCCTGCTTGCCGTACGGCGCCAGCCCATGGCAACTCCATGCCCTTCCACCGCTGCCTGCAACATCAATGGATAACTGTCGAATGTGGCACTGCGCGCATTGGCGGCCACTGCCTGCCCGAACACCTGCAACCAACTGTCCCACTCCATCAAGTGCGGAGGCTGGGAGCTGTGGTGCAAAAAAGTGGCCGACTGTAATTCGGTGAGCGACAGCGGTTGTCGTGCATCGAAGTAGGCAGGGCTGCACACCGGGAACACTTCGTCAGCAGCGGTGAACATCAAGGGATGTGCGCCACTGGGTCGCCGCGAACTTTGCAGAGCAACGTCGAAGTGCGCACTGAACTCCGTCAAAGGCCGGGTTGAGGTCACGACCTAGATATCGAGATGCGGGTATTGCTGGTGGAAACTCGACAGACGCGGCATCAACCAATAAAACGCTTCGCACAGTTGGCAGAGCAGCACCACCCGGTCGCTGCGTTGCGCGGCGCGCAAGAGGGCTGCGCTGTCACCGATGCTGTGCAATGCGTCGCTAACCACCCGCGCCAGGTCACGCCCTTCTTGCGTAAGGGATACCGCGCGGTTGCGCCGGTAAAACAGCTTCACCCCGAGGTTGTCTTCAAGCCCACGAATCTGTCGGCTGACAGCCGCCTGTGTGATGTGCAATTCATCCGCCGCCCTGGAGAAGCTGCACAGGCGCGCTGCTGCTTCAAAGGGCAACAAGCTGGCAAGAGGCGGCAAGGTTTTACCGAGCGTATTCATAATCTGAAGTTATGCATTCAGGGCCGAGAACTCGTTTGTAGCACAGCCTCGCGGCTAGGCACCATGGATCTCTCGCCTGTTGGATAACCCTGATGACCTTACCGCAGAGCTCGATATTTGTTGGCGTAACCCTGGCGGTCATCTCGACCCTGGGCTGGGCGCTGAACTTCATCACGCCTTACGTCAGTGGCGAATACACCCTCTACGACCTGATGGTGGTGCGTTTTTTGATCGCGGGCGCGCTGGGTGTATTGGGCGTGATTCTGTGGCGGGCGCACCTGTGTTTGTTGCGGCCTGGCCAGCTCTGCCTCGCCGCAGCCCTCGGCGCCTTGGGCTGCCTGGGATACGGCGCGTGCATCGCTGCGGGAGTCATGTTCGGCGGCCCGGTGCTGACGCCGACGCTGGTGGGGATGGTCCCCGTGTTGCTGGCTCTGCTCGGCAACGCCAGGGACAAAACCGTGCAGTGGCGCAGGCTGGCGATGCCGTTGACGTGCCTGACCGTGGGGCTGTTGTTGGCCAATCTGAGCAGCCTGCACCAGCCTTCATTGAGCCTTGCTTCCTGGTGGTTGGGGCTGCTGTTTTCGTTGAGCGCGGTTGGCTTGTGGATAGGCTTCAGCGTGATCAATCAAAAGCAATTGATGCACCTTCCCGCGTCGAGCATTGGACTCTGGAGCGCGTTGATGCTGCTCGGTGCAGGCACCGCCACACTGGGGTTGCTGCCGCTGATACAGGGCTTCGGCTTGCTCAAGCTTCCGACGTTGGGCCTTGGGCTCTCCCGCGCTGGGCCGTTGTATGCCTGGAGCCTGATCATCGCGCTGATGTCGACCGTGGTCGGCGCCTGGGCCTGGAACGCCGCAACACAGCGCTTGCCTATGGTATTGAGCGGCCAATTGATCGCCCTTGAATCACTCTTCGCCACCCTGCTCGGCCTGGGGTTTCACGGGCGCTGGCCAACGCCTATGGAAACCGCAGGCTTGGCCGCTGTGCTGACCGGTGTGGTGATGGCGGTGCGGATCATCCTGACCAGGGCAGACCCCGCCAGCACCTGCGGGGGTGCTGAACGGGTGTGAGGCGCAAGTGCACCTCGCGACCTGTGGTTTTCACAGGTCGGTGATTTCCTTGTGACGCGGTACCAGGGTCTTCATCACGCTCCACGCCACCAGGTAGGCCAGGGCGCAGATAGCAAACATGATCATGTAGCCGGTGTGGATGTCGTTGATTGACTTGTAATAGTCAAACACCCACCCGCCGATCTTGGTCATCACCACACCGCCGATCCCACCGGCCATGCCACCGATACCGACCACCGAGGCCACGGTTTTCTGCGGGAACATGTCGGACACGGTAGTGAAGATGTTGCACGACCACGCCTGGTGCGCAGACGCGCCCACGCCGATCAGCAATACCGGCACCCAGAAGCTGATGTAGCCCAGGGGCTGCGCCAACAACACCACCAACGGGAACAGCGCGATCACCAGCATGGCTTTCATACGGCCGTCGTACGGGGCATCGCCGCGCGCCATAAAGTAGCTGGGGAACCAGCCGCCGCCGATGCTGCCGACCATGGTCATGCTGTACAGCACCGCCAGCGGCATCACAATATCGGCGCCTTTCATGCCGTATTGCGCGGACAGGTAAGTCGGCAGCCAGAACAGGAAGAACCACCACACGCCGTCAGTCATGAACTTGCCAAAGGCAAAGGCCCAGGTCTGGCGGTAGGTCAGCAACTTGAACCACGAGACTTTCTTTTCGGGCGCGCCAGACGGGGCTTTGGTGAACGGCTGTACGGTCTGGTCACTGCGGATATAGGCCAGTTCTTCGGCCGACAGGCGTTTTTGCTGCTCGGGTTTTTCATACACCGCGGCCCACACCGCCACCCACAGAAAACCGAGCATGCCGATCACCATGAACGCGGCTTCCCACCCCCACATGCCAGCAATCAGCGGCACGCAGATCGGCGCCAGGATCGCGCCGACGTTGGCGCCGGAGTTGAAGATGCCGGTCGCGAAGGAGCGCTCTTTCTTGGGGAAGTATTCGGCAGTGGCTTTGATCGCAATCGGGAAATTACCCGCCTCGCCAATCGCCAGCACCGCTCGGGAGAGCATGAACCCGGCAATCGATACCGGAATCACCGCCAGCCCAATCGCACTGCTGACAGCGGCAATGCCCTCGCCCATCTGCACCGAGAACGCATGCATGACGGCGCCGGTGGACCAAATGGCGATGGCGACCACGTAAGCGGCCTTGGTGCCGATCTTGTCGACAAAGCGCCCAGCGAACAGCATGGAAATCGCATACACGAACTGGAACACCGCCGCGATGTTGGCGTAATCGGTATTGCTCCAGCCGAATTGCGTGGACAACTGCGGTGCCAACAGGCTGAGCACCTGGCGGTCGAGGTAGTTGACGGTGGTGGCGAAAAACAACATCGCACAGATGGTCCAGCGATAGTTGCCTACCGCCTGGCCAACGCGCTGGGCGCTGATGGGCTCGTTCAGATTCATGGCATCACTTTTTATTTTTGTTAGGTAGGACATATGTAACGTCATATGTCGTCGTACAACTGCGACTTTTATATCGAGGCCTATGAGCGGTGTCAATCTGAAAGATTGCCGCCTGTCTAGGGACTACGTGGTTACGAGAAGTTTCAGAGAGAGGTAGTTGTAGGATGACAAATGCGTAACACCAGACTCGGCGCCTGACCGGGCACATCTTCGAGGAAGCAAATGTGCTGCAGGCCCACCTTTTCCAACACGCGGATCGAGGCGGCGTGATCGGGCCGAACCAGCCCGAACACTTCGGGCAGGTTCAGGGTTTCAAACGCCAGCACCAGCGCATCGCGGGCAAGCTCGGTGGCATAGCCCTGCCCCCAGGCCTCCACGGCAAAACGGTAGCCGAGGTTGATGCGCTGCTCAGTGAGGTAGTTGAGCGGTGCGATACCGCCAAAGCCGATGAGATGCTCTGGGGATTCACGCCGGGCAATCGCCCACCAGCCATAACCGTCGCGCGCCCATTGTGCGAGCCAGTGGTCGAGCAACCGCTGCGCATCGGCAAGGCTTGCCAAGGGACCGGAAGGATTGAACCGGTTGGTCTGAGGGTCGCCGAAGATCGAGAACAATCGCGGCAGATCCTCGAGTGTTGGTGGACGGTAGATCAGGCGTGAGGTGGGCATTGGGGTGGTTCTCTCTAAAGGATGTCACTCTTTTTTTGTGGTGAGCGGGCTTTTGTGGTGAGCGGGCTTGTCCCGCGCTGGGCTGCGAAGCAGCCCCAAAACCACACAACCCGGTTTGTCTGGAAAACCGGGTTGGCGTTGATGGGGCTGCTTCGCAGCCCAGCGCGGGCGGTGCGACGATTCGACAAGCCCGCTCACTACAGGGGGTAGCGGGGTCGTGAAATAGCGCTTTTCACAGGTAGATCTGCTGCCAGTCGAGAAAAAGTACAGCAACGGGTGAATTTTTTCGTGTCCGCTTGTATCTGAAGTGACAGAGCGGTGCTATCGCAGTGATAGCACCACCCCTGTTCTGTTTTAGAGTGGTTCGCATGAAATTACGTAGAAAAAGCGTCAAACCCATCGGGTTGAAGGACATCACCATCGTCGACGATGCCAAGGTGCGCAAAGCAATTACCGCCGCCGCCCTTGGCAATGCCATGGAATGGTTCGACTTCGGTGTCTACGGGTTTGTCGCCTATGTGCTCGGTAAAGTGTTCTTCCCGGACGCCTCCCCCAGCGTACAAATGATCGCCGCGCTGGGTACGTTCTCCGTGCCTTTCCTGATTCGTCCGCTGGGTGGCCTGTTCTTCGGCGCGCTGGGCGATAAATACGGACGGCAGAAAGTCCTGGCCGCCACCATTGTGATCATGTCCCTGAGCACCTTTGCCATCGGCCTGATTCCCGGCTATGCGTCCATTGGCATCTGGGCGCCGATCCTGCTGCTGCTGTGCAAGATGGCCCAGGGTTTCTCGGTGGGTGGTGAATACACCGGCGCGTCGATCTTCGTCGCCGAATACGCCCCGGACCGCAAGCGCGGCTTCCTCGGTAGCTGGCTGGACTTCGGCTCGATTGCCGGTTTTGTGCTCGGTGCCGGCGTAGTGGTATTGATCTCCAGCGTGCTTGGCGAAGCTGAATTCGAATCGTGGGGCTGGCGCCTGCCGTTCTTCCTGGCTCTGCCTCTGGGCATCATCGGCCTGTATCTGCGCCATGCGCTGGAAGAAACCCCCGCGTTCCAGCAACACATGGACAAGCTCGAACAAGGCGACCGCGAAGGCCTGACCCACGGTCCCAAGGTCTCCTTCAAGGAAGTCGCCACCAAGCATTGGCGCAGCCTGCTGACCTGCATCGGTATCGTCGCGGCCACCAACGTGACGTACTACATGCTGCTCACCTACATGCCGAGCTACCTGTCCCACAACCTGCATTACAAAGAAAACAGCGGCGTGCTGATCATCATCGCGATCATGGTCGGCATGCTGTTCGTGCAACCGTTCATTGGCTTTATCAGTGACAAGATCGGCCGCAAGCCTTTCATCATCGCGGGCAGTGTTGGCTTGCTGTTTCTGTCGATCCCGGCATTTATGCTGATCACCAGCGGCAAGATCGGCCTGATCTTCGCCGGCCTCTTGATCCTCGCTGTAATCCTGAACTTCTTCATCGGCGTGATGGCTTCGACCTTGCCAGCGATGTTCCCCACTCACCTGCGCTATAGCGCGCTGGCCAGTGCGTTCAACGTCTCGGTACTGATCGCCGGTGTAACACCGACGGCCGTGGCGTGGCTGGTGGAAAGCACCAACGACCTGTTCATGCCCGCCTACTACCTGATGGTGTTTGCCGTGGTCGGTTTGATCACCGGCCTGACGATGAAGGAAACTGCCAACAAGCCTCTGCGTGGCGCGGCGCCGGCAGCTTCGGACATGGAAGAAGCCAAGGAGTTGCTGCAGGAACACCACGACAATATCGAGCAGAAGATCGAAGACATCGACGCCGAAATTGCGGAATTGGAAGCTAAGCGCCAGAATCTGGTGCAACAGCACCCGCGAATTAATTAAGACTTGACCGTGCGTGGTGGCCCCGGCCACCACGCCTTTGGAGAGCTCAGCATGCTTCCCAGCTTCACCGCAGCACATTCGCTACTGAGCGCAGACGAACGCGCCGCCATCGCCGAAATAGAAGCCACCACCAGCATTCTGCAGTTGGTCACCCGCCTGACCGGGATGCGCTTTGCCGGCATCGCCAAGTTCACCGACCTGGAATGGGTGGTCTGCTCGGTCCACGACCCTATGGAAATGGGGATCAATGTGGATGACGTGCTTAACCTGGAAACCACCCTGTGCAGCGAGTTCTGCATTAATCCACAGACCTTGTTCATCCCGCAGGTCAGCGCAAACGGCCGCTTCGCTTCACGCCCGGTAGTCAAGCAGTTCGCTATCGAAAGCTACGCCGGCGCGCCGATTTTCCTGCCTGATGGCCGCCTGTTCGGCGCGCTGTGTGCCTTGGATTCACAAGCGATGCTGTTTGATGACCCCAACCTGCCGGAAACCCTGAGCCTGTTTGCCCGACTGATTGGCTGCATCTTTTTCGCTAACTTGACACAGAGTGAACGTTAAATTTCGGCTTGCCGCGTAACCCGGCGATGTCGCGCTTGGGCGGCACGCCAAACAGCCGGCTGTATTCGCGGCTGAACTGCGACGGGCTTTCATAGCCCACCTTGAACGCCGCGCTGGAGACATCCTGATGCTCGTTAAGCATCAACCGGCGCGCCTCGTTCAAACGCAGCCACTTCTGATACTGCAACGGACTCATCGCCGTGAGTTGGCGAAAGTGATGATGGAACGTGGCCGCGCTCATCTGCACCCGCGCCGCCAAGTCTTCCACGCGCAGCACTGCGTCGTAATTGAGTTTGAGCCAGTCAATCGCCTTGGCGATACGGTAGCCCTGCCCGTCCACTGAACAAATCTGCCGCAGTCGTCCAGCCTGGTTGCTTTGCAATAAGCGGTAGTGGATCTCGCGCTGGATCAGTGGTGCGAGTACCGGGATCGCCTCGGGCTCATCGAGCAACGCCACCAGCCGCGCAAACGACGCCAGCATGCCGTCGGTGACAACCCCGATGCCGACCCCTTTGAGCACTGAACGCTCGCGCTTGGGCGGCAGCTCACTCTGGGCGATCAGCTCGGCCAATATGCGCAGGTCCAGCTTAAAGGTCAGCCCCAGGCACGGCCGCGTGGGGCTCGCCTGCAGCACTTCGGAATTGGCAGGAATGTCCAGCGATGTCACCAGGAAGCGTGACGTGTCATACGGATACCCCTCGCCGCCCACCCACAGCTGCTTCTGCCCCTGGGCCACCAGCACAATGCTCGGTTCGACCATGCACACCACCGGCGTGCACGGCTGCTCACGCCGATAGAACCCCAGGCCCGGGATCGGCATGGGGCAGTCCCCAGGCGCAGCGATGCGCGATGCAATGGCGTGGACCAGCGCGTCCAGATTGTTCTTCATAACCTGCCCTTTTTGTTGATCCGCGAACTCTACCCCGCGCAGTCCATGGCGTCCCCCGTAAACCACCAGACTCAGAGCATCAGGCAAGTAATCCAGCGGAACGCACTACAGACGCCACCGCCACACCGGGAAAATGTGCGGACCAACCCTTTCAAGGATCCGCCCATGAAACGCCTCTTGCTTGCCCTTGGTTTGCTGGTGACGTCTTTAACTGCTCTGGGAGCCGATATGTCCAACAGTGCTGACAACTTCTACACAAGCGACAAGGTGACGGTCGAAAAGGTCACCTTCAACAACCAATACGGCCTGCAGGTTGCCGGCAACCTGTTCGTGCCGAAAAACCTGAGCTCGGGTGCTAAAAGCCCCGCGATTATCGTCGGTCACCCGATGGGTGCCGTCAAAGAACAGAGCGCGAACCTGTACGCCACCAAAATGGCCGAACAGGGCTTCGTCACACTCTCTCTGGACCTGTCGTTCTGGGGCGACAGCGCCGGTACACCGCGCAACGCGGTGCTGCCCGACCTCTACACCGAGGACTTCAGCGCCGCCGTGGACTTCCTCGGCACCCGGCAGATGGTCGACCGTGAACGCATTGGCGTGATCGGTATCTGTGGCAGCGGCAGCTTCGTCATCGCGGCGGCGAAGATCGACCCCCGCCTCAAGGCCATCGCCACCGTCAGCATGTACGACATGGGCGCGGCCAACCGCAACGGCCTCAAGCACGGCGTCACCCTGGAACAGCGCCGGCATATCCTGCTGCAAGCGGCCAACCAGCGCTATGTGGAATTCCAGGGCGGCGAGACCCTCTACACCAGCGGCACGCCGCTCAAGCTGACGGGCAACCCGGTGGGGGACGAGTTCTTTGACTTCTACCGCACGCCACGTGGCCAGTTCACACCTGCCGGTGCGTCGCCGCAGACCACCACCATGCCGACGCTGACCAGCAACGTGAAGTTCATGAACTTCTACCCGTTCAACGACATCGAGACGATCTCTCCGCGTCCGCTGTTGCTGATCAGCGGGGCCAACGCGCACTCCCGCGAGTTCAGCGAAGACGCCTACCAGCGTGCGGCCGAACCGAAGGAATTGCTCATCATCCCGAACGCGGGGCATGTGGACCTGTACGACCGGGTCAATCTGATTCCGTTTGCCCACCTCACCACCTTCTTCAAGAACAACCTCAAGTGATGACCAAAAACACGAATGCACCGCGCTGGGGCGCGGTGTTCGCTATGTCCCTGGCGGCCTTTACATTAGTCGCCTCGGAGTTCATGCCGGTCAGCCTGCTGACGCCACTGGCGGCCGACCTCAACATCACTCAAGGCCAGGCCGGCCAGGGCATTTCGGTGTCAGGGCTGTTTGCCTTGCTCACCAGCCTGGTGATTGCCGCCGTGGCGGCGCGGGTGGATCGCAAGCGCCTGCTGGTGGCACTGACACTGCTGATGATCGTGTCTGGAACGGTCGTGGCCTTTGCGCCGAACTACATGGTCTTCATGTTGGGGCGAGCGCTGATCGGCGTTGCCATCGGCGGGTTTTGGTCACTGTCGGCCGCCACCGCCATGCGCCTGGTACCGGACGACCAAGTGCCGCGTGCCCTGGCCATGGTCAACGGTGGCAACGCCCTGGCCACGGTGATTGCTGCACCACTGGGCAGCTTTCTGGGCGGAATGATCGGCTGGCGTGGCGCGTTTTTCTGCGTGGTGCCGGTGGCGGTGATCGCCGTGGTGTGGCTGCTGATCAGCCTGCCGTCGATCAAGTCGCAGGGCGAGGTAAAGACCACCAACGTGCTGCGCCTGATGAAACAGCCGCCTGTGATCATGGGCATGCTGGCGGTCAGTGTGTTTTTCATGGGTCAATTCATGCTGTTCACCTACCTGCGACCGTTCCTGGAAACCGTCACCCAGGTCAGCGTGTCCCTGTTGTCGCTGATGCTGCTGGTACTGGGCATGGCCGGTCTGGCGGGCACGTTCCTGATCGAGCGTTTTTTGAAGCGCAGCCTGTATCCCACGCTGATTGCCATTCCACTGCTGATGGCATTGATCGCCCTGGCCTTGGTCGCCTTCGGCAGCTCGACCGGGATGACAACCCTGTTGCTGGGGCTCTGGGGCCTGGTCGCCACCGCCGCCCCCGTGGGTTGGTGGACGTGGCTGGCCAACACCCTGCCCAAGGATGCCGAAGCAGGGGGCGGCCTGATGGTCGCGATCATCCAGTTGGCGATTGCTTCAGGCGCCACGGTGGGCGGTGTGGTGTTTGACTTCAGTGGCTATCGGGCGACGTTTGAGTTGAGTGCGGCGCTGCTGTGCGGGGCGGCGTTGCTTGCATGGGCAGCACGCTGCGTCAGTGTTCGCGCACAACACTTGAGCACAGCCTGACGCACTCAATCTTTTCCAAGGGCCGCCGATAACTTGTCATACCCCTGACTTGCAGCGAGGCCCTGCGCTAAATAATGCCCAACTCTCTCGCTCCAATCGTCCGCTCGCTGTCCACCCGCACCAGCCTGTCACTGGCACGCACGTCACTGTTGAATTTCATGGCCTTGCTGGCCGTTGTCTTTGCGGCAGCGGCTTACTCACTGCTTTACATCGCCCATGACCTGGACCGCACCGAGCAGGCCGAAAGCGCGTTCCATACCCGCAAAGCCATACAGTCCATGGAAAAAGCCATGCGGGTGACGGTCAAGGACTACGCGTTCTGGAGCGATGCCTACAAGCACCTGCATGTACAGGTGGACAAGGATTGGGCCTTCGAGCGCGGCAATATAGGGCCCACACTGTTCCAAGACTTCGGTTTTCAGGGCCTGTTTGTGGTCAACGACGCCAATCGCACGGTGTACACCGTGGTCGAAGGCGAACTGCAAACCTTTGAGCTCAGCGAATGGCTCGATCAGCCCCTCACCCAACTGCTCGAACAGGCCCGCGCCGGCGTAGATAACGAAACCCCGGTGAGCACGTTCATCAACGTACGCGGCAGCCCCGCACTGGTGGCTGCCGCAGCCATTGCGCCGGGCACCGACCCCACGGTGGTTGCAGACGGTAGGCCAGCCTCGGTGCTGGTCTTTGTCGACATCCTCGACAGCGCCAAATTGGGCCGGATCGGCGATGACTTCGGCGTGGGCAACCTGCACATCGCCACCCCTGAAGACATCGCCAAGGGCGTGTTTTTACCCCTCGGCGACAACGGCAGCGCCGGTAGCCTGTACTGGCAGCCGGAACAGCCCGGCCGACGCCTCATTGGCGTCGGCCTGCCCTTGCTGGGCCTGGCCGCGCTGCTGGTGTGCCTGATGACGTGGATGATCTTGCGCCGCAGCACTGCCGCCGCCCTGGCGCTGGATGCCAGTCATAGCTCGCTGCAAACCAGCCAGAACGCCTTGGCCACCAGCGAAGCGCGCTTTCGCGATGTGGTAGAAGCCAGTTCCGACTGGGTCTGGGAGATCAACGGCGATTGGCGCTTTACCTACCTCTCGGAGCGTTTCGAAAGCGTAACCGGGTTGACCCGCGACGCCTGGATCGGCGCGGCCATGAATGACCTGTTGGGCACCGAAGACGGGTTGTTGTCACAGTGGTTGTGCACGCCCGGCCGACGCCCGGACCTCAGCGTGCAATGCCTGTATGTGGATGCCCAAGGGCAAGAGCGCACCACCCGGCTATCGGCGCGGAAAATGCCGTGCGGCGGGTTTCGCGGCACCGCCACGGACGTGACTGAAGAAGTCGAGGCACGCAGACGCATTGAATTTTTGTCCCAGCATGACGCCCTGACCGGGTTGCCCAATCGCACGCGTCTACAAGCCTTCCTGGACGCCAAGCTCAAGACGCTGCCCCTCCTTGAGCAACCCTTGGTCATGCTCAGCCTGGACCTGGACCGATTCAAACCGGTCAATGACTTGCTCGGGCATGCCGCCGGCGACCGGGTGCTCAATGAAGTGTCGAGCCGCCTGACCGACTGCGTGCGCCACGGTGATCTGGTGGCGCGGGTTGGCGGCGATGAATTTGTGCTGATCCTCAGCGATGCCGGCACCCAGGACGACGTCGAAAACTTTTGCAAACGCTTGATCGTCTCCCTTGAGCGCGCGATCCGGATCGATGAGCAGGAAGTGTTTATCAGCGCCAGCATCGGTATCGCGCTGGCGCCCAATGACGCCGGCAACGTCACCGAAATGCTGCGCTACGCGGACATTGCGCTGTATGAGGCCAAGTCCGCCGGGCGCAATACCTGGCGCTTCTACTCCGGCGAGATGAATGCACGAATCATCGAGCGTCGACGCCTGGAAAGCGACCTGCGCTATGGGATCAAACATGGGGAATTGCGCCTGCACTTTCAGCCGCGTTACCGCATAGCCGACGGGCAGATGGTCGGCGCCGAAGCGCTGGTGCGCTGGCAACACCCGGAGCGCGGCCTGATCGCGCCGGACACCTTTATCCCGATTGCCGAAGAGTCCGGCCTGATCCTGTCGCTGAGTGACTGGGTGCTGGAAACCGCCTGTGCCTGTGCCGCCCAGTGGCCGGATGCGTTGTTTGTGTCGGTCAACCTGTCGCCGACCGAGTTC
Organism: Pseudomonas sp. RIT357; assembly: GCF_000632245.1. NCBI lineage: Bacteria > Pseudomonadati > Pseudomonadota > Gammaproteobacteria > Pseudomonadales > Pseudomonadaceae > Pseudomonas > Pseudomonas sp. RIT357. Next base: position 129,354 of record NZ_JFYX01000005.1, read on the forward strand.
AAGCGCGGCAACCTGATGGAGCGCGTGCGTCACGCGTTACAGGCCTCGGGTATCGAACCGGCGCGGGTGGAACTGGAAATCACCGAAAGCGTCATGCTCGAAGACGCCGTCGGTGCGCTGGACGTGATGCGCGCCCTCAAACAACTGGGCATCCGCATCGCCATGGACGACTTTGGCACCGGGTATTCGTCACTGAGCTACCTGCGCGCGTTCCCGTTCGATGGATTGAAAATAGACCGCAGCTTTCTGACCCGACTGGAAGACAGCGAGGATGATCAAGCCATCATCCATGCCATCGTCGGCCTGGGACGTGCCCTGGCACTCACGGTGACCGCCGAAGGCATCGAAACCGCCGAGCACCTGGCGATGCTCAAGGCCGTGGCCTGTGATGAAGGCCAGGGCTACTTCCTCAGCCGCCCGCTGGATATCGACGCGTTCAACCGGCTGCTGGGCCCGGTTTGAAAAACAGGCTCGGCGTCTTGCCGAACTGTTTCTTGAACATGCTGGTGAAGGCGCTGGGGCTTTCGTAGCCCAGCTCCAACGCCACGTCGATGATCTTTTCCCCCATCGCCATGCGCTCCAGGGCCAGTAGCAACCGCGCCTGTTGGCGCCATTGGCCGAAGGTCATGGCGGTTTCCTTGCGAAACAGGCGCTGGATGGTTTTCTGATCCAGGCCCAGGCGCTCGCTCCAGTGCGCCACTGTCGAGGCATCGCCCGGATTCTGTTGCAGCGCCAGGCAGATCCGCTGGATACGCGGGTCGGCAGGCTGTGGCAGGGATAACGGCAACGCGGGCAGGATGGCCAGTTCGTCGAGGATCAGGTGCATGATCCGCGCATCCCGCGAGTCTTCGGCATAAGGTGGCTTGAGGCTGACCGAGGCCTTGATCAGCTCGCTCAGCAGCGGCGAGATGCTTACAGCCTTGGTTTCGGTGGGCAGATTGGGGAAGCTGTCGGGGCGCACAAACACGCTGCGCATTTTCAGCGGCCCTACGCAGCGCAGGGAATGCACGTGCCCGCAGGGCATCCAGAAGCCGCGATTGGGCGGCACTGTCCATTGGTTCTGCGCCGAATGCACTACCATGACCCCTTCGGTCGCGTAGAGCAGTTGATGCTTCTCGTGGCTGTGGTCGGGGATCACCCAGTTTTCAGGATAGTCGGTGGCCGAACTGATCACGGCCCACTCGCCTTCGTCGATCTCCTGCAGGAATTTATCCAGTGACTTGATCATTTAGCCCTTTTTGCGACAGTTACTGCCCGAATTTCGTGAGACAGACATTTTTACTGAATCTAGCATAAAGCCCGACACAATTTGAAATGGGCCGCCAGCCACGTATTGGCGGCCCCTGTTCGCTGCCTTGTATGGAATGCCTGCATGTCGACACTCCCCGCGTCCCCCGCCACTGCTACCAGTGCGCCCCAAGCAAGCCCATTAGTTATGCGTATCCTCGGTGCCTGCGCTTTGGCGCACCTGATCAATGACCTGATCCAGGCCGTGCTGCCGTCGATCTACCCCATGCTCAAGGCCAATTACGGACTGACGTTTGCCCAGGTGGGCCTGATCACCCTGACCTTCCAACTGACCGCCTCGCTGCTGCAACCGTGGATCGGCTACCACACTGATCGTCATCCCAAGCCCTGGCTGCTGCCGGCCGGCATGGTGTGCACGTTGATCGGGATCCTGATGCTGGCGTTTGTCGGCAGCTTCCCGGCGATCCTGCTGGCGGCGGGTCTGGTGGGCGTAGGCTCGTCGACCTTCCACCCGGAAACCTCCCGCGTGGCGCGCCTGGCTTCCGGCGGACGCTACGGCCTTGCGCAATCGACCTTCCAGGTCGGTGGCAACACCGGCAGCGCCTTCGGCCCGTTGCTGGCAGCGGCGATCATCATTCCCTACGGCCAGGGCAATATCGCCTGGTTCGGTCTGTTCGCGGTGTTCGCGATCCTGGTGCTGTATGGCTTGAGCCGCTGGTACCGCAACCACCTCGCGCTGTTCAAGCTCAAGCAAGGCGGCAAAGCCACCCACGGCTTGTCCAAAGGCCGCGTGACGTTTGCCCTGGTGGTGCTGGCAGTGCTGGTGTTCTCCAAGTACTTCTACATGACCAGCCTGACCAGCTACTTCACGTTTTACCTGATTGAAAAATTCCACCTGTCGGTATCGAGTTCCCAGATGTACCTCTTCCTGTTCCTCGGTGCGGTGGCCGTGGGCACCTTCGCAGGCGGCCCGATCGGCGACAAAATCGGCCGCAAGAAAGTCATCTGGTTCTCCATCCTCGGCGCCGCGCCCTTCACCCTGGCCCTGCCCTACGTCGATCTGTTCTGGACCGCCGTGCTCAGTGTGGTGATTGGCTTTATCCTGGCTTCGGCGTTCTCGGCCATTGTGGTGTTTGCCCAAGAACTGGTGCCGGGCAATGTCGGGATGATCGCAGGTGTGTTCTTTGGCCTGATGTTCGGTTTCAGCGGGATTGGCGCGGCGTTGCTCGGTTTGCTCGCGGATAACCACGGCATCGAGTACGTCTACAAACTGTGCTCGTTCCTGCCGCTGGTGGGCATCCTGACGATTCTGCTGCCGTCGACCAAAGGCGTTTGACCCGCCGATCATCGGCTGGCTGTGTGCCACTACACAGAATGCTCTGAAAAACCTGCGTGTGCGCTTACAATCCCGGTTTAAACGCACACCAGGCAGACCCAGCAAGAAATGACGCTCGACCCTCCCACGATTTTGGCACTCACCGTTGCCCTGGCAGCCGCTGCCGCCCTTTACCTGCTGGTCGAATGGCGCAGCGTGCGCGAACCCTCGCTGCTGTTGTGGAGCAGCGGTTTCGCCACCATCACCATCGGTTCTCTCCTGGCCCTGCTGCGCATTAATGGCTTTTTAGTCATCGGCATCTGGTTCGCCAACGGTTTGCTGGTGACCGCACACTTCCTGTTTCTGCTCGGCGTGGCGCGGTTTACCCAAGTACGCGTATCACGCGCCTGGGCCCTGATGCCCGTGATCTGGTTCGCCATGCTCGCGCTGCCAACGGACCAATCATGGTCCAAAGCCATGCTGGCGGTGCAATCGCTGTTGGTCGCCCTGCCCACCCTGCGCGCCAGTTTCCTGCTGCAGCCCCATGGCCGGTCCCTGAGCGTCGGCGCGGTGCAGTTGCGTTTTGTGCTGCTGCTCCACGGGACCTTTTACGTGGCCAAAACGCTGTCGGTGGTCATTCCCGGCACCCTGATCGACCTCGCCGCCTTCAAGGGCGAGATCATCCAGATCTCCCTGGTGGAAGGCGCCATGGCAATCATGCTGATTGCCTTGTCGATGACGGGTTCCGAACGCTACCGCCGCGAACAACAGATCGCCCGCCTCGCCGCCCGCGATCCACTCACCGCCCTCTACAACCGTCGCGCCCTCGACCTGCGCGCCCCTCGCCTGCTGGCCCAGGTATCTTCGACCCAACCCGGCGCCCTGCTGCTGATCGACATCGACAACTTCAAAGGCGTCAACGACCTCCACGGCCACACCGCCGGCGACCGCCTGTTGATCGCATTGAGCGAAATGATCCGCGCCGTCGTGCCCCGAGGCGCACTGGCAGCACGGCTGGGCGGCGATGAGTTTGTGATCCTGCTCAATCACACGTCGGCTGAGCAGATCGTCGAACTGGGCAGCAGCCTGCGCGACCAGTTTCAGCAACTGGCCTCGCAGAGCTTCAGCACCCCGCAACCGGTGACCCTGAGCATTGGCGCCAACCTGTTCGATCAGCCGCCGGAGAGCCTGGCGGCGTTGATTGAGCAAGGGGATACCACGCTGTATGAGTCCAAGCGGGGTGGGCGGGACAGTATCCGGTTGGTGGATCGCAGGGGCGCCACGCCCTACGGTTAGAAGTCGTAACTAACCCCCGCACTCCGGCCCGTCCTGACCGACTCCAACGCTTCGGTGTGAGCAGTACGCCGGTGGCGCCGCAGACTTCAAGGCCAGTTACAGGTCACGGCGTATCAAGACAACCAAAGGCAGGCGATGGGTTTGAGTCAGTAAGGCCCTTTTGTGGTGAGCGGGCTTGCCCCGCGCGAGGCAAGCTCGCTCACTACAGAAGTAAGCGGGATGCCGCTGAACTTCATACAAGCCTTAAACAGGTCATCGCGCCAAGCCCGAGCAAACAAATCACCCCGACCCCATACGACTTCAAGGCCAGTTAAAGGTCATGGCGTATCAAGACAACCAAAGGCAGGCGATGGGTTTGAGTTAGTAAGGCGCTTTTGTGGTGAGCGGGCTTGCCCCGCGCGAGGCAAGCTCGCTCACTACAGAAGTAAGCGGGAGGCCGCTGAACTTCATACAAGCCTTAAACAGGTCATAGCGCCAAGCCCGAGCAAGCAGATCACCCCGACCCCATACGACTTCAAGGCCAGTTGCAGGTGACGGCGTATCAAGACAACCAAAGGCAGGCGATGGGTTTGAGTCAGTAGGCGCTATTGTGGTGAGCGGGCTTGCCCCGCGCGAGGCAAGCTCGCTCACTACAGAAGTGAGCGGGATGCCGCTGAATTTCAGACAAGCCTGCAACAAGTCATCGCGCCAAGCCCGAGCAAACAGATCACCCCGACCCCATACGACTTCAAGGCCAGTTAAAGGTCATGGCGTATCAAGACAACCAAAGGCAGGCGATGGGTTTGAGTTAGTAAGGCGCTTTTGTGGTGAGCGGGCTTGCCCCGCGCGAGGCGAGCTCGCTCACTACAGACGTAAGCGGGATGCCGCTGAACTTCATACAAGCCTTAAACAGGTCATAGCGCCAAGCCCGAGCAAGCAGATCACCCCGACCCCATACGACTTCAAGGCCAGTTGCAGGTGACGGCGTATCAAGACAACCAAAGGCAGGCGATGGGTTTGAGTCAGTAGGCGCTATTGTGGTGAGCGGGCTTGCCCCGCGCGAGGCAAGCTCGCTCACTACAGAAGTGAGCGGGATGCCGCTGAATTTCAGACAAGCCTGCAACAAGTCATCGCGCCAAGCCCGAGCAAACAGATCACCCCGACCCCATACGA